>NZ_JBGCCO010000002.1:0-382108 GCF_041262605.1 Kitasatospora sp. GAS1066B
CTCGTACTGGACGTACTTGGGCGATTCGGGCGTGCGTCCAGCCGGGATGCCCGGCGTCGCGGGCCCGGAAAGATCCGCCGTACAGGCCCTAGCGGACACCGTGGCCCTGGTGGGCGCACTACTCCCGTCCGTCCGTACAATTCCCCAGGTTGAAGGCACGTGGCGCGCCTCACGAGGGGGAACTGACATGAACGACAGGCCGGCACAGCAGGGACTTCGCTCGCCCGCCGCCGAGGCAGGGGCCGGGCGGTTCGGACGGCGGATCGCGGTGGTCTTCGGGTTGCTCGCGCTGGGGGTCGCCGGGCTGTCCTTCGAGGCCCACGTCTACGACCAGCAGGTGACCCAGGTGCTCGCGCACTGCCACCACGTCGCGGGGGTGCCGGCGCTCGCCAGCGTGGCGAGCGCTGCGGCGCTGCTGCTGACCCTGGCGGGCGCGGCGGTCGCGGTGTGGGCGCTGGTCCGTTCCCCGCGCGACGGTAGTGCCGGGGTCGGCCTCGGGACGGCGCTGTTGGCGCTGCTGCTGCTGGTCGCGGTGGTGCTGCTGCTGGTCGACGTGCTGGCGGTGCACCAGGACTTCATGCCGGGCAACTTGGCTCCGTACGCCTGCGATTGAGTGCAGACCACGGGCCCGGGCACGCGCTAGTATCCTGCCACCGGGGGTGGCTCGCCGCCGGTGGATGACGGGGGAGCGCGAAAGAAATGAATGACATCCAGGTCCATCCCGACGGTGTGCGTGGCACGGCCAGGGCGGTGCGCGCGATTTCCGACCAGGCCTCGCCGACCGCCGACCACCTGCTGGACGACAGCCTGACGGTGGCTCAGGCGCAGCCCGCCTGGCAGTCCTCCTCGGCGCTGACCACCTGCGCCACCAACTGGCAGGCTCGGCTGAACGACATCGTCGGCCAACTGCGGGCCTACTCCGACCAGTTGAACCAGTCTGCCAACTCCTATGACGCGGCCGACGCCGAGGCGGGCCGCCGCTTCCAGCAGGCGGTCGCCGACCTGAACGCGAGCTGAGGCCGCCATGATCACCCTCGCGGACCTGCAACAGGCCGACCCCACGCAGTGGATGACGGCCGCCGACGGCTGGATGCTCGCCGCCCAGGAGGCGACCGATGCCTCCAACGACCTGCACGCGCAGGGCGTCGGCCCGCTCGGCGACCACTGGCAGGACGCGGTCGGCCAGGCGGCCGGTCAGAGGCTCTCCGGCCAGGCCGACGCGCTGGAGGCCGCCTCCGACATCATGCGCGGTGTGGCGATGGTGCTGCACGGCCTGACCCACAGCATCGAGTACGCCCAGAGCACGCTCAACCGCGCACTGGCCCTCGCCCAGCAGTTCAACCTGTCGGTCGACCTCGAAGGCGCGGGTGCCAGCATCCCGCCCGGCGGAGCCGACTCGCCCGACAACCGCGACGCGCTCGCCGAAGTCAACGGGCTGCTCGTCGAGGCGCTGGGCGAGGCCGCGCAGGCCGACCAGCAAGTGGCCGCCGAGCTCGCCAAGTTGGGCAACGACACCAATGTGACGGACCTGGGTCAGGCCTTGGACCAGATCCAGGGCGAGGCCTCCAACGTCGAACTCGCCGCCTACCAGGGCGACATCCCGAGCGGTGACAACCCGCAACTGGTCACCGACTGGTGGAACGGCCTCACCCCGCTCCAGCAGCACCAGTTCATGCTCTCCGAGCCGGTCGCCATCGCCGGCCTGCCCGGCATCCCCGACTCCGTCAAGGCCGAACTGCACGGCACGGACGGCAAGTACGACCGGGTGGCGTTCGTGCAGTACGCGCAGGCGCACTGGAACGACGGCCACGGGGACGTGAGCGGCGAGGACAACTGCACCAACTTCACCTCGAACGCGCTGCACGAGGCCGGGATGCAGTACAAGGGCTGGAACACGTACGACTCGAGCGGCTGGAACCAGAGCATCGCCGGCCAGAGTGGCTGGGACTTCGGCCTGGGCTTCATCGCCGGGCAGGAGCACAGCGACAGCTGGAGCGCCGCCCAGAACCTGCACGACTTCCTGACCGGCAACGGCGGCCAGGAGGTGACACAGGATCAGGTGAAGCCGGGTGACATCGTCTTCTTCCAGGAGAACAACAACCAGGACCCCAGCCTCCCGCAGGGCCAGATCCACCACACCGCGATCGTCACCGCCGTGACCCCGGACGGCGACGTCCGCTACACCCAGCACTCCGATCCGCGGCTCAACGTCAGCCTGGACGGACGCACCGAGCACGAGGTCCGGGCCGAGGGGCAGCAGAACGTGCTCTTCGTCCGCCCCCAACCGAACTGGTACTGACCGCGAGTTCCGATTCCACCCCGCACCGCACGACCTCTCACCGCGGCTGCGCCGAACAGTGCGGCCGGGCACAGCGATTGACCTGTCCTCGCCTCAACACGCGTGGCAGTGCCGTTACGGAAGCGTCCCGCGGTAGGTCCCCGCCGCCCACGTCTTGAAGTGCGGCGACCGCGCTATCAGGTCCCGGTACGAGGCGGCGGCCGCGCCGAAGAGCGTCGCCGCCACGTCCTCGGCCACGCTCTCCTTGCGCCAGGCCAGCAGGTAGCGGCACCAGACGGGCGTGCCGATCAGGGGCCGGACGATGACGCCGGGGATCGTCCGGGTCGTCGCCTGCACCAGCGAGACGCCGAGGCCGTCGGCGATCATGTCCAGCAGTTGGAGCCGGTCGCCGAGGAACTCGTGCACCATCGCCGGCGCGAAGCCGACCGCCGCGCAGGCCGCGTAGAAGACGCCGGGCCAGCCGGCACCGTCGTCGGGGGTGAGGAACCAGGGGTCCTCGGCCAGGTCGGCGAGCTCGACCGCCGTGCGGTGCTTCAGCCGGTGCCCGGCGGGCAGGGCCACGAACGAGGGCTCGGTGACGATCCCGCGATGCTCGATGGCGATGGAGTGCCGCAGCTCCAGACCCGGGTAGTCCACGCCGATGGCGGCGTCGAGCATGCCCGTCTCCAGGAGCTCGACGATCTGGGAGGACCGGTACACGCTGCTCACCGTCAGCACCAGATCAGGCAGTTCGGTCCGCAGGCGTCCGACCATGCCCGACAGGATCGGGGAGTTGGTGGCGGCCAGCCGCAACACGGGTCGCGGCGCCGCGTCCTCGACCGGGCCCCGTCCGATGGCCTCGACCCGGGCCAGCACGTCCCGGGCCCGCGCGACCACCTCCACACCGAACCTGGTCGGCCGCACGCCCGCAGCGTTGCGCTCGAACAGCGCCTCGCCGAAGTGGAGTTCGATCCTGCGCAGTTGCGTGCTCATCGCCTGCTGCGAGTACCCCGACTCGGCCGCGGCCCGGCCCAGGCTCCCCGCGTCCGCGATCGCGCACAGAGCCTGTAGGTGTCGAAGCTCCAGCTCCACGCGCACGCCCCCGGGTCCTCGCACTGCTTGAGCAGTCGAATCGCATAGTAATCAGATACGCGACAGGCGGGTTGTCGGTGTGCCGCTGTCCCGTCAGGGGATCCGGAAGTGATGGACCTGTGGACGCGTCGAACGCACGAACACCCTGTGAGCGCCGTGCGGTATGGTCCGCCCGACAGGCGAACGGGGGACACCATGGACGATCCACAGGACTGGCGCTCACCTGGGCTTCCGGCGTTGACGAAGGAGCAGCGCAGGCAGCTCACCAAGGTCGGGTTCGACCTCGATCGGCTCTACCAGTTGAGCCGCAGCAGGTACGGCGTCTCGCAGATCCGCAGCGTGCTGCTCTGCTTCACCGACTGCTACCCGGGCGAGCAGCCCGGCACCGCGGACGTGGCGCGGGTGGGCGAGGCGTGGCGGATGGCGAGCCATCGGCCCGGGTCGGTGCTGCGCGAGCAGTTGAAGCAACGCGGCCTCGGCCACCTGGACCCGGACAACGGGTTGACGCGCTCGGCGCTCGGCGACCGCAAGGCGCTGGAGGAGCGGGAGCGCAAACCGCTGCGCCCGCGCACCCCGGGGCGGGCGGTGCTGGGCTGGGCGCTGGTGCTGCTGCTGGTCATCGTCCAGGCGCTGCTGGGCTTCGTGGACCTGGGCATCGGCATCGTGATCGGCGGTATCGGACTGATCGTCGGCTGGTTCCTGCCGGTGCGCCGGCTGGTCTACGGCAGGCGGACCGCGCCGCGCGCAGTGAAGGTGGCCTACGTGCTGGGCGCCCTCGCGCTCTGTTACGCGACCGCGTCCGCGGGGGCGGTGGCGGTGATGGCGCTCGGCACCCACGGGACCGTCCACATCGCCTACGAGGACTCCGAGATCGGCAGCCACGGCACCCACTACCGCCAGTGCTACCTGGACCTGCCGGGCGGCATCGAGCCGCTGCGCACCACCGGCTCCTGCCCGGCACCCGGGGGCGCCCCGGTCAGTGCGTTCTACCTGCCGGGCGGTGACTCGCCGCTGCGGCCGGTGCTGGCGGACTCGGCCTCGCTGGAGCAGGCCGGTCTGCTGTGGGGCCTGCCCACGGTGCTGGGCCTCGGGCTGCTCGGGTACGCGGTGGTGGCGAGCACCCGCGGCCTGGAACGGCCGGCCCCTCGGCCACCTGACGGGGAGTCACCTGGCCGCAGCCGTCATCACGGTCAGTAGCGGCTCCCAGCGGCTCCCAGCGGCTCCCAGTGGCATCCGGGCCTCACCCGATCCCCCGGAACACGCGGCGTTGACGAGGCTGGGTCCGCCGCGACGGCAGGTTCGCTCAGGCTTCCAGTGTGGCGCGGATGAGATCGCGCAGCTCGTCATCGGTGATTACTACCGCGTCCTGGGACCGCAGCCGAATGGTCCCCTTCCCGCTCACGAGCGTGGGGTGTCGGGAGCTGAAGCCCGCATCGCGGTCCTTGCCCCACCCGTAGATCGAGACACCGTGCTGCCAGGCGCCGACATGAAGCTTGCGCTTTCCAACTCGGTAGGTCGGCATCCCGTATGACAGCACCAGGCCCGCCTCCGGGAACGCCTCCAGGATCAGGCCGCTCACCCGATCGAAGAGAGGGCGGTGTTCGGGAGCGATCCCGTCGATGTACTCCTGCACGGCGTCCATGTGATCCATTGTTGTCGTGCCTCACCCGGAACGCCGCCTCATCAGCGGACCCCGGGAGCTGCGCCGCGCCGCCACTCACGGTAGGCACGGGTGGAGTGCGGCACCCACGCGGTGATCGATGCCGTGATCGGCATCTGCAGACACGCGACTCCGGTACTGTCTACACAGATGTAGACGCTAGTGTCGCGGCATGACAACTTCGACGACTACCGCGAGCCCTAGAGGCGCCTCGGGCAGCGCTCGACGGAACACCGCACGGCGCCAAGGCCGGAGCCGTGCGGTGTTCCGCTCAGCCGAACATGCCCTGTGACCAGGCCCAAGAAGCTCCGATCCCGTCGTCAGCGACCCGCGCGATGCCCCACACGCCTTGGGAGCAGTTGATGTAGGGGGTTTGGTAGCTGTAGAACCAGGCTGTGCCCGGGAAGATGTCGTTGGCGGGCGAGTCACCGGGAATGCCGTAGGTGACGCCGTTGCACTTGTCGTAGACGCCGGTGTAGACGCGCACGTCGGTGCTGCCACCCATCATGAGGACCCTGCTGTAGTACACGCCGGGGGAGACCTCATCGACGCAGGGTTGCAGGGTCCAGCCCCACCAGGGGCCCTGAGAGGGGCCACATTGCTCGCCGCCGACGTTCGCGTTGGCTGTGCCGGCGGTGGTGAGGGTGGCACCGCCGGCGATGGTCAGCACGGCGGCGGCCATGGCTATGGTGCGGCGGAGCTTGGGTGTCTTCAACAGCTTGGGCATGGCTTCCCCCGTGTTTCATCCAGCCCACAAAGGCCGGCAACGGCCATGCCCTTGGGGGCATGGGGGCAGGCGGTGTGTTGGTGGCCGGCCCGGTCCGATGGTCGAGGCTGGAGAACGCTTGTGCTAGGGGAGGCGGAAGTTCACCGGAGATTCCCGGACACACAGCCGCTGCCCGGCTGCCCGCCGTTGCCACCTGGAGCCCGACCTCCGGCAGCCGGGTCCGGTTGACCGGGCCGGCCGACCCGGCAGTGCCACCCACCAGGGCCTGACGACGGCAGTCAGGGCCCAAGTCGGGGACGCCGGTGCGGCCCCGCGTCTCGCCTGCTTAATCCCTGGCATCTCATCAATAACTTCTGCACCAACCGGTTTCGGCTGAAACCGTTCTCTCTGGCGCCGCATCTGCCACTCCTTGGCTACGTTGCCTCACGGCCCCGTCCCTCCCACGGCGCTCACGGGAGAGGAGACCGGGCGCTCGCACCGACGGCAGCGGCAGCGCGGCCACACATCGGGCAACGGGCGGGTGTCCGGCTCGTCGGACCGGATCCGGCGGGAGGAGAGCTTGATGCGCCGGCCGGTGGCGGTGATCCGGTAGACGTGCAGGGTCATGACGCTCTTCTTCACGGGTGGCTCAGTTCCTCGCGCAGAGAGGGCAGTTCGGCCAGCCCAGTGGGCACGACGGAACCCCGGAGGACCCGGCCCGTGCAGTGCGCGTGAGCGGCGATGTGGTCGGTGATCGCGGTGAGCGTGCGGACGCCGCAACCGCCGATCTCGATGTGCGCCCCGGCGGGCGTGATGGTGATCCGGGCGCCGCCCTCCAGGGCCACCAGCGGCGGAAGTCCGGCCAGCGCGAGGGCGTCCACCAGGGCGGCGACGGCGAGTTCGGCGGCTTCGCGCTGCTCGCGGCAGGCGCGGTCCTCGGGGGACTCAACGCTGGTGCTGGGCACGGGCGTTCAGGCCGTCGCGGAGCAGGGCGGTCAACTCGTCGGCCACGTCGGGGCGGACCCGCCCGAGGGTGACGAGGTAGTGGCCGGTGATGGTGGGCCAGTCCACGCCGAGGGAGGGGATGGTGATGTCGGCCTCGGTGAGGATGGCGGTGAGGGCGGCGGCGGAGGTGATGGCGCGCTGCTCGGAGGGGTCGATGGGCATGGTGACTCGTGCTGCCATGGTGCTGTCTCCTTGGCGGTCCCGGCTGGCCGGGTCTGCTGAGTATGCGGATGGCTGTGCGCGGAAAGCAGCGTCGTAGGTCCGACAGTTGACGGTCCGTCGACGCTCTGTTCGGCATGGAACACGCTAGGGCATGAGGGGCCAATATTGCTACCGATTTGGTAGTCGCTCGTATGGGTGACTCTGCCGGTGGGCCCGCCACTCGCCCGGGTTGGACCTGCTCAGTCACTGGACGGCAGACTGTCAGCACCTGTCGAGGAAGGAGCGCCGGACCGCATGCCACCCCGCCTGTCGCCGACTGTCCGTCAGCAGCGCTTGGGCATCGAGCTGCGCAAGCTGCGTGAGTACGCGGGGATGACCCCGCAGGCCATGGCTGCGGCGCTCGGTACCGATACCCCGAAAATCAGCCAGATGGAGTCGGGTAAGGCTGGGATCAGTCCCGAGCGGCTCCAGTCCTGGGCTATCGCAAGTAAATGCACTGATGACGAGTTGATCGGTGCGCTCGCGGCCATGACGCAAGATCGCGGAAAACGATGGTTCGATGAGTATCGAGGCCGTCTCCCCGCCGGCTTTCTCGACATCGCGGAGATGGAGTACTACGCCGATGACGAAAGAGGTCTGATTACCTGGGCGACTACCTATATTCCTGGGCTGGTGCAGACGGGCGCGTATGCCGGTGCCGTCTTCGCACGCATCAGGCCTCCGCTCCCCAGGTATGAGGTGGACGCACGCACTGCGTTCCGCGTGCAGCGGCAACGGGTCGTGCTCGACGGCAAGCCGTACGCGGCATACATCCACGAGGCAGCCCTGCGCATGCAGTTCGGCGGCCCCGCTGTGTTGCGCGACCAGCTGAAGAGCCTCTTGGAGGATTCGGAACGCCCCAATGTCACCGTCCGCGCCATCCCGTTCGATGTGGATACCTTCCCGGGCGCCGGAGAGAACCTGACCTTGGCCGTGGGTGCGGTTCCGGAGCTTGACACGGTGCAGATCGACTTGACCCAGAGTCCGCAGTTCATTCATGCCGAGGCGGAGTTGCGGACTTACCGCAGCATGGTTGCGGAGGTCGACGGTACGGCGCTCTCGCCAGATGCCTCCCGCGATTTTATCCGTAAGCTCATGCAAGACTTGAAAGGCTGAGATCTATGACCCCTTGGCAGAAGTCGTCGTTCAGCGGAAGTGCCAATGAGTGCATTGAGGTCCGCACTGTCGACGGAATGGTAGAGGTTCGCGAGTCCGATTCTGCTGAAATTATCGTTCGGACCACTCCGGGGAAGTGGGCGCGATTCCTGCTCGGCGTACAGAACGGGGAGTTCGACAGTCACGGAGACTTCTCCGCCTGACATCGACCCTCGCACCTGGCCTCCGCCCTCCCTGAGGGAGCGAGGTCGTTCCACTATCGAGAAGAGACAGGATCAAGTGAGCTACTTCCCCGACGCCTCTGCACTCCCGGTGGCCTGGCAGAAGTCGAGCCGGAGCAACCAGAACGACAACTGCGTCGAGTGCGCCGCCGCCTCCGGCGACATCGCCGTCCGGGACAGCAAGGACCCCGCCGGCCCCGCCCTCCGCTTCTCCGCGAAGGCCTGGGCAGCGTTCGCCGATGCGGCGGGCGGTGACCGGCTCGTGGTGGCCGATCGCTGATCGGAGGCGCGGAGCCCGACCGGCTCAGCGTGCCCGGCGCTCCGCGAGCCGCTCCCGCAGGCGGGCGTGGCGGAACTGGTAGACCGGGCCGACCTGCCGCAGCACGCCGAGGCGGTGGGCATCAGCCAGGAACTTCGACAGGCGCCAGGGGAGGCGGCCGCTGAGGGCGTGGTGGAGGTGGGCGTGGCGGTAGGCGAACCACGATGTGCGGACCAGCCCGATCGCCGCGCCCAGCACGCCGGCCTCGATCGCCAGTACGGACATCCCGACCCATGCGTCTGACCACGTCAGCGACATGCCTGCGCCCACGACGACGAAGAAGAGCGCGCAGCCGACTGCCGACAGCAGACCGACCCCGAGGGCGGGTCGCACCGCGCTCCGTCGGCCGCGTGCCAACGCGCTTGCTGGATCGGCCAGTTCCTCCCGCTTGATCGGCGCGGTCAGCAGGTTGAACAGCCACTGGATCGCGACGGTACCGACGAGTGCCGCGAAGGACGCCAGCGGGAAGAGGTTCGGCACCGGCCCTGACCGGTGCTGCGTCCAGCGGACGAACGAGATGCCGTTTGCCGCCGCCCAGAATAGCCAGCAGCACAGCAGAAGCGCAGCCCAAGGCCGGCGCAGCAGCGCGCCGAGCACGGCGGGGCCCGGTCGTTCGGTGGTCCGGAGCACCGCCGGCCTGATGGCACTTCCGCGAGCCCCGGCAGCCCCGGCGCATCCGCCGACCGAGAAGCCGAGGACGCCGCCGCCGAACAGCAGAGCACCCCAGGGCAGGACCTGGTACGGCTGGCCGATCGCGAGGAGGTCCGCTGCCAGCAGCGGGATGGCGAGCAGCCAGGTGGCTGCCCCGGTCAGCAGCGCCCGCCGCCACGAGGAAACCCGCTGATGCAGCTGCCACCACGAGAGGTCATCCGAGTGGCGGACCGTCAGATCGGTGGCCAGGAAGCCCAGCCAGCGCTCGGCGCGATCGAGCGCCCAGCGGCGTCGCCGCGCTGCCGGTTGTGCCGGCGCTGCCGGCACATCGGTGAAGACGCTTGGGAGGAGGCCGTCGAGTAGATGGTTCTCCAGCTCGCGGACCTCGGTGAAGGACAGCAGATGCGCCGGGTCCGGGTGGCCGGCGCCATGTACCGCGCGGATCAGGCCGAGCATCAGGGGGTTGGCCGAGACGGTCAGCAGTGGCCCGGACAGCTCGCCCGCCAGTACCGCGAAGACCGGCTGCCATGGCCCGTGTCGCTGTGGTGGCACCACCGCCTCCAGGTAGGCGAGTGCGTCCTGCGGCATCACTGGCTGCGCCCGCACCACCGCGGCGGACCGCAGCACGCCGCCGGTGTAGTCGGCAGCACGGCAGGTCAGGATCAGCGGGGCGGTACCCGCCGCACCCTTGTTCAGCCGATCAAGTGCGGCGGCCCGGCGCGGTGGTGACATCTCGTCGAGCCCGTCCAGCACCGGCGTGATCAGCTGGGCGTCGAGCAGCAGCTGTCGTTGCGCCTTGGGGTAGTCCTCGGCCAGCCGGGCTGCCAGCCAGGCCTGGAAGTGTTCTCGCAGCGGATCCCAGGAGCCCAGTGAGAGCAGCACCGGCACCGGGTCGTCGGCCGTCCGGTCCGCCAGCAGGCGCAGCGTCAGCAGCACCGCCACGCTCGACTTGCCCGAACCGGCCTCGCCGAGCAGGACCAACCGCTGCTTCGGCAGTGCCAGGAAAGCCGCCGCGAACGCGGCCAGGTCGCCCGCCTGCGCCTGCTCGACCTGCCCGGCCAGACGCACGTGGTCGCCGTACTCGTGGTGGGCGTCGACCCAGCGAGTGGACAGCGGAGCTGGGTCGAGCAGTCCGCGCAGGCCGGCCTCGCGTGACCACTGGAGATGGACCATCCGCGCGAATCGGCGGGCGGCCTGCTCCTCCTCGGTGAGCGGCGCGGCGACGTAGGTGATCGGCCCGGTGATGCTGCCGGCCTGCACCACGAACTCGGCCCGGCCGTGGAACTCGTTGTGCACGTTCTGCGCCACGGTGTCAGCCCCGCTGCAGCACGCGGGTCGCCCCCGTCACCGCCGTGGTCGCCAGCAGCCAGCCGGTCATCACCAGGCCGGCGCTCAGCCACTGGCTGAAACCGGCCGGTGCCCAGCCGTCCTGGCCCAGGTTGACGATCGGCAGCACCAGGCTGGCCGAGTACAACGCGGCGTTCCAGTGCGGGTGTTCGTCCAGCTTGGCGGGCGGCGGCTGGTGGCCGGCGAACCAGAGGGTGCCCAGCAGCCAGGCGGCCAGCAGCCAGGCCGCCGCGCGGCGCGGGCGGTAGCCGTAGCCCACCGTGATGTCCTGGAAGCGGCACCAGAGTCGGCCCAGCAGGGGCAGGTTCTGGGTGCGGCGGTGCTGCTTGGCGTACTGCACCTCGCGGGCGTCCTCGTCGAGGCCGTCGCGGCGCAGGGCGGCGGCCAACTGCTCGTAGGGCTCGGGGTGGTAGGCGTCCAGTGCGTGGTCCAGCCAGTTGACCCGCTGGGCGACGGTGAAGGCGCTGCCCTCCGGTGGGCGCAGGTACTCGTAGGCGAAGCCGGTCAGCCGGACCTTGTGGTTGGTCGGCCAGGCGCTGGGGGAGTCGACCAGATTGCCGATCCGGGCCCGGGAGAGAGCGACGGTGCCGGTAGGCGGGGTCGGGCAGGTGAAGCGCAGTTCGGGGGTCTGGATCCGGCGTAGCGAGAGTTCCTGGCCGTCCGCCAGGTGGAACTCGGCGTTGGCGATCAGGCAGGCGGACTCGAAGCGGGCGTCCTCCAGGCGGACCCCGCCGAAGGCGCGGAACGGCACGCTGAGGCTGCCGAGCGCGGCCGCCTCGCCGAATCCGTGGCCGTACATGTCACCGGGCGCGCTGCCCTGCGCCATAGGCGTCCCGGCGAGAGCCTCGGCCTCGGGTCGTGGCCCCGGGACTCCCGGAGCGGTCTCCGCCACCTCCTCCGCGCGCGGGTCCGAAGTCTGCGCGCGGTAGAACGGCCCCGGGTCGGCGTTGCGCAGGCTGTAGAGCACCCCCTGCACTGCGAGCGGGTGGGCGCTGGGGTGCGGTCGGATCGGCCCGGCGGGCAGCCAGCCGCTCAGGTAGCAGGTGCTGCCGACGTTGATCCGGGCCGCGTTGAGGCAGTTGCTCTGCCCGGGGCGGGCGCGCAGCTCGGCGCCGCGCAGCGAGAGCCGGCCGCCGATCTTGGCGGTGCGCAGGCTCAGGTCGCCGTAGGTGATCAGCCGGTCGGCCTCGAAGTCCTGATGGACCGTCATGCCGTCGGCCGAGAAGGCGTGTTGGTACTGGTCGCAGCCCGCCATGAGGTAGTTGACGATCAGGTCGGTGCCGATCTGCGCGTCCGTCAGCCGCACCCCGAACGGCACCACGCAGCGGGCCAGCACCAGATCGCCGGCGGTGGTCAGCCGGGAGCCGTCCAGCCGGGGCAGCCAGCAGCCGTCGAAGCGCACCGTGCCCGCCTGGGCCTCGGAGAGCAGCACGCCGGTGTCGAAGCGGCAGGCGCGCAGTTCGAGGAAGTCGGTGATCCGCCCGCCGGCGAGGTCCAGGCGCCCGGTGACCAGCGCGCCGGTGAGCTTGAGGCCGCGCACCGTGCCGGGTATGGCGGCCGGGCCGGCGAGCAGCAGCAGCGCCAGCACCTCGGCCCGTACGGTCCGCTCCGGGCCCCAGCCGGCCGGTGAGGCCGGATCGTCCGCGTGCCGGTCGCCGACCGACAGGTCGTAGACCTCGCCACGCCGGAAGGCTTCCCATAACCGCTGCTCGACCGGGTTCCAGTCGGCCGGCGCCGCCTGCGTTCCCGAGTTCCCCGTGCTCCCCATGTTCCCCGCCATCCCCGCGTCCCCTGCTGTTCCCTGCCCCTGGACGCCGCGCAGCGGACGTCTCAGCGTTCGTATCACGGACTGATATGTGGGGCCACCCATTCCGGCCACTCCTTACACTGGGCCGTGTGATCTCTCGAATCGACCTGCGCGGCTCCACCAGCGACCCGCGTGACCTGCTGCCCCGTGCCGAGTTCGACGTGGAAGCCGCCCTGGAGACGGTGCGGCCGATCTGCGAGGACGTACGCCATCGCGGGGTCGCGGCGCTGATCGAGATCACCGAGCGCTTCGACGGCGTCACGCTGGCGACCACCCGGGTGCCCGAGGCGGCGATCACCGCCGCCCTGACCGCCCTGGACCCGAAGGTCCGCGCGGCCCTGGAGGAGTCGATCCGCCGGGCCCGCCTGGTCCACCGTGAGCAGCGCCGCACCGACCACACCACCCAGGTGGTGCCCGGCGGCACGGTCAGCGAGCGGTGGGTGCCGGTGGACCGGGTCGGCCTCTACGTGCCGGGCGGGCTGGCCGTCTACCCGTCCTCCGTTGTGATGAACGTGGTGCCCGCCCAGGAGGCCGGCGTCCAGGGCATCGCGGTCACCTCGCCGCCGCAGAAGGACCACGGCGGCCAGGTGCACCCGACCATCCTGGCGGCCTGCGCGCTGCTCGGCGTCACCGAGGTGTACGCGGTCGGCGGCGCCCAGGCGATCGCGATGTTCGCCTACGGCACCGAGGAGTGCGCGCCGGTCAACCTGGTCACCGGCCCGGGCAACATCTACGTGGCGGCCGCCAAGCGCCTGCTCAAGGGCCGGATCGGCATCGACGCCGAGGCCGGACCGACCGAGATCGCCGTGCTGGCCGACGACAGCGCGGTGCCCGCCGAGGTGGCCGCCGACCTGATCAGCCAGGCCGAGCACGACCCGATGGCCGCCTCGGTGCTGGTCACCGACTCCCTCGCGCTGGCCGACGCGGTCGACGTCGAGCTGGCCAAGCAGGTGGCCGAGACCAAGCACCGCGAGCGGGTCACCACCGCGCTGACCGGCCGGCAGTCCGGCACCGTGCTGGTGGACGACCTGGCGCAGGGCCTGGCCGTGGTGAACGCCTACGCCGCCGAGCACCTGGAGATCCAGACCCGGGACGCGGCCGCCGTCGCCGCCCGGGTGCGCAACGCGGGCGCGATCTTCGTCGGCCGGTTCGCGCCGGTCTCGCTGGGCGACTACGCGGCCGGTTCCAACCACGTGCTGCCCACCGGCGGCTGCGCCTGCCACTCCTCGGGCCTGTCCGTGCAGTCCTTCCTGCGCGGCATCCACGTGATCGACTACAGCCGCGAGGCGCTGGCGGACGTCGCCGCGCACGTGGTGAACCTCGCCAACGCCGAGGACCTGCCCGGCCACGGCGATGCCGTCCGGGCACGTTTTGCCGAAGGCGAACTGGAGCAGCACAGCGACTGGACGGTGCCGAACTCTTGAAGATCGACGACCTGCCCGTCCGTGACGAGCTGCGCGGACAGTCGCCCTACGGCGCCCCGCAGCTGGACGTCCCGGTCCAGCTGAACACCAACGAGAACCCGTACCAGCTGCCCGAGCCGCTGGTGGCCCGGATCGCCGAGCGGGTCGCCGACGCCGCCCGCAAGCTCAACCGCTACCCGGACCGGGACGCGGTCGAGCTGCGCACCGAGCTGGCCCGCTACCTGACCCGCACCACCGGGCACCCGCTGGAGCTCGGCCAGGTCTGGGCGGCCAACGGCTCCAACGAGGTCATCCAGCAGCTGCTGCAGACCTTCGGCGGCCCGGGCCGCAGCGCGCTCGGCTTCGAGCCGTCCTACCAGATGCACGAGCTGATCTCCCGGGGCACCGGCACCCGCTGGATCGCCGGTCCGCGCAACGCCGACTTCACCATCGACGTGGACGCGGCGATCGCGGCACTCGCCGAGCACCGCCCGGACGTGCTCTTCATCTGCTCGCCGAACAACCCGACCGGCACCGCTGTGGAGCGCGACACCGTGCTCGCGCTCCACGACGCCGCGCAGGCGGTCAAGCCGACCGTGGTGATCGTGGACGAGGCCTACGTCGAGTTCTCGCACCGCGCCTCGCTGCTGCCGCTGATCGAGGGCCGCCCGCTGCTGGTGGTCACCCGGACGATGTCCAAGGCCTTCGGCGCGGCCGGCCTGCGCCTGGGCTACCTGGCCGCCGACCGGGCCGTGGTGGACGCCGTGCAACTGGTCCGGCTGCCCTACCACCTCTCGGCCGTCACCCAGGCGACCGCGCTGGCCTGCCTGGAGCACACCGACACGCTGCTCGGCTACGTCCAGAAGCTCAAGGGCGAGCGCGACCGGCTGGTCGAGGCGCTGCGCGCGCTGGGCCTGACCGTCACCGACTCGGACTCGAACTTCATCCAGTTCGGGACCTTCGAGGACCAGCGCGCCGTCTGGCGGGCGATCCTCGACCGCGGCGTGCTGATCCGCGACAACGGCGTCCCCGGGTACCTGCGCGTCACGGCCGGCACCCCCGCCGAGAACGACGCCTTCCTGGACGCCGTCCGCACCGTCACCAAGGAACTGTCACCAAGGAGCTGTAAGAACTGATGTCCCGCATCGGGCGCGTTGAGCGCACCACGAAGGAGACCACGGTCCTGGTCGAGATCGATCTCGACGGCACCGGCCAGACCGACATCTCCACGGGCGTCGGGTTCTACGACCACATGCTCGACCAGCTCGGCCGCCACGGCCTCTTCGACCTCACCGTGAAGACCGAGGGAGACCTGCACATCGACACCCACCACACCATCGAGGACACCGCCCTCGCGCTGGGTGCCGCCTTCAAGCAGGCGCTCGGCGACAAGACCGGCATCTACCGGTTCGGCAACTGCACCGTCCCGCTGGACGAGTCGCTGGCCCAGGTGACCGTCGACCTCTCCGGTCGCCCGTACCTGGTGCACACCGAGCCCGAGAACATGGCGCCGATGATCGGCAGCTACGACGTGACGATGACCCGGCACATCCTGGAGTCCTTCGTCGCCCAGGCGCAGATAGCCCTGCACGTGCACGTCCCGTACGGGCGCAACGCGCACCACATCGTGGAGTGCCAGTTCAAGGCGCTGGCCCGGGCGTTGCGCTACGCCTCGGAGTTCGACCCGCGGGCGAAGGCGGCCGGCATCCTCCCCTCGACGAAGGGCGCGCTGTGAACACGGCCACCGTGCTGATCGTCGTGGGGCTGTTCCTGGCCGGCGGCGTGTACTCGTTCTGGAAGCAGAAGCTGCCCAAGGGCGTCGTCTTCCTGCTCGCCATCAGCTCGGCGTTCTGCCTGGCCGCCGGCGTCCTGCGCCTCTAGACCCTGGAGCTGTCCCCGATATGGGCAAGAACGTCGTGGTCCTCGACTACGGATCAGGAAACCTCCGCTCCGCGCAGCGGGCCGTCGAGCGCACCGGCGCCACCGTCACGGTGACCTCCGACTTCCAGCAGGCACTGGACGCGGACGGCCTGCTGGTGCCCGGCGTCGGCGCCTTCGAGGCGTGCATGCGCGGGCTGAAGGCGGTGCGCGGCGAGCAGATCATCGGGCGCCGGCTGGCCGGTGGCCGTCCGGTGCTGGGCATCTGCGTGGGCATGCAGATCCTCTTCGAGCGCGGGGTCGAGCACGGGGTGGAGACGGCGGGCTGCGACGAGTGGCCCGGCACGGTCGAGCCGCTGGACGCGCCGATCATCCCGCACATGGGCTGGAACACGGTCTCCTGGCCCGAGCGCAGCCGGCTCTTCGCCGGCCTCGACCAGGACAGCCGGTTCTACTTCGTGCACTCCTACGGGGTGCGGCGCTGGGAGCTGGAGATCACCAACGAGAAGATCAACGCCCCGCTGGTCAGCTGGACCACCCACGGGCAGCCGTTCGTCGCGGCGGTCGAGAACGGCCCGCTCTGGGCCACCCAGTTCCACCCCGAGAAGTCCGGCGACGCCGGTGCCGCCCTGCTGACCAACTGGGTCAACACCCTCTAGTTCCACGAAGGTTGTACGTAAATGAGCCGCCTCGAACTGCTCCCCGCCGTCGACGTCCGTGACGGTCAGGCCGTGCGCCTGGTCAAGGGCGCCTCCGGCACCGAGACCTCCTTCGGCGAGCCGCTGGCCGCCGCGCTGGCCTGGCAGAGCGCCGGCGCCGAATGGCTGCACCTGGTCGACCTGGACGCCGCCTTCGGCACCGGCGACAACCGCGAGCTGCTGCGCGAGGTCACCGGGCGCCTGGACATCAAGGTCGAACTCTCCGGCGGCATCCGCGACGACGCCTCGCTCGCCGCCGCCCTGGCCACCGGCTGCACCCGGGTCAACCTGGGCACCGCCGCGCTGGAGAGCCCCGAGTGGGTGGCCAAGGTGATCGCCGAGCACGGCGACAAGATCGCGGTCGGCCTGGACGTGGTCGGCACCACGCTGCGCGGCCGTGGCTGGACCAAGGACGGCGGCGAGCTGTACGAGGTGCTGGCCCGCCTGGACGCCGAGGGCTGCGCCCGCTACGTGGTCACCGACGTCAACCGGGACGGCACCCTGACCGGCCCCAACCTGCAGCTGCTGCACGACGTCTGCGCCCGCACCGACCGGCCCGTGGTCGCCTCCGGCGGCGTCTCCTCGCTGGACGACCTGCGCGCCATCGCCACCCTGGTGCCCGAAGGTGTCGAGGGCTCGATTGTGGGCAAGGCCCTCTACGAGCAGAAGTTCACCCTTGAGCAGGCCCTGGAGGCTGTGTCCTAGTGACGGATCGTCAGATCGTGCGCGGCAGGGTCTTCGGCTCCCTTCCCTGGGAGGAGGACTTCGGCTGCGCCCGGGCCGTCGCGGTCGGCGACCAGGTGTACGTCGCCGGCTGTACCGCCTGGGTGGACGGGCAGATCGAGCGCGAGGGCGACCCCTTCACGCAGACCCTGAGCGCCTTCGGGATCGGCCTCGAAGCCCTTGCCGCGTACGGCCTGACGGCGGACCACGTGGTCCGCACCCGGATGTACATCAGCCATCTGCGCGACGTCGACGAGGTCGGCCGCGCGCACAAGCAGCTCTTCGACGCGGTCCGCCCGGTGGCCACCATGGTGGTGGTCGACGGGCTGATCGACTCCCGGATGCTGGTCGAGGTCGAACTCGACGCCTACCGCGCCGGATTGGCGCAGACCCTGGAAGGACAGCAGTGACGCTCGCGGTACGTGTGATCCCCTGCCTGGACGTGGACGCGGGCCGGGTGGTCAAGGGCGTCAACTTCCAGAACCTGCGCGACGCCGGCGACCCGGTGGAGCTGGCCCGGGCCTACGACGCCCAGGGCGCCGACGAGTTGACCTTCCTGGACATCACCGCCTCGTCCGGCGACCGGGAGACCACCTACGACGTGGTGCGCCGCACCGCCGAGCAGGTCTTCATCCCGCTCACCGTGGGCGGCGGCATCCGGTCCGTCGAGGACGTCGACAAGCTGCTGCGGGCCGGCGCCGACAAGGTCGGCGTCAACACCGCCGCGATCGCGCGGCCCGAGCTGATCCGCGAGATCGCCGAGCGCTTCGGCCGCCAGGTGCTGGTCCTCTCGGTGGACGCCCGCCGGGTCCAGCCGGGCACCGAGACCGCTTCGGGCTTCGAGGTCACCACCCACGGCGGGCGGCGTGGCACGGGCCTGGACGCGGTCGAATGGGCCGAGCGCGCCGCCGAGTTGGGCGCCGGCGAGATCCTGCTCAACTCGATGGACGCGGACGGCACCAAGGACGGCTACGACCTGGCGATGATCCACGCGGTGCGCGAGCGGGTCGCCGTCCCGGTGATCGCCTCCGGCGGCGCCGGCAAGCTCGCCGACTTCGCCCCGGCGGTCGCCGCGGGCGCGGACGCGGTGCTGGCCGCCTCCGTCTTCCACTTCGGCGACCTGCTCATCGGCGACGTGAAGGACGCGCTGCGCGAGGCCGGGCACCCGGTCCGGTAGCGGGCGCCGGAGCGGCAACGGCTCAGTTCTTCAGCGGCGCCGTGAGCTTCGGCCCGCCCTGCGCGCGGGAGGCGGCCAGCAGGCAGGTCGCGTCCCGGTAGCCCTGCTGGTAGTACGTCAGCGACGGTTCCAACTGCAAGGGGTACCACGTCCCGCCGCCCTGCTTCGCCTCCCAGTCGGCCGCCACCGGCTGGCAGGCCTTCACCAGGGCGAGGCCGAGCTGGCTCTCCTTGGTGAGCCCGTCGGGCAGCGTCGGGTTGCCGATCGCCTCCGCGTCGTGCGGCTGGTCGCACGCGCGGGCCTGCGACACGGTGATCACGGGGCTCAACTGCGGGTCGTCCAGGCAGCCGCCGACCGGGTACCAGGGGTACGGCAGCTGCTTGCTGGGGCTGGGCGAGGGGGACGGCGAGGGGCTGGGAGACGGGGACGCGGAGGGCGCGGGCGGCGGCGCGGCGGCCGAGTGCTTGCCACCGGGCCACAGCAGCGCCGCCGTCACCGCACCGGCGGTGAGCAGCAGCACGACGGCGAGCGCGAGCAACGGGCCGGTGCGGCGTGCGGGCTGGGTCATGCGCACCAGAATCCCGCAGTGCGGTACGCCTCGTGGCCCAGTTGCCACAACTGCCGTCCGAAAGATCGTCGGGGTTCCCCGCCGGCGCCCGGTGCCTGCGACAATGTCCGCATGTCATCCGTACCGCCGTCCGTCCCCGCCGTCCCCGGCAGCACCGCCCTCGACCCGGCCGTCGCGGCCCGCCTCAAGCGCACCGAGGACGGCCTGCTGCCCGCCATCGCCCAGCAGCACGACACCGGCGAGGTGCTGATGCTCGGCTGGATGGACGACGAGGCCCTGCACCGCACCCTGACCACCGGGCGCTGCACCTACTGGAGCCGCAGCCGCCGGGAGTACTGGGTGAAGGGCGACACCTCCGGACACTTCCAGCACGTGAAGTCGGTGGCGCTGGACTGCGACGGGGACACCTTGCTGGTCCGGGTCGACCAGGTCGGCGCCGCCTGCCACACCGGCGCCCGGACCTGCTTCGACGAAGACGTGCTGCTGCCCCGCTGACCGCACTCCCGCCAACCCCTGAGAGATCGGTGCCCGCCTGATGGACCTCGAAGCCTTCCGCAAGCTCGCCGTCGACACCCGGGTCATCCCGGTCACCCGAAGGCTCCTGGCGGACGGCCTCACGCCGATCGGCCTCTACCGCTCGCTGGCGGGCGAGCGGCCCGGCACCTTCCTGCTGGAGTCGGCCGAGCAGGGCCGCAGTTGGTCGCGCTACTCGTTCGTCGGGGTGCGCGGCGCGGCCACCTTGACCGTCGGCCCGGACGGCGGGGCCCGCTGGCTGGGCAACCCCCCGGTCGGCATCCCGCGCACCGGCGACCCGCTGGAGGTGCTGCGGGCCGCCCTGGCCGCCCTGCACACCCCCCGGCACCTCGACGACGGCCTGCCGCCGCTCACCGGCGGCCTGGTCGGCTACCTCGGCTACGACATCGTCCGCCGCCTGGAGAAGCTGCCCGACCTCAACCCGGACGACCTGCGGCTGCCCGAGCTCACCATGATGCTCGCCACCGACCTGGCGGTGCTCGACCACGTGGACGGCAGCGTGCTGCTGATCGCCAACGCGGTCAACCACAACGACCTGGCCAGCGGCGCCGACGAGGCCTACGCGGACGCGGTGGCCCGGCTCGACGCGATGGAGGCGGAGCTGGCCAAGCCGGTCGATCCGGGCCTGGCCACCTTCACCCCCACCGCGGCTGACGCCGTGTCACCGTTCGGCGGGGCGCCGTTCCGGGCCGCCGTCGAGCAGGTCAAGGAGCGGATCCGGGCCGGCGAGGCCTTCCAGGTGGTCCCCTCACAGCGCTTCGAGGCGCCCTGCCCCGCCTCCGCGCTCGACGTCTACCGCGTGCTGCGCACCACCAACCCCAGCCCGTACATGTACCTGTTCCGGTTCCCCGGCCCGGACGGCGAGGCCGAGGGCGGCTTCGACGTGGTCGGCTCCAGCCCGGAGGCGCTGGTCAAGGTGACGCAGGGCCAGGCGATGGTCCATCCGATCGCCGGCACCCGGCACCGCGGCGCCACCCCGCAGGAGGACGCCGAGCTGGCCGCCGAGCTGCTCGCCGACCCCAAGGAGCGGGCCGAGCACCTGATGCTGGTGGACCTCGGCCGCAACGACCTGGGCCGGGTCTGCACCCCGGGCAGCGTCGAGGTGGTCGACTTCATGTCGGTCGAGCGCTACAGCCACGTGATGCACATCGTCTCCACCGTCACCGGCGAGGTCGCCGCCGGCCGCACCGCCTTCGACGTGCTCACCGCCTGCTTCCCGGCCGGCACCCTCTCCGGCGCGCCCAAGCCCCGCGCGATGCGGATCATCGAGGAGCTCGAACCCACCCGCCGCGGCCTCTACGGCGGCTGCGTCGGCTACCTCGACTTCGCCGGCGACGCCGACACCGCGATCGCCATCCGCACCGCCGTGCTGCGCGACCACACCGCCTACGTCCAGGCCGGCGCGGGCGTGGTCGCCGACTCCGACCCGGCGAGCGAGGACACCGAGTGCCGCAACAAGGCCGCCGCCGTACTGCGCGCCGTCGCCACGGCCAACACGCTGCGCGCGCCGGTAGCGTGAAGGACGCCCGATCGTTGTGTCTCACAGGGAGGTGGCGAGGATGACCGCGATGGCAACCGAGAGCGCCTGGGATGTGCACGAGGCTGTCGACTTCCCGCGTGGCTACCACGTCGAGATCACGGACGGGAAGATCATCATGAGGCCTCAGGGCCTGACGCAGATGAAGGTCATCTTCAAGGCGGCTCGGCAGATCGAGGACCAGCTGGCCGAGCGGGGTGACTACATCTCCGACGTCATGGTGGACTTTCCGTCCAGCCTTTACGGCTACGCACCCGACCTCGCGGTCGTCGCCCCCGGCGCGGAGCTCAACGGCCGAGGCCGTTACGAGTGGCACGACCTCGAAGCCGTCCTCGAGGTCGTCTCGAAGTCCAATCAGGACAACGACTTCGTCAAGAAGCTCGGGCTCTACGCCGAGTGCGCCATCCCGATCTACGTGGTCATCGACCCGTCCACCGCCCTCTGCACCCTGCACAGCTCTCCACAGAGCGGCCGGTACGAGCTGAGCGAGCCCGTCCCGTTCGGCGAGGACCTCGTGCTGCCCCTCGACGGCCGCACCATCACCATCAGGACCGGCGGTTTCC
Organism: Kitasatospora sp. GAS1066B; assembly: GCF_041262605.1. Taxonomy (NCBI): domain Bacteria; kingdom Bacillati; phylum Actinomycetota; class Actinomycetes; order Kitasatosporales; family Streptomycetaceae; genus Kitasatospora; species Kitasatospora sp. GAS1066B. Next base: position 21,485 of record NZ_JBGCCO010000002.1, read on the forward strand.
CCCGCGACTGAGGACGACCCGGTGTCCGGGCGGCAGGCATCCCGGGGGATAGTGGACGGATGACTGCCACGCCCGCCCCCGCTCCCACCCGCACCGCCGCCGATCGGCGCAGCCTGGCGATGATGCTGCTGCTCACCGTGGGTGGGGCGACGCTGGTGCTGGTGGCGGTGGGGCGGACCTGGGCCGAGGGGCAGGTCAAGGGGCTCGCGGTGAGTGCGCCCGGGAGTGAGGTGTCGGGGCTGCCGCAGGCGATGGCGCTGGTCGGGCTGGCCTCGGCGGTGGCGATCTTCGCGGTGCGCGGGGTCGGGCGGTACGCGGTCGGCGCGCTGGTGACGCTGGCCGGGGTCGGGGCTGCGGTGGCGGCGGGGCTGGGCGCGACCAACAGCACGGCGGTGGACAGCGAGGCGGCGAAGAAGCTCGGGCTGCTGGGCACCTCCGCGGAGCAGGTCAGCCACACCGCCTGGCCCTGGGTGGCGCTGCTCGGCGGCCTGCTGCTGGCCGCGGCCGGGGTGCTCACGCTGCTGCGCGGGCGGGCCTGGCCGAGCATGGGCACGCGCTACGACGCCCCGGTCGCGAAGCAGCCGAAGGCGCAGCCGGCGGGCCCGCAGACGCCCGCCGATCTGTGGAAGGCGCTGGACCGGGGCGAGGACCCGACCGTGCCCGCCGTCGGGTCGCGTCAACCGTGACCGTCCTCACTCGGACCCGGCTTTGGGGCGTCGCGAGGCGTCCGCAACAATGGAGGGTGACAATCCGCCGAGGCCGGCACCGACCCCCGGTAGGACCGTAGAACCAAGGAGCACCCAGATGTCGTCGCAAGCCCACGGACACACCCCCGCCGCCTGGACCGGGTCGGCCATCGTCTTCCTCGGCTTCTGCGTCAGCGGCGCCGCGATGATCATGGCCTCGGTGCCGATCTTCTGGGTCGGGATCGCCGTCATCCTGGTCGGCGGCGTGGTCGCCAAGGCGATGTCGATGGCCGGCATGGGCAAGGTCGCGGACAACACGACGGCGACCGTCATCGCCGAGGCGCGCGCCAGGGCCGCCGCCAAGGCTGACGTCGCGGCCACGGCCGAGCCGGCCGCCGTCGCCGCCCACTGAGGCGCACCACTCACTGCCGCACCGCCCCGGACCGGGGCGCCCGCACGCACGCTGCCGGGCGCCCCGGTCCGCGTGCTTGCGGGGGCTCGCGTCGCGCCGTCCGCGCCCCCGCCGGGTGCCGTGCCGCACCGCCACCCGCGCGGGGTAGCGCGTGGCTCACCCGGACGAGGGCAGAATCAGCACCGTGACCGCCCCCAGCACCCCGGCCGGCCCCGCGCCAGTCCTGCGCCGCATCGCCCGTCCGCTCACGGCACTCGCCGCCGTCGCGCTGCCCACGCTGTACGTCTCGGCGGTGGACCCGAACGCCCCGGGCCACTATCCGACCTGCCCCTTCCTGCAGGCCACCGGCTGGTGGTGCCCGGGGTGCGGCGGGCTGCGCTGCGTGCACGCGCTGAGCCGCGGCGAGTTGACCACCGCCTGCCACGACAACCTGCTCGCCGTCGCGCTCTTCGCGGTGCTCGGGGTGTTCTGGGTGCGCTGGCTCTGGTCGGCGCTGACCGGCGGGCGGCCGCCGCATCTGGTGCTGACCCGCGGGCGGCTGGTCGTGCTGCTGCTGGTGCTGCTCGCCTTCACGGTGGTCCGCAACCTGCCGGGCGGCGCGGGGCTGGCACCGCCGCTGGTCTGAGCGGCGGCTCCACCGGCAGCCTCACCGGCGGCTGCCCGGCGGCCCGGCCAGCGGTCGAACGGCCCGTGACCTGGCCGGTAGCCGTACCGCTCCGCGAGACGCGCGCCGGGCGAATGCGCCCCGCGCGCCCCGGTGCCGATACCATCGACAGCGTCGAAGGGGGCGCGTCCGATCGGATTCGCGCCGCTGACGGCACCATCCGGCTATCAGATTCGATGGGGGCCACCCGCGCATGAGCGTGCTCGACGAGATCATCGACGGGGTCCGCGAGGACCTCGCGGAGCGGCAGGCCCGGGTCTCCCTGGACGAGCTGAAGGAACTGGCCGCCAAGGCGCCGGACGCCAAGGACGGCGTGGCCGCGCTGCGCGGCGAGGGCGTCCGGGTGATCTGCGAGGTCAAGCGCTCCAGCCCGTCCAAGGGCGCGCTGGCCGCGATCGCCGACCCGGCCGCGCTGGCCGTGGACTACTCGGCCGGCGGCGCCGCCGCGATCAGCGTGCTCACCGAGCAGCGCCGGTTCGGCGGCTCGCTCGCCGACCTGGACGCGGTCCGGGCGGCCGTGGACACCCCGCTGCTGCGCAAGGACTTCATCGTCACCGCCTACCAGCTCTGGGAGGCCCGCGCGCACGGGGCCGACCTCGCGCTGCTGATCGTGGCCGCGCTGGAGCAGCCGGCGCTCGTCTCGCTGATCGAGCGGGCCGAGTCGATCGGGCTGACCCCGCTGGTCGAGGTGCACGACGAGGAGGAGATCCGCCGCGCGGTGGACGCCGGTGCGCGGATCATCGGGGTCAACGCCCGCAACCTGAAGACCCTCGAGGTCGACCGCGACACCTTCGGCAACGTGGTGCACGCGATCCCGGACAGCATCGTCAAGGTCGCCGAGTCGGGCGTGCGCGGGCCGCACGACCTGATCGCCTACGCCAACCTGGGCGCCGACGCGGTCCTAGTCGGCGAGTCGCTGGTGACCGGCAAGGACCCGAAGGCGGCCGTCGCCGACCTGGTCGCGGCCGGCGCGCACCCGGCCCTGCGCAACAAGCAGCAGGGCTGACGCAATGGCCCTCGCCCCCCGCCTCGCCCCCGGTTGCCGCCCGCGCGGCTGCCGCGCCCCCGCGCGCCGGGTGCTCGGGCGGCGGGTGCGGTACGTGATCGGCTGCGAGCCCGGGCAGGTCCCGGGACGTCGATGGCGACGGACGATGCACGGCTGAAGCCCGTTCCCGTCCGTTCACCATCACACCAGGATTCTTCGTGTCCGAAAATCTGACAGGCCCTCAGGTCCCTGACGCCCGGGGCTACTTCGGCGCCTACGGCGGCCGTTTCATCCCCGAGGCGCTGGTCGCCGCCGTCGAGCAGGTCGCCGACGAGTACGAGAAGGCCAAGCACGACCCGGCCTTCACCGCCGAGCTCGACCTGCTGCTCAAGGACTACACCGGCCGCCCCAGCCCGCTCACCGACGTGCACCGGTTCTCCGCCGAGGCGGGCGGCGCGCGGGTGCTGCTCAAGCGCGAGGACCTCAACCACACGGGCTCGCACAAGATCAACAACGTGCTCGGCCAGGCCCTGCTCACCCGCCGGATGGGCAAGACCCGGATCATCGCGGAGACCGGCGCCGGCCAGCACGGCGTGGCCACCGCCACCGCCTGCGCGCTCTTCGGCTTCGACTGCACCATCTACATGGGCGAGGTCGACACCGAGCGCCAGGCGCTCAACGTGGCCCGGATGCGGATGCTCGGCGCCGAGGTGGTGGCCGTCAAGTCCGGCAGCCGTACCCTCAAGGACGCCATCAACGAGGCCTTCCGCGACTGGGTGGCCAACGTCGACAACACCCATTACCTGTTCGGCACGGTGGCCGGGCCGCACCCGTTCCCGGCCATGGTCCGCGACTTCCACCGGGTGATCGGCGTCGAGGCCAGGGCCCAGGTGATCGAGCGCACCGGCAAGCTGCCGGACGCCGTGGTCGCCTGCGTGGGCGGCGGCTCCAACGCGATCGGCATCTTCCACGAGTTCATCCCGGACGCCGGGGTGCGCCTGATCGGCTGCGAGGCGGCCGGCGAGGGCGTCGACACCGCGCGCCACGCGGCCACCCTGACCAAGGGCGAGCCGGGCGTGCTGCACGGCGCGCGCAGCTACGTGCTGCAGGACGAGGACGGCCAGACCATCGAGAGCCACTCGATCTCGGCGGGCCTGGACTACCCGGGCATCGGCCCCGAGCACGCCTGGCTGAAGGACACCGGGCGGGCCGAGTACCGCCCGGTCACCGACGACGAGGCGATGCGGGCGCTGCGCCTCCTGTCGCGCACCGAGGGCATCATCCCGGCCATCGAGAGCGCCCACGCGCTGGCCGGCGCGCTGGTGCTCGGCCGCGAGCTCGGCCCGGACGCGACCCTCCTGGTCAACCTCTCGGGCCGCGGGGACAAGGACATGCACACCGCCGCCCAGTACTTCGGCCTCTACGACACCGCCGCCGCTGCCCAGGGGGAGACCCGATGACCTCCAAGCTCAGTGGCGTGCTCGCCGCCGCCGCGGCCGAGAACCGCGCCGCCCTGATCGGCTACCTGCCGGCCGGTTTCCCGACCGTGGACGGCGGGATCCGGGCAGTCAACGCCCTGCTGGAGGGCGGCTGCGACATCGTCGAGGTCGGCCTGCCGCACTCCGACCCGGTGCTGGACGGCCCGACCATCCAGACCGCCGACGACATCGCGCTGCGCGGCGGGGTGCGGATCAAGGACGTGCTGCGCACCGTGCAGGAGGTGTCCGGGGCCCACCCCGAGGCCGCCGTGCTGGTGATGACGTACTGGAACCCGGTGGACCGCTACGGCACCGCCCGGTTCGCCGCCGATCTGGCCGCGGCCGGGGGAGCGGGCGTCATCCTGCCCGACCTGCCGGTGGAGGAGTCCGAGGCCTGGCGCGCGGCGGCGGCCGAGCACGGTCTGGACACCGTCTTCGTGGTCGCGCCGAGCAGCCGGGACAAGCGGCTGGCCGAGGTCACGGCGGCCGGCAGCGGCTTCGTCTACGCGGCCGCGGTGATGGGCGTGACCGGCAGCCGGGCCCAGGTCGGCGAGCTGGCCGAGGACCTGGTCGCCCGCACCCGGGCCACCACCGACCTGCCGGTCTGCGTGGGCCTGGGCGTCTCCACCGCGGCGCAGGCGGCGCAGGTGGCCGGCTTCGCCGACGGCGTGATCGTCGGATCGGCCTTCGTCCAGCGGATCCTGGACGCGGACGGCGACGAGCGGCTTGCGCTCGCGGCGGTCCGCGAGCTGGCCGCCGACCTCGCCGAGGGCGTGCGCCGGCGCTGAGTCACCGCATCGCCCGGCCCTGCTGACGGCCCGTCATCTCCTCGGAGGTGGCGGGTCGTTCTGTCCTCCTGTCCGCGTCCAGCCCGTACGGGTGAATCCGCACGGCCTGACGTGTCATCGGTTTGCCCGAGGCGTTGCACCGGATGCGACTTTGGGAACGGTTCTGCCCGTTGCCGTTCGTGCACTCCGCAGCAACCGCGATGACCTACCCGTGATCCACCGGAGGGAGCGCCGCCGTGACCGGTCTGCATCGTGGTGTCCTGCTCAGGGCAGCCGCCGCCGCGTTGGTGCTGGCCGGCGCCTTCGGCGGGGAGCATGTGGTGGGCCATGCGCTGGCCAAGCGCGGCGCCGAGTTGGCGGCCCGTCAGCACCACGCGGATCAGGCCTCGCACGATCCCGGGCGGGTCGGTCCCGGACAGATCGTCAAAAGGGACAGATAGCTCATCATCCCTCTTTCGGGTGACTCGGTCATTTGTGCAGCAATTGGAGTAAACAGCGTCAATCCCCTACGGTTCATCAGGTAGCTCCCGCAGGCGCGGTGCGCCGGGCGGCGGATGTCTGAGAAGGGGGTGGCGCGGGTGGCCGAGAGCGAGTCGGTGCTGCGACGCCGGGCCACGGGCTCGGCCTTCGAGTGGCTCAGTACTGCGGTGCGGCTGGGCCTCGCGGTGGTCTGGGGCTGGGCGGGGCTCGCCAAGATCTCCGATCCGGCGGTCGCGGCCCAGGCCGTGCGGGCCTACCGGATCCTGCCCGAGTCGCTGGTCAAGCCGGTCGGATACGGCCTGCCGTTCCTGGAGTTGGCGCTCGCGGTGCTGCTGCTGATCGGCCTCGCGGTGCGGGTGGCCGCGGTGATCTCGGTGGTCCTGCTGCTCGTCTTCATCGCGGGCATCGCCTCGACCTGGGCCCGCGGCATCTCGGTCGACTGCGGCTGCTTCGGCGGCGGCGGGGCGGTGGCCGCCTCGCAGACCCAGTACCTGCAGGAGATCCTGCGCGACATCGGCTTCCTGCTGATGGCGCTCTGGCTGGTGTTCCGGCCGCGCACCAAGGCGTCGGTGGACGCCTGGCTCTCGTTGTGAGCCCCCACCTCCGGTGACCCCGGCCCTCCCCTGACAGCGGCCCCCTGACCCCGGCCCTCTCCTGATAGCGGCACCGATTTCTCCTGGAAGCCTGGAAGCAGAGACATGAGCGAGAAGAACCGAGACGGCAAGCGCACGGCCCGCGAGCGGATGAAGGAGGAGCGGGTCGCCCGGGAGGCCAAGGACGCCCGCAAGAAGAAGCTGCTGGTGGTCGGCGCCGTGCTGGTGGTCCTGGCGGGGGCCGCCGGCATCGGCTTCGCGGTGCAGAGCGGCCGGTCCAGCTCGGACACCCCGAAGGCGGCGCCGGCGGGTGCGATCGGCCCCAAGAACCTGGTGATCCCCGACGGCCCGGCCAACGCCCCCTCGACGCTCGTCGTCTACGAGGACCCGCGGTGCCCCGCCTGCGGCGCCTTCGAGCGTGAATTCGCGCCCACCATCGACCAGTTGCAGGACCAGGGCAAGCTGTACAACAACTACCACATCGTCTCGTTCATCGACCGGCACGACGGCGGCAAGGGCTCCAAGAACGGCGCCAACGCGCTCGCCTGCGCCCAGGACGCGGGCTACTTCCGCGCCTACCACGACGTGCTCTACAAGAACCAGCCGGACGAGACGGTGGACTCCTGGAAGGACAAGTCCAAGCTGATCGACCTGGCCAAGCAGGTCCCGGGTCTGGACTCGCCGACCTTCGAGGCCTGCGTCAACACCAACAAGTACGGCAGCTGGGTCTCGGCCGTCGAGCAGGACTTCGACAAGTCCGGCTACACCTCGACGCCGACCGTGCTGCTCAACGGCAAGTCGATCTACCCCAAGAACGGCACCGAGGACATCACTCCGGACAACCTGGTGAAGTGGGTCAACGAGGCCAACCAGGGCAAGCCGCTGGGCACCACCGGCAGCGCCTCGGCCAGCCCGGCGCCGAGCAGCACGGCCGCCGAGACCGACCCGAACCAGGCGCCGACCAGCTGAGCGGTGGCCCATCGCCCTCCCGGCGGTGCTCGCCGAGTGCCGCCGGGAGGGGGCTGTTTCGAAACCGGAACCGCTGCTGGTACCGACCCGAGGCCGGCGCGCGGTAGCGTCGGAAGCGCTATGGAACTCGCCTACATCCCCAGCCCGTCCCGGGGCGTCCTGTACCTCGGACCGGTCCCGCTGCGCGCGTACGCCTTCTGCATCATCATCGGTGTCGCCGTCGCGGTCTGGCTCGGCAGCAGGCGCTGGGTCGCCCGCGGCGGCGCCAGGCACACGGTGGGCGACATCGCCGTCTGGGCGGTGCCGTTCGGCCTGGTCGGCGGCCGGCTCTACCACGTGATCACCGATCACCAGCTGTACTTCGGTGCGGGGCAGAACCCGTGGAACGCCTTCAAGATCTGGGAGGGCGGCCTCGGCATCTGGGGCGCGATCGCGCTCGGCGCGGTCGGCGCCTGGATCGGCTGCCGCCGCCGGGGCGTGCCGCTGCCCGCGTACGCCGACGCCATCGCACCGGGCATCGCGCTCGCCCAGGCCTGCGGCCGGTGGGGCAACTGGTTCAACCAGGAGCTGTACGGCAGGCCGACCTCGCTGCCCTGGGGCCTGCACATCCACAAGGTCAACCCGGACGGCACGGTCACCGACGGGATCTTCCAGCCGACCTTCCTCTACGAGTCGATCTGGTGCGTCGGCGTGGCGTTCCTGGTGATCTGGGCCGACCGCAGGTACCGCCTCGGCCACGGCCGGGCCTTCGCGCTCTACGTCGCCGCCTACACGGTGGGCCGGGCCTGGATCGAGTACCTGCGGATCGACGAGGCGCACCACGTGCTGGGCCTGCGGCTCAACGACTGGACCTCGATCGTCGTCTTCGTGGGCGCGGTGACCTACCTGGTGGTGGTCGGCAGGAAGCGGCCGGGCCGGGAGGCGCCGGACTCGATCGACCCCGCCGCCGCGGTGTCCCCGGCGGTCGACGAGGAGTCGTCCGCGGCGTCCTCCGAGGACGCTGACCAGCCCGCCGGGCCCACCGAGGAGTCGCACCACAGTAGCTGACGGACCGTCAGAACGGGCCCCGGAGTGCACGCACTCCGGGGCCCGTTCGTCTGCCCAGCCGGTAAAAGCGCAGGTCAGCGAGGTAAGCCAGGGCTTGCTTGCTGGAAATGGTCAGACCGTCCGACTAGTTTCGAAGGGTGAGAAGCCCTGGGGGCCAGCCACGCTCACGGCCGTTCGCCGTGCCCGCAGGCGCCCGCAGTGGGGGAAGTCGGCAACAGGAGGGCCAGCACCATGTCCATCACCATCACCGAACCCGTCCTCGGCGAGCCGGCCCAGCCGCGGGTCCCGGCCGAGGGCCACCACCGCGATGTCAACGGCGGCTGGCTGCGTCCGGCGATCTTCGGCGCGATGGACGGGCTGGTCTCCAACTTCGCTCTGATGACCGGCGTGGTCGGCGGTGCGGCGAGCAACAGCACGGTGATCCTCACCGGCCTTGCCGGCCTGGCGGCGGGCGCCTGCTCGATGGCGGCGGGGGAGTACACCTCGGTGGCCTCGCAGCGCGAGCTGGTCCAGGCCGAGATCGAGGCCGAGCGGCTGGAGCTGCGCCGCAACCCCGAGGGCGAGCTGGTCGAGCTGGCCCAGCTCTACGTGTCGCGCGGTGTCGATCCGGAGCTGGCCCACGAGGTGGCCCGCCAGCTGACCCGCGACCCCGAGCAGGCCCTGGAGGTGCACGCCCGCGAGGAGCTGGGGGTGGACCCGCACGACCTGCCCAGCCCGCTGGTCGCCGCGCTCTCCTCGTTCGGCTGCTTCGCGCTCGGCGCGCTGCTGCCGCTGCTGCCCTACCTGCTGGGCGCCACCTCGCTGGTGCCCGCGCTGCTGCTGGCGGTGCTCGGCCTGTTCGGCTGCGGCGCCGTGGTGGCCAGGGTGACCGCCCGCAGCTGGTGGTACAGCGGACTGCGTCAGCTGGTGCTGGGCGCCTGCGCGGCCGGGGTGACCTACCTGCTCGGCTGGCTGATCGGTGGCCATGTGGGCTGACGGAGTGTCAGTCGTGTGTGGAAGATCACGCATGCTCCTGCATATTCATGCAGAATATTGACTGCGAGGCGCTGCCGACCATCGGTCCAGCGCCTCGTGGCGTATTTCGGGGCCGGAATCGCAGGTGGTCGGCCGGGGCCCGCGCATCCGTGTCGTTTCGCTCCTGTTTCGGGCCGCGAACAGCGGGGCACACTGGTGGCAGCTTGCGGATGAGCGTCTGCCTCTCCAGCTCGCCGATACCGGCCGGTAACCGCCCCTGACCAGGGGGGTGTTGTCCGCCATGTGGACGAGAAAGTCCACTACCCGGGATATGCGGCATCATGTAACCTGCACGAAATCGCAGAGGGCCAACGTCGTCCCTGTTGCAACTGCACCTCTTGCCAAGACGACGACGGGAGAGCCGATGCTGTCTGCATCCATGCACTCCGACAACGAGCCCCAGGGCAGCAGCCGCTCCCCGTATGCGCTCGTTCCGGATGCGCGACCTGCTGCTCAGGGCCTGTACGACCCACGAAACGAGCACGACGCCTGCGGCGTCGGCTTCGTCGCCACGCTGACCGGCATCGCCGACCACACCATCGTCGAGCAGGCGCTGTGCGTGCTGCGCAACCTGGAGCACCGCGGTGCCACCGGCGCCGAGCCGGACTCCGGCGACGGCGCCGGCATCCTGACCCAGATCCCGGACGCCTTCCTGCGGGCCCAGGTCGCCTTCGAGCTGCCGGCCGCCGGCCACTACGCCGTCGGCATCGCCTTCCTCCCCGACGAGGACGCGGCCGACGCCGCCGCGGTCGCCGCCATCGAGGCGATCGCCGCCGAGGAGGACCTGACCGTCCTCGGCTGGCGCGAGGTGCCCACCGCTCCCGACCTGCTGGGCGCCACCGCCCGCTCGGTGATGCCGCGCTTCCGTCAGCTCTTCCTGGCGGCGGCGAGCGGCGAGCGGACCGGCATCGAGCTGGACCGGGTGGCCTTCGTGGTGCGCAAGCGCGCCGAGCGCGAGGCCGGGGTCTACTTCCCCTCGCTCTCCGCCCGCACCATCGTCTACAAGGGCATGCTCACCACCGGGCAGCTGGAGCCGTTCTTCCCCGACCTGTCGGACCGGCTCTACGCCTCCGCGATCGGCCTGATCCACTCCCGGTTCTCCACCAACACCTTCCCGAGCTGGCCGCTCGCCCACCCCTACCGGTTCGTCGCGCACAACGGTGAGATCAACACCGTCAAGGGCAACCGGAACTGGATGACCGCGCGCGAGTCGCAGCTGGCCACCGACCTGATCCCCGCCAACAAGAACGGGCAGGGTCTCAGCCGGATCTTCCCGATCTGCACCCCGGACCACTCCGACTCGGCCTCCTTCGACGAGGTCCTGGAGCTGCTCCACCTCGGCGGACGCTCGCTGCCGCACTCGGTGCTGATGATGATCCCGGAGGCCTGGGAGAACCACGCCACCATGGACCCGGCCCGGCGCGCCTTCTACCAGTTCCACTCCAACCTGATGGAGCCCTGGGACGGACCGGCCTGCGTCACCTTCACCGACGGCACCCAGATCGGCGCGGTGCTGGACCGCAACGGCCTGCGCCCGGCCCGGTACTGGATCACCGAGGACGGCCTGGTGGTGCTCTCCTCCGAGGTCGGCGTGCTCGACCTGGACCAGGAGAAGGTGGTCAAGAAGGGCCGGCTGCAGCCCGGCAAGGTGTTCCTGATCGACACCGCCGAGCACCGGATCGTCGAGGACGAGGAGCTCAAGGCCCAGCTCGCCGGCGCGCACCCGTACGGCGAGTGGGTCGCGGCCGGCCAGATCGAACTGGCCAAGCTGCCCGAGCGCGAGCACATCGCGCACACCCACGCCTCGGTGACGCGCCGTCAGCAGACCTTCGGCTACACGGAGGAGGAGCTGCGGGTCATCCTGGCGCCGATGGCGAAGACCGGCGGTGAGGCGCTCGGCTCGATGGGCACCGACTCGCCGATCGCCGCCCTCTCCGAGAAGCCCCGGCTGCTCTTCGACTACTTCGTGCAGCTCTTCGCCCAGGTCACCAACCCGCCGCTGGACGCGATCCGCGAAGAGCTGGTCACCTCGCTGCTGAGCAACCTCGGCCCCGAGGGCAACCTGCTGGCCACCGACGCCGCGCACTGCCGCGCGGTCGGCATCACCTTCCCGGTGATCGACAACGACGAGCTGGCCAAGCTCATCCACATCAACGCCGACGGCGACCAGCCGGGCCTGAAGGCCGTCACGCTCTCCGGCCTCTACAAGGTCTCCGGCGGCGGCCAGGCGCTGGCGGCCCGGCTGGCGGCCATCGCGGCCGAGGCCGACGCGGCGATCGCCGACGGCGCGCGGATCATCGTGCTCTCCGACCGGCACTCCGACGCCGAGCACGCGCCGATCCCCTCGCTGCTGCTCACCTCCTCGGTGCACCACCACCTGATCCGCACCAAGCAGCGCACCGCGATCTCGCTGCTGGTCGAGGCCGGCGACGTCCGCGAGGTGCACCACGTGGCGCTGCTGGTCGGCTACGGCGCCGGCGCGGTCAACCCGTACCTGGCGATGGAGTCGGTCGAGGACCTGGTCGCCCAGGGCACCTTCCTGACCGGGATCGAGCCCGAGAGGGCGATCAAGAACCTGATCAAGGCGCTCGGCAAGGGCGTGCTCAAGGTGATGTCCAAGATGGGCATCTCCACCGTCGCCTCCTACCGCGGCGCGCAGGTCTTCGAGGCCATCGGCCTCGCCCAGGAGACGGTGGACGCCTACTTCACCGGCACCACCAGCAAGCTCGGCGGCATCGGCCTGGACGAGATCGCCAAGGAGACCGCCGCCCGGCACGCCAAGGCCTACCCCGCCTCCGGCATCTCCGCCGCGCACCGCGCGCTGGACATCGGCGGCGAGTACCAGTGGCGCCGCGAGGGCGAGCCGCACCTGTTCGACCCGGACACCGTCTTCCGGCTGCAGCACGCCACCCGCACCCGGCGCTATGACATCTTCAAGCAGTACACCGAGCGGGTGAACGAGCAGTCCGAGCGGCTGATGACGCTGCGCGGTCTCTTCAAGCTGGACGGCAAGGGCCGGGCGCCGATCTCCATCGACGAGGTCGAGCCGGTCTCCGAGATCGTCAAGCGGTTCTCCACCGGCGCCATGTCCTACGGCTCCATCTCGATGGAGGCGCACGAGACGCTGGCCATCGCGATGAACCAGCTGGGCGGCAAGTCCAACACCGGTGAGGGCGGCGAGGACCCGGAGCGCCTGCACGACCCGGCCCGCCGCTCGGCGATCAAGCAGGTCGCCTCCGGCCGGTTCGGCGTCACCAGCGAGTACCTGGTCAACGCCGACGACATCCAGATCAAGATGGCCCAGGGCGCCAAGCCCGGCGAGGGCGGCCAGCTGCCCGGCCACAAGGTCTACCCGTGGGTCGCCAAGACCCGGCACTCGACCCCGGGCGTCGGCCTGATCTCGCCGCCGCCGCACCACGACATCTACTCCATCGAGGACCTGGCCCAGCTGATCCACGACCTCAAGAACGCCAACCCGGACGCCCGCATCCACGTGAAGCTGGTCTCCGAGGTCGGCGTGGGCACGGTCGCGGCGGGCGTCTCCAAGGCGCACGCGGACGTGGTGCTGGTCTCCGGCCACGACGGCGGCACGGGTGCTTCGCCGCTGACCTCGCTGAAGCACGCGGGCGGTCCCTGGGAGCTCGGCCTGGCCGAGACCCAGCAGACCCTGCTGCTCAACGGGCTGCGCGACCGGATCGTGGTGCAGACCGACGGCCAGCTCAAGACCGGCCGCGACGTGGTGATCGCCGCCCTCCTCGGCGCCGAGGAGTTCGGCTTCGCGACCGCGCCGCTGGTGGTCTCCGGCTGCGTCATGATGCGGGTCTGCCACCTGGACACCTGCCCGGTCGGCGTCGCCACCCAGAACCCGGTGCTGCGCGAGCGGTTCTCCGGCAAGCCCGAATTCGTGGTCAACTTCTTCGAGTTCATCGCCGAGGAGGTCCGCGAGACGCTGGCCGAGCTGGGCTTCCGCTCGATCGAGGAGGCCGTCGGCCACGCCGAGCACATCGACGCCGGCGCCGCGATCAACCACTGGAAGGCCGCCGGGCTCGACCTGACCCCGCTCTTCCACGTCCCCGCACTGCCCGAAGGCGCCGCGCTGCACCGCACCACCACGCAGGACCACGCGCTGGACAAGGCGCTCGACAACCAGCTGATCGAGCTGGCCGAGGACGCCCTGGAGCGCGGCGAGGCGGTCCGGATCCAGCTGCCGATCCGCAACGTCAACCGCACGGTCGGCACCATGCTCGGCCACCAGGTGACCAAGCGGTACCGCGGCGAGGGCCTGCCCGAGGGCACCATCGACGTCACCTTCACCGGCTCGGCCGGCCAGTCCTTCGGCGCCTTCGTGCCGCGCGGCATCACGCTGCGGCTGGAGGGCGACGCCAACGACTACGTCGGCAAGGGCCTGTCCGGCGGCGTGCTGGTGGTCCGCCCGGCCCGCGACGCGGCCGCCATCGGCGCCGACGCGCAGGCGCACGTGATCGCCGGCAACACCATCGGCTACGGCGCCACCAGCGGCCGGATCCACCTGCGCGGCAAGGCCGGTGAGCGGTTCGCGGTGCGCAACTCGGGTGCCACCCTGGTGGTCGAGGGCGTGGGCGACCACGGCCTGGAGTACATGACCGGCGGACGGGTCGTCATCCTCGGCGAGACCGGCCGCAACCTGGCCGCGGGCATGTCCGGCGGCATGGCGTACGTGCTGGACCTGCGTCCGGCCAACGTCAACGGCGGTCTGGTGGGCATCGAGGCCCCCGACGCCAAGGACCGCGAATGGCTGCGCGAGACCGTGCAGCAGCACTACGAGGAGACCGGCTCGACGGTTGCCGCCGAGCTGCTGGCCGACTGGGGCAGCGGGGTCTCCCGCTTCTCCAAGATCATGCCGACCGACTACAAGGCTGTGCTCGCCGCCAAGGACGCCGCTGAGCGCGATGGACTCTCCGAGTCCGAGACCACTCGCAAGATGATGGAGGCGGCACATGGCTGACCCCAAGGGCTTCCTGACCACCGGAAAGCAGCTCGCCGAGCGCCGTCCCGTGGACGTGCGGCTGCGGGACTGGAACGAGGTCTACGTCGAGCGCAGCCTGCTGCCGATCATCAGCAAGCAGGCCGGGCGTTGCATGGACTGCGGCATCCCGTTCTGCCACAACGGCTGCCCGCTGGGGAACCTGATCCCCGAGTGGAACGACCTCGCCTTCCGGGACGACTGGGCCGGCGCGATCGAGCGGCTGCACGCGACCAACAACTTCCCGGAGTTCACCGGGCGGTTGTGCCCCGCGCCGTGCGAGTCGGCCTGCGTGCTCGGGATCAACCAGGACGCGGTGACCATCAAGAACGTCGAGGTCACCATCATCGACAAGGCCTGGGACAACGGCGGGGTCCGCCCGCAGGTGCCCGAGCGGCTCTCCGGCAAGACGGTCGCCGTCGTCGGCTCCGGGCCGGCGGGACTCGCCGCCGCCCAGCAGCTCACCCGGGCCGGCCACACCGTCGTGGTCTACGAGCGCGCCGACCGGATCGGCGGCCTGCTGCGGTACGGCATCCCCGAGTTCAAGATGGAGAAGCGCCACATCAACCGCCGCATCGAGCAGATGCGCGCGGAGGGCACCCGGTTCCGCACCGGCGTGGAGATCGGCTCCGACCTGACCGGCCAGCAGCTGCGCGAGCGCTTCGACGCGGTGGTGGTCGCCGCCGGTGCCACCACCGCCCGCGACCTGCCGGTGCCCGGGCGCGAGCTCAAGGGCATCCACCAGGCGATGGAGTACCTGCCGCTGGCCAACAAGGTCCAGGAGGGCGACTTCGTCGAGGCCCCGATCAGCGCCAAGGGCAAGCACGTCATCGTGATCGGCGGCGGCGACACCGGCGCCGACTGCCTGGGCACCGCGCTGCGCCAGGGGGCGGCCTCGGTCACCCAGCTGGAGATCATGCCGCGCCCCGGCGACGAGCGCCCCGGCCACCAGCCGTGGCCGACCATGCCGATGACCTACAAGGTCACCTCCGCGCACGAGGAGGGCGGTGACCGGGTCTACTCCGTGAACACCACCCACTTCTCCGGCGATGAGGACGGCAACGTCCAGGAACTCCACCTGGTCGAGGTCGAGTTCAAGGACGGTCGGTTCGAGCCGGTGCCCGGCACCGAGCGCTCGATCCCCGCGCAGCTGGTCACCCTGGCGATGGGCTTCACCGGGACCGACGTTCGCAACGGTCTCGTCGAGCAGCTGGGCGCCGAGCTCGACGCCCGCGGCAACGTGGCCCGGGACTCGAAGTTCGCCACCAACGTCGACGGCGTCTACGTCTGCGGCGACGCGGGCCGCGGCCAGTCGCTGATCGTCTGGGCGATCGCCGAGGGCCGCTCGGCGGCCGCCGCGGTCGACGCCTACCTGGGCGGCAAGACCGCGCTGCCCGCCCCGATCCGCCCCACCGACCGTCCGCTGGTGGTCTGACACACCGACAGCCCCACCGAAAGCCACACCGGGAAAACCCTCCCGCACACCGCCCGCTTCCCAGCGGGCCGCACCAAACCCGTTGCACCGTCAGAGCCGCCGGTCCGCAACGGAGCACGAACGACGGCGCCTGCCCCTCCCCGACCAAGCGGGGGCAGGCGCCGTCGGTGTTCTCCGAGCCTCGGCACGGACATTGCGGGCATGGATTATGGCAAGTATGGTTGATTATATGGCCTCGAAGAAGATCACAGTCACCATCCCGGAGGAACTCCTGGAGGAGATCCGCTCGGATGCGGCCGAGCGCGGCATTTCGGCGTATGTCGCCGAGGCCCTTCAGTACAAGCGCGACCGAGATCGGCTCCAGGAACTCGTCGGATGGCTTGAGGACGAGCACGGGGCGGTCACGCCCGACGAGCGCGCGGCTGCCCATCGGGAGCTGGACGACCTGGACGCGGAGCACGAGCGCCGCCGGGCCGCTCGGGGCGGGCGCGCCGGAGACGCCGCGTGAAGAAGCGCGGTGAGGGGGCTGCCAAGCAGCTTCGCGTGTTCGTACTGGATTGCGAGGCGCTGTCGCTCGCGGTCCGTGGCGACCGGATGATGATCGCTCGGCTCGACCTGGCCGCCCGGGGCGAGGCCGAGGTCGTGACCTCACCCATGACGTTGGCGGAGGCGTACGACGCCAGGACTCACGAGCAGCGCTGGGACTGGGTGTTGTCCCGGGTCAAGGTGGCCGAACTGGGGCGGGACCAGGCCAGGCAGGCTCGTCGGCTCCTCGCTGAAGCCGGCCTGCAGGGTCACAAGTACGCGATCGATGCCATGCTCGCCGTCGTCGCGCTGGGCCAGCAGGGCCAGGTGACGGTCCTCACGTCCGACATCGATGACCTGGAGCGGCTCGTGCCGGATCACATCGTCGTCAAGAAGGTCTGAGTAACGCGATCACCGCGTCAACTCCGCTGGGAAAGATGACGGTTCGTCGGGTGCGCGAGGTGCGCTCCTGGGTGAACTCACAGCTTCCATCCCGTGCTTGTGTCAGTTGGACATGGCAGACTGCGGCCCGGAGCCAAGGTGAGGAGCAGGCGCGATGAGCAGCGGCACCGGTCAGACCGGGAGCGGGGTGACGGTCCGACGGCTGCTGCTGGGGTCCCAGTTGCGCCGACTGCGTGAGGCGCAGGGCGTCACCCGGGAGGTCGCCGGGTACGAGATCCGCGCTTCCGAGTCGAAGATCGGCCGGATGGAGCTGGGCCGGGTCAGCTTCAAGGAGCGCGACGTCGCCGACCTGCTCTCGCTCTACGGCATCACCGACCCCGGCCAGCGCGCCGAGCTGCTCTCGATGGTGCGCGCCGCCAACGCGACGCCCTGGTGGCACGCTTACGCCGACGTGGTGCCCGGCTGGTTCCAGACCTACCTGGGCTTCGAGGAGGCGGCCGGCACCATCTCCTCCTACGAGGTGCAGTTCGTGCCCGGGCTGCTGCAGACCGAGGAGTACGCCCGCACGGTGATCCAGCTCGGCGCGCAGAGCGCCCCGCAGGAGGAGATCGAGCGCCGGGTCGAGGTGCGGATGCGCCGCCAGCGGCTGCTGGTCCGCGAGGGCGGCCCGCGCCTGGTCGCCGTGATCGACGAGGCGGCGCTGCGGCGCCCGTGCGGCGGTCCGGCGGTGATGCAGGGTCAGCTGACCCGGTTGCTGGAGCTGGCCGACCGGCCGCAGATCGAGCTGCAGGTGATGCCGCTGGGCTTCGACGGCCTGTCCGCCGAGACCGGCGCCTTCTCGCTGCTGGCCTTCCGCGAGCCCGACCTGGCCGAAGTCGTCTACCTGGAGCAGTTCACCACCGCGCTCTACCTGGACCGCCCGCGCGAGGTGGCCGAGTACGCCGACTCCCTGGCCCGGTTGCGAGCCGACAGCCTGACGCCCGAACGCAGTCGCGAGCTTCTCCGTTCGCTACTCCAAGACGCCTGACATATCAGTAGGATGATCCCCTGTCAGCTTGTGAAGGGGAGCCAGGTGTCGCACTTTTCGGAACTCGCCCTGCAGTACATCGACGGTGAATGGCGCAGGGGCAGTGGTTCCTGGGACATCGTCGACATCAACCCCTACAACGGCGAGAAGCTGGCCGTGATCACGGTGGCCACCGTCGCGGAGGTCGACCAGGCCTACCGGGCGGCCGAGCGGGCGCAGCGCGCCTGGGCGGCGACCAACCCCTACACCCGTCGCCAGGTCTTCGAGCGCGCCCTGCGGATCATCGAGGACCGCGAGCAGGAGATCACCGAGACCATCATCGCCGAACTCGGCGGCACCCACCTCAAGGCCGCCTTCGAGCTGTCGCTGACCAAGGACATGCTGCGCGAGGCGATGCAGCTGGCGATCCGCCCCGAGGGTCGGATCCTGCCCTCGCCGGTGGACGGCAAGGAGAACCGCCTCTACCGGCTGCCGGTCGGCGTGGTCGGGGTGATCAGCCCCTTCAACTTCCCGCTCTTCCTCTCCATGAAGCCGGTCGCCCCCGCGCTCGCGCTCGGCAACGCGGTGGTGCTCAAGCCGCACCAGGACGCTCCGATCGTCGGCGGCACCCTGATCGCCAAGATCTTCGAAGAGGCCGGCCTGCCGGGCGGCCTGCTCAACGTGGTGGTCACCGACATCGCCGAGATCGGCGACGCGCTGCTCGAGCACCCGGTGCCCAAGGCGATCTCGTTCACCGGCTCGGACCGGGTCGGCCGGCACGTGGCCACCGTGGCCGCCTCGCACTTCAAGCGCTCGGTGCTGGAACTGGGCGGCAACAGCGCGCTGATCGTGCTGGACGACGCCGACGTCGACTACGCGGTGGACGCGGCCACCTTCAGCCGCTTCGCGCACCAGGGCCAGGTCTGCATGGCCGCCAACCGGGTGCTGGTGGACCGCTCGGTGCTCGCCGAGTTCACCGAGAAGTTCGTCGCCAAGGTCGCCTCGCTCACCGTCGGCGACCCGCAGGACCCCGCCACCCAGATCGGCCCGCTGATCAACACCACCCAGGCCGACGCGCTCGTCGCCCAGGTCGACCAGGCGCTGGCCGACGGCGCCACCGCGCTGCTGCGCGGCACCACCGTCGGGACCCTGATGGCGCCCGTGGTGCTCACCGACCTGGACCCGCAGGCCCCGATCCTGCGGCGCGAGCTGTTCGGCCCCGTCGTCCTGCTGGTCCCGTTCGACGGCGAGGACGAGGCGGTGGCGCTCGCCAACGACACCCCCTTCGGGCTCAGCGGCGCCGTGCACACCGGCGACATCGAGCGTGGTGTGCGGGTGGCGCAGCGGATCGAGACCGGCATGATCCACGTCAACGACGGCACCATCGCCGACGAGCCGATCGTGCCGTTCGGCGGCGAGAAGAACTCCGGGGTGGGCCGGCTGAACGGCGAGTCCACGGTGGAGGCCTTCACCACGGTCAAGTGGATCTCCATCCAGCACGGGCGCAGCCGCTTCCCGTTCTGATCGGGCGCAGCTCGCGATCGGACGGAGCTGTGATCGAGCGGAGTCCCGAACGGGTGAAATAGGGCATGGCTGGACATACCATCGCAGAGAGGCGTCGATGGGAGGCCAGTGATGACCAAGCGACCGGCGGGCAAGAAGACCAGCGTCAAACTCCGCCGCGGCACCCAGGAGATCCTGGAGCGCCGCGGCATGGCCGCCTCCGGTGGTGGCAGGCCCCGCGCCTTCGGCCCGGTGCTGCACACCGGCACCGGTGGCGGCACCCCGGTCGGCTACGGCACCTACGCGGCGCTGGCCGGCGAGGCGCCCTTCAGCCATGGCGGGCGCCGGATGACCGAGGAGCGGGCGCTGACCGGTGCGCTGCCCGCGCACGCCGAACTCAAGGGCCACCGGCACCGGGGCGCCGAGCGGCACTCGGCGCACTGAGCGGCAGGCAGCGCAGTAGCAGGGTGTGAGGGCCGGTACGCCGTACCGGCCCTCACCGCTGTGGCGGGGCCGCCGGCGCCAGGCCGTCCAGCAGTTCCCCCACCCGCTCGGCCAGCGCCTCCTCCGGCGGCCGCCCGCCCGGCTCCAGGCGCTGCCAGGAGAGGTCCCGCTCGTAGTGCTCCAGCGCGGCCATCGCCGCATCGACCAGCCGGCTCGGTCGCTCGGGCGCGGCCTCGGTGTCGTTCCGCCGCTCGTTCAGCTTCTCGGTCAGTTTCTCGGTCAGCTGGTCGAGCAGGTAGCGGGCCAGCGTGCCGCCCTGCTCCGGCCAGCGCGCCAGTGCCACGCGCTCGCGCTGCTCGGCCAGCCGTTCCAGCGACTCCGACAACTCGGTGTCGGGCTCGGGCTCGGGCTCGGGCTGTGAAACCGGTTCGGGCTGGGGATCCGGTTCAGGATCCGGCACCGGCTGCGGAGGCTCGAAGACCACCCCCAGCACCGCCCCCGCCGCATACAGCCCACCCACCACCGCCACCCCGGTCGCCCCGAGCCCCTCGGCCAGCGAGACCCCCAGGCCCAGCACCGCGGCGCCGCTGCCCAGATAGTGCGCCCGGCTGCCGAACCAACCCGGCAGCCCGCCCCGGCGCCGGTTACTGGTAGCCACGGATCTCCTCGAACACCCCGTCCAGCGCGCTCGGCCCCGCGGTCGCGTCGAACAGCTTGCCGCCGGTGGTGTCCGCGATCCCCTGCAACTGGGTCTTCGCGCCCTCGCCGAAGAGGATCGGGAAGACCGGCACCGCCTGGAGAGCGGGCGGCAGCACCTTGTAGAAGGCGGCGAAGTCGTCCGTGGTGGCGCCCTCGTTGCTCTCGCCGTCCGTCATCAGCACGATCGAGGTGAACCGGTCGTCCGCTGCCGACGCCTGCTGCTGCTGTTCGACCAGCTGGTAGGCGTGCTCCAGCGTGCTGTAGATCGCGGTGCCGCCGCCGGCCGTCAGGCTCTGCACGTCCGCCGCGATCGCCGCCAGCTCGGCCTGCGGCGCGGTGGCCGGGACCTGGTGGGTGTGCTCCCACTTCACGCCGTCGGCGAAGGAGATCAGGGTGACCTCCTCGCGCTCGCGGAACCCGTTGGCCGCCAGACTGCCGCCGGCACCGGTGAGCTGGCCGAGCGCCTGCTTCAGCCCGTCCAGCCGGGGCCCCGCCATCGACCCCGAGGTGTCCAGCACGTAGACCGTCCGGGAGGGCCGGCGCAGCTGGTTCTGGTACGCGGCCAGCAGCGCGTCCGCCACGGCCCGGCTGCCGGGGAACGGCAACTCGGGCCGCCGGTCGGTGCCCAGGCCCGCCCCCGGCGCCACGCCCGGCACCACCGGGCGCCGTTCGGTGGTGTCCGAGATCTCGCGCTGGACCTCGGGACGCAGCAGGTCGGCCGTCAGCCGGGCGAACGCGTCCCGGGCCGGGGCACCGGCCGAACTCAGCAGGGTGAGCGGGTAGTCGGCCGACACCACGCCGTCGGTGGGCCGGATCACGGTCAGTTGGGCGTCGGCGGGCAGCGTGCGGTTCAGCGAGAGCAACACCGACTCGTAGTTCACCAGCGCGCCCACCGAGGCGCCCGAACCGCCCTGCGCCGCGCGCTGGTAGGCCTGGGCCAGCCAGCCGGAGGAGCCCGAGGTCAGCTTCTGCCCCGTGAAGAAGCTCTGCAGCGCCGGGGCGGCCTTCGTCACGTCGTCTTGGGTGAGCGCCGCCTGGGCGCCGGAGAACGCCGAGGCCAGCCCGATCAGCGCGGAGAGACCCGAGTTGGACTGCGAGGGGTCCGCCATGCCGAAGGTCAGCTTGCCCGCCGTCACCGCCTGGCCCACCTGCGACCAGGTCGTCTTCGCCGGATCCCAGCCGAGCGCCGCCAGCACCGAGGCGCGCACCCCGAGCGCCACCGGCGAGACCATGACCGAGGTCTCCGAGAGCAGCTTGCCGGCCGAGCCCGGGTCCAGCCGCAGGTAGTGGTTGGACCCGAACCAGATCGCGTCGTAGTGCCCGTCCGCCTGGCCCGAGGCGAGGGCCGCGGCGCCGGCCAGGGTGCCGGTGTAGCTGAGCTGGACGGTGACCCCGGTGGCCTTCTGGACGTCCTCCAGCACCGGCTGCATGTCCTGGACCTCGCTGCCGGCCAGCACCCGCAGGGTGTACGGGGCGCCGCTGGACGGCGGGGCGGTGGGGGCGGAGCCGGCGGCGGTGGGGCTGACCGGGCCGGCCGGATCGCTCGCGGTCGGGCCGGGCCCGGGCTTGCCGCCGCTGTCGCAGCCGGTGGCCAGCGCCGCGAGGCCGAGCGCCACCGCGCCCACCAGGGAGCGGCGGGTGATCGGCTCGTTCATCAGCTGCTCCCCGAGGAGGACGCCGCCACCAGCTTCTTCAGGATGTCGGTGGTCGGTGCCGGCGGTTGGAAGGTGCCCAGCGAGCTCAGGTCGAGCGGGAAGCCGGTCTGCTGCTTCTTGGTCTTCGCGGTCAGGGCCTGGACCATCGCCTGCGGGTCGTTGGTGGGCCGGAAGCCGTACTGGGCCTCCAGTTTGATCAGCGTCGGGTCGGTCAGCAGGGCCTGTGCGAGGGCGTCGGCCGGCTTCGTCAACTCGACCACGGTGTGGTCACTCTGGATGTCGATGTCAGGGTAGAGCACCACGGTGTCGTCGGGCAGCGTGCCCTTCATCGCCTGCTCGGCGACCTCGGACTCGTAGGTCCAGCTCAGCGGCTTCCCGGTGTTGGCCACGAAGTCCCGGAACAGCTGGTCGCTACTGGAGAGCAGCGCCCCCTGATTCGCCATCAGGTAGCGCAGAAGCGGGGTGACCTGGTCGATTCCGGTCTGGTCCGAAACCACCTGGCTGTTGTTGGCGAGGTAGGACATCACCGCGAGGTAGAGCGAGGCGGAGGAGGAGCTGTTCGGGTCGGTGGTCGCGACGTAGATCTTCCCGGCCACGTAGCCCGGCCGGGCGCCGCCCGGCAGATCCTCCCAACTCAGCTTGCTCTGGACGTCCTTGAGGTAGGCGGCCATGTGGAAGGTCCAGACGTGCGAGGTCTTGTCCTCGGTCGCCAGGTTGTTCTGCGCCAGGAACTGGGCGGTGTCCGCGTGCGCGATCACCACCAGTGGCGAGTAGAACGGCCGCACCGGCGTGGTGGTGATCGTGGTGCTGATCGCCTTGGCCGCCACCGAACTGGCCGGGAACGCGAAGTCGAAGGGCTTGCCCGTCACGTCGTCGCCCATCTGCCAGGAGCCCGAGTGCTGGACCGAGACCGACAGCCCCCGGGACCGGAAGGCCTGCTGGACCTGGCCGTCGGCGAAGAAGTCCGCCTTCTCCGAGCCGATCACGCCGGAGAGCGCGACGGTGCCGCCGCTCGTCGACCCGGCCTTGGCCGCATGGTGCTGCACCTGGACCAGCACCACCACGCCGATCAGCAGGCACACGGCCACCAACACCCCGAGCAGTCGCCTCATGGCGATCCGATCCCCCGTCCCCTGTTCGCCGTTCCGTTCACGTCCCCGTCGCACTGTAGGGCCAGAGCGTCCCGCCGCCCCCGGAGCTGCGCCTGTCACCCCGGTGAACCGGGGGTGAACAGGCCTTCACGGATCCGTATCGGCTCGGTTCTCCCGTACCCGATTTCGTTGTTGATCAAGCGATGTCACGGCGCGTCAGAAAGTTCAACGAAGCTTTGCGCAGTGGTCACATGACGGTCCGTCGGAACGTCGTTGTTACGCGCGGGTAATGCATACCCTCGGAGCCATGCGCCGAGCAAAAATCGTCTGTACTCTCGGGCCCGCCGCCGACTCGTACGACCAGATCAAGTCCCTGGTCGACGCCGGAATGGACATCGCCCGCTTCAACCTGAGCCACGGCTCCCACGCCGAACACGAGGAACGGTACCGCCGGGTCCGCAAGGCCGCCGACGAGACCGGCCGAAGTGTCGGCATCCTGGTCGACCTTCAAGGTCCGAAGATCCGCCTCGGCAAGTTCGCCGAAGGCCCTGTACTCCTCGAACGCGGCGACGAGTTCACCATCACGGTGGAGGACGTCTCCGGTGACCGGGAGCGCTGCGGAACCACCTACCCCGGGCTCGCCAACGACGTCGCGCGCGGGGAGCGGATCCTGATCGACGACGGCCGGGTCTGCCTCGAAGTCACCCACGTGGACGGCCCGCGCGTCCACTGCATCGTCATCGAAGGCGGCCTGATCTCCGATCACAAGGGCCTCAACCTGCCCGGAGTCGCCGTCTCCGTGCCCGCGCTCAGCGACAAGGACGTCGCCGACCTGCGCTGGGCCCTGCGGATCGGTGCCGACCTGATCGCCCTCTCCTTCGTCCGCAGCGGCAAGGACATCGAGGACGTGCACAGCGTGATGCGGGAGGAGAACCGCTTCCTGCCCGTCATCGCCAAGATCGAGAAGCCCCAGGCCGTGGAGAGCCTGGACTCGATCGTCGACGCCTTCGACGGCATCATGGTCGCCCGCGGCGACCTGGGCGTCGAACTGCCGCTGGAGCAGGTCCCGCTGGTCCAGAAGCGCGCCATCAAGCTGGCCAAGCGCAACGCCAAGCCGGTCATCGTGGCCACCCAGATGCTCGACTCGATGATCCACGCCTCCCGCCCGACCCGCGCCGAGGCCTCCGACGTCGCCAACGCCGTGCTCGACGGGACGGACGCGGTGATGCTCTCGGGCGAGACCTCGGTCGGCAAGTACCCCATCGAGACGGTCAAGACCATGGGCCGGATCATCGAGGCCGTCGAGGAGGAGGTGCTGGACGCCGGTCTGCCCCCGCTGACCGCCCGCAACAAGCCCCGCACCCAGGGCGGCGCGGTCGCCCGCGCCGCCGCCGAGATCGGCGACTTCCTGGGCGCCAAGTACCTGATCGCCTTCACCCAGAGCGGCGACACGGCCCGCCGCCTGACCCGGTACCGCTCGCCGATCCCGGTCCTGGCCTTCACCTACGAGCCCGCGGTGCGCAGCCAGTTGTCGCTCACCTGGGGCGTGGAGACCTTCCTCGGCCCGTTCGTGCCGACGACCGACGAGATGGTGGCCCAGGTGGACGCGCAACTGCTCAGCCTGGGGCGGTGCGAGCGCGGTGACGTCGTGATCATCACCGCCGGGTCACCGCCCGGCCTCGCGGGGTCGACGAACCTGGTGCGGGTGCACCACGTAGGGGAGTTGGACAACTGACGTCGTCCGTCGCAGGGTGGGGGCGTCCGCGTGGAGCGGGCGCCCCCACTGCGTGTGGGCCGTCAGTTCGCGACAGACCCGAACGGTGCGGATCCGTCGGAGGACTCCGAGGCCGCGCCCTTGGCGTTGCTCTCGGCATGCGGAAGCGCCTTGGCGGCCGGGCCGCCGGAAGCACCGTTGAGGTCGCGGTGCACCGCCTGCGCGATCGCCTGGATCGTGTCGATCCCGTCCGACTCGGTGGTGTTGTCCTCGGTCAGCACCGCCATCCGGTACTCCTTGCCCGGCCCGGTGAAGATGCCCAGGCTGTGCACCCGCCACCCGTGCGTCGCCCGCGGCAGCCAGCCGTTCTTCACGTGCACGGAGATCGACGCCGGCGCCCCGAAGGGTGTGCCCCAACGCTCGTCCGCATCCACCTGGTTCATCAAAGTCAGGCCGTAGGCCTGCGCCGCCGCCGTGATCACGCTCGGGGTACCGGAGAAGACGTTCAGCATCTTCAGCTCGTCGGCCGCGGTGACCTGCGAAAGCCCCCAGTAGCCGCCGGCGCCCAGCTGGGTGTCGTCCATCCCGACCTGCTTCACGAACGCCTGGAGGCGCGGCATGCCCAGGCTCTGCCACAGGTTGGTGGCCGCCGTGTTGTCGGACGCCTCGATCATCTGCTGGAGGTTGCTGTCCTCCCAGTCGGTCAGGTACCGGTGCTCGTCCTCGGCGCGGCGCAGCACCGCGCCCATGATGGTCACCTTGATGACGCTCGCCGAGTCGAAGTGCTGGGTGGCGTGGTCGGTGCAGGACAGGCCGGTCTTGTCGTCCGAGACCGCGAAGGCCAGTGTGTCCTGACGGCCCGCCAGGGCGCTGGCGATGTCCTTGGACAGCCGGGCCGCCAGCTGGGGATCGTGGGCGGAGGTGCAGTAGGTCGGGGTGCCGGGCGCCGAGGCGGGCGCCGCCTGCGCGGCGGCGGGGACGGCTAACGCCAGCAGCGTCGCCGCCGCGCCGACACTCAGGCGGGCGAGCGGGCGGGGTATTCGGATGTGCTGGAATGTGGCCATGAGGCTCCTCTGGTGGGACTGGACGGGCCGTACGTGGACCGCTACTGGATCACGCGGTCCGTAACACGCGCGTTTGATCGTCGGCGGTTTCAGGCCTGCTCGCGGTCTACCGCTGGAGCACGAGGTCGCGCTGATACCAGGTGCCCGACTTACCGCCGAGGTCGGCCGGATCGGCCGGGCCCACCGGGACGAACCCGGCCTTGCCCAGTACCTTCTGCGACGCGGCATTGGCGCGAGAGGTGGCCGCCCGCAAGGTGCGCAGCCCGTGCCGCTCCGCCGCCAGCCGGCACAACTCCCGGACCGTCGCCGTCGCCACGCCACGCCCGGCGACGTGCTGCGCGACCCGGTAGCCGAGTACGGCGGTGCCGTCCTCGAGGTCGTACAGGTTGAACCGGCCCAGAACCGAGCCATCCTCGGCGACGAGCACGTAGAAGGCACTGATGCCGGCCGCTTGCTCGGCCAGCAACGCGCGGTGCCGGTCGGCGAATTGGTCGAAGAACTCGTCGCCCCGGTCGGAGATCGAGGTGGCGAAATAGGCGCGGTTCGCCAGCTCGAAGGCCAGGACCGCTGGGGCATGGTCGGCATGCAGCCGTATCAGCTCGGGCACTGGCCGACTCTACCCAGCTGGTGCTCCGGGACCACCTGAGTGGGGTGGCGCGCCGGGAGGTTCGCGCAAGGCGAGACGCTCTGCGAGGTCGAGCAGCTCTGCCAGTTGCAGCACCCGCCCGCCGTGGCCGGGAAGCGGGACGTGCAGGGACTCGGTCCAGCGGCCGGGGATGGCGCCGACACCGTACATCGCTCCCGCGAGGCCACCAGTGACGGCGGCTACCGTGTCGGTGTCGCCGCCCAGGTCGACCGCGGCACGCACGGCCGCCTCGAACGAGGTGGTGGTGCGCACAGCCCAGACGGCGGAGCCCAGGCAGGGCCAGACCGCGCCGTTGAACTCGGTGGCGTCGGCAGGGTGCCAGGTCGGCGCGAGGACGGTGGCGTAGCGGTCACGGTGCCCCGGGTCGACGTGGGTGAGGATCTCCGGGAGCGCGGCCAGCGGGTCGTCGCCCTGCAAGGCCAGCCGGACCAACTCGTGGAAGACGGCGGTCCCCTCCCAGGCCGCGCCGTCGCCGTGGGTCAGGGCGGCGATCCGGCGGGCGGCGTCCATGGTCGCCTGCCGCCCGTCGCGGGCGAAGTACACCGCCGAGGTCGCGGCCCGCATCAGCGAACCGTTGCCGGCGGCGCGCAGGTTGACCTGGAAATGGACGGCTGCGGCGAGGTTCCACGGCATGCCGTTGCTCAGTACGTCCTCGGTCTGCAGCCCGATGTCCTTGGGTTCGGACGCGGCCCAGCGCTGGAACCGGGCGAAGATGTCCGGCAGGTCCAACCCGCCGTGCTCCGGCGCTGGTGTTCGGCGCCGAGGCGTGGCGGGCGTTCCTGGTGGGCGTGCGGGCGAGGGGAGTTCGTGGGGGACTGCTGACCGCTGTGGGTGGCGGCAGCGTGCTCACGGTCGTTGCTTGAAGACCGCGAAGTCGCGGTTGAAGGCCGCGACCAGGTAGCCACCATCGGTGGCGGCAAGGCTGGTGCAGGGCGACGGTAACTGGACGACTGCTGTGCAGGTTCGGCTGGCCAGGTCCCAAACCCGCACTGTGCAGTCGTCGCTGCCCGTGACGGCAATGGACCGATTGTCGAGCACCGTGCACGCCAGTGCCTGCACCGGGCCTTTGTGGCCGGAGAGGACCTGCCCCACGGGTTGAGCCGTATTCAGGTCCCATACCCACACCGTGCCGTCGTCGCTCCCGATAGCGGCGACAGGGCGGTTGTCGAGCACCGTGCACGCCACGGCCTGTGCCCGGATGAGACCGCTGAGGGGCCTTCCGACGGCTTGACCGGTGGCCAGGTCCCACACTTGCAGCGTCCTGTCGTCACCTCTGACGATGATCACGGCGACGGGCCGGTCGCCGAGCACCGTGCATGTCACCACCTGCACCCTGTCGGAATGCCCGATGAGCGGGCCGCCGATGGGCTCACCGGTAGCCATCTCCCACCGCTGCACCGTGTTGCCCCGACCGTTGGTGACCGCGATGGTCCTGTTGTCGACCGCCGCGAACACCACCTCGCCGGCCCCGCGCACGCGAAAGGAGAGGGGGATGCCGACGGGTGTGCCGGTAGCCAGGTCCCAGATCCGCGTCGAGCCGCCGCGCCCGCTGGTGACGGCGACGGGCCGTCTGTCGAGCACCGTACACATCACCGAAGTCACCCGGGATTGGCGTCCGACGAGTGGCTTGCTGAGAGCCGTGCCGGTGGCCAGATCCCACACCCGGACCGTCCCGTCGTCGCTGCTGGTGACGGTCACGGGCCGGTCGTTCAGAACGGTGCACGTCACTGCCTGCACCATGCCGGCGTCCTCGGATGTCTCGTCGATCGGTCTGTTGGCAGCCAGATCCCACACGCGCATCGTCTCGTCAAGGCTGCCGGTGACAGCAACAGGCTGGCCGCTGACCATCGAGCACGCCACTGAGTACACCGAGTCGTTGTGACCAGAGAGGGGCCCGCCCAAGGGGCGACTCGTCGTCAGATCCCAGACTCGGACACTGCGGTCGCTGCTGCTGGTAACGGCGATCGGGCGGCCCTCCAGCGCGGTGCAAGCCACCGCTCGCACCGGCTCGTTGTGACCGGCAAGAGGGTCACCGATGAGTTGACCTGTAGTCAGATCCCATATCCCCACCGCGAGGTCCTCGCCACCGCTGACGGCGATGGGCCGACCTTGCAGCATGGTGCAGGCCACCGCATACACCCGGCCGATGTGGCCGGTGAAGGGCTCACCGATGGGAGCCAGAGTTTCCAGGTCCCAGGTTCGGATGGTGTGGTCGTTGCCGCCGGTGACGGCGATCGGGCGGCCGTCCAGCATCGTGCAGGCCACTGCTCGTACGGACCCGTTGTGACCGGTCAGGGGCACACCGATGGGTTGACCTGTGATCAGATCCCACAGCCGCACCGAGGAATCGTCGCCGCCGGTGACGGCGATCGGGCGGCCGTCCAGCATGGTGCAGGCCACTGCTCGTACGGAGCCGCTGTGGCCGGTGAGAGGTTCGCCGAGGGGAATCAGGGCTTCCAGGTCCCACAGTCGCACCGAGTGGTCGTCGCCGCCGCTGACGGCGATCGGGCGGCCGTCCAGCATGGTGCACGCCACCGCTTGCACCCAGCTGATGTGGCCGCGGAGAGGCTTGGGGAAAGGCCGACCGGTACTCAGGTCCCACAGCCGCACAGTGAAGTCGTCGCCGCCGCTGACGGCGATCGGACGGCTGTGCAGCATGGTGCACGCCACGGCCTGCACGGGACCGTCATGGCCGCTCAGGACATTGCGAAGCGCGTGCGACAGTGACCCTGCGGTGCCATGGAGCGCCGTCCAGCCGCCTCGGCCTGTCCTGCTGCTCAGCGCTGCGGACAGCGCCGAGTCCTGGTAGCGGACCGCGTCGAGTGCGAGCAACTGGCGGCGCCGGTCAGGGGCGAGGCTCCGGTGTGTGCCGATGGACGCCAGATAGACCGCCGCCGCCAACCGCGCCCCCTCCGTCCCTGCCGCCCGCAGATGCGGCGCCAGCCCGTCCGCCTCCGCGTGCACCAGGAATTCCACCTCCCCCAGCGCCTCGTCCAGCACCCCGCCCCCCACCGCATGCGCCGCCAAGTACCGCAACGCATACGGATGCGCGTGCCCCCAGTCCCGCGTGCCGTCCGAGCCGTACGGCACCCGCTCGACCAGCGTCCGCGCGAACGCCGTGTGCACGCGACCCGCGTCCACCCCGGTCCGCAGGTGCTCCACCAGCGCCTGGTGGTACACCCGGTACGCCGAGCGGTCCGCCTCCACCGCTTCCACCATGTACGAACCCGCCGACCGGCGCAGCCAGGTCACGTCCTCGTCCGTGTACCGCCGCCCGCTGATCGCGCTCGCCAGTGGGGCCCAGAGGTTCTCCCAGGGCAGGCCCTGCCCCTGGGCATAGGCGAGCGGCCGCAGCAGGTCGGTCGCCCGCTCGGCGTCCGGGCCCAACCGCACGGACAGGTCGCGGGCCATCGCCTGGCCCGCATGGCGCGGCAGACCCGCGCGCCACGCAGGATCGGCCGGGTCGGCCGGAACGCTCACATCGGCCTCGGTCCGCGCGGTGATCCGCGCGACCAGGAACGACCGACCCGCCGCCTCCGCGATAGCGGCCGCGACGGCCTGGCGCTGCGAGGCGGGGCACACACGGTACGGCGAATCGGGCGCACCCTGCAGCAGGTTGCGGACGGTGTAGACGAGGACCGCCTCCGGGTCCGCGTACCGCTCCGCATCGAGATCGATCGTGCCCTCGCGCCGCACCCCGAGCTGCGGCAGCAGATGCGGTCGGGTCCCCAGCAGCAGGCGGATCCGCCCGCGCGCGTAATCGACCAGCGGGCGCAGCACCGTGCTGCAAAGACTGTCGGGAGTGGCGGCCTCGTCCAGAGCGTCGACCACGACGGTCAACGGCCGCTCCCGTCCGGTGAGCGCATCCAGCAACGTGCCGACCGTGACCGCATCGGACCCGGCCGCGGCCGCGATACCCGCCAGGACCTGCTGGTCGGTCAAGGCCTGCGCATAGATCGCCACATCGACGCCCCGCGCGGCGCTCACCAGGCCGGCGTCGAGGCCGAGCGTGTGGACGGGGACGGTATGCCGACGCTCGGCGTGAGCCAAGATCGCCACCAGCCCCAGCACCGCCGTCTTGCCGGACCCCGGCCCGGCCGTCACCGCCAGCGCGGGGCGCTGCGCCGCCGGGGCGAGAAGCCAGTCGGTGATCTCGCCGAGCGCCGTGCGTCGGCCCGCGAACCACCAGCCCGAGGGGTCAGGACCGTCGCCCCACCCGCCCGAGTTCGAGCCGCCACCCGCCGCGCGCAACGCGAAGCGGTTGCTCAGCTCCTGCTCCCGCCGGTCCGCCTGCCGCTGCCATCGCAAGGTCTGCTGCAACGCCAGGTCGACCTCCGTCAACTCCGGCTCGTACCGGGCGTTCGGCAGGAACTCCGGCACCGCCCCCGTCAACCCGATCTGCGCCAGCCCCACCCGCTGGAACCCGCCCTCGCGGTTCATGTGCTGCACCACCGCGTCCAGCGCCAGCGCCCGCGGACCGTGCCCCGCCGTCGCCAGGCTGCGCGCCGCCTCCCGCAGCCGGCGCGGGAACGCGCCCGTCTCCGCCTGCTCCAACGGCTGCGCCGACGACACCACCACCAGCCCCGAGCCAGGCCGCCGAGCCCAGCGCGGACTCATCCGCTCCAGTGCTGCCGACACCAACTCGGCACCGCCCTGCCCCGAGTAGCAGGTGTCCAGCAGCAGGAGCAGCCGGCGCACCTTCGTGCCGCCCAGCAACTGGCGGGCCAACTCCTCGGTGAGCAGCGCGCCGGCGATGTCGTCCGGATCGGTGTCCGAGGTCAGCAGCACGTGCCCGCCGCCCGCGTCCTCGTCCAGTACCTCGCCGTGGCCGCCGATGTAGACGGCGATCAGGTCGTCCTCGCGGCGCTCCTCGGAGCGGCAGAACGCCCTCAGTCGTTCCGTCAGCTGACTCTGCGTCGGGTCCAGGCCGAGATCGCTGACGTGCTGGTAGCCGAAGCGGCCGGTGAACAGGTCGATGATGTCCTGCCGGGCCTCGACCAGCCCCGGACGGTCCCAGGCGGACGCGTTCTTGTAGTGGGCGACGGCCGTGGCGATCAGGAAGCGGCGCGGCTGGACCTCAGACGCCATCCAGGCCCTCCGCAATGGCTGCGCCGGTCAACTCGCTGGTCAGGTACGCGGTCGCGTCGTGCGCGTGGCTGCCGTTGTGGACCAGCGCCGAGCGCAGCCGTGCGCCGAAGGCGGGGCGCAGGTCCTTCACCAGGGCCACCACGTCGCCCGCGTCCGCCACGTTCGTCCAGGCCAGCACGCCCGGCCAGCCACCGGGTTCCGGCTGCAGCCGATCGAAGATCATCGGGATGCCGAGCGGCGACCCCAGTGTCACCAACGCCCGCACGCCGTGCCCCGGCAGCGCGCACAGCGCCTCGTACGCGACCACCGAGCCGAGCGAGTGCCCCACCACCACCCGGGTGTCCGCGCCGATCAGTGCCGTCACCCGTTCCCGCGCCACCGACCGGAGTTGAGGATCCGTCAGATAGCGACTGACCTGCTTCAGGTCGAACACCAGCGCCCGCAGCGCGAGATCCGAGAAGAACCGCGAACTCGCCAGCGCCCGCAACGCGGCCTGCGCGGAACGCGGAGCCCGCGCCAGCGTCTGGGCGCCGGGCGGCACCACCCGCTCGTCCACCTCGGCGGCTGCCTGCCACCAGGCGAGCAACAGGTCCTGCTCAAGCCCCTCGTCCACGTCGGCGGCGGTGTACGGCGGGTCGCCCGCCGCGAGCATCCCGCCCGGCGGACGGAACAGGTCACCGTAGAAGCCCATCGCGACCTCGGCAACCGGGAGTTCAGCTGCCCCGGCCCGGCGCAGGCCGTCCGACAGGGCCGGGGCCCAACTCCGCAGCAGGCTCTGCTCGCCGAGCTGCTGCTGGCCCACCCCGTGCACCGCGACTACCCGCGCCATCTCGCGACTCCCCTTCCGCGCTCACCAGTTGGCAGACGCCACTGTAGGGCCTGTGGTGACGGCGGGAGTCAGAGCCTCGCGCTAGCGTCTGCCGCATGGACGAGTACGCGGTTCCCATCCTGCCCAGCCGCGACCTGGGCGAGACGCTCGACTTCTACGCTCGCCTGGGCTTCGAGCAGCGTGGCCCGGCGCCGGAGACGTACGACTACCTGATCCTGGTCCGCGGCACGGTGGAACTGCACTTCTGGCACCAGCCCGACGTCGATCCGCTCGCCACGGCGGGCAGTTGCTACCTGCATGTCGCGGACGCGCGGGCCCTCCACCGCCAGTGGGCCGAGATCGGCGTGCCCAACGACCCGGCCACCGGCAGCCGCCTGGAACCGCCCACCGACACCGACTACCGGATGCGGGAATTCGCCCTCGTCGACCGCAGCGGCAATCTGCTGCGGGTCGGCAGCCCGCTTCCCGCTCAGCCCTGATGCCGGCGGATCCCGCGCCCGCGCCCACGTCGGCGCCGAATCAGCAACGTGACCGGGATGGCCCCCAACAGCCCCGCCGCAGCCGGCGCGTTCGCCGCCAACCCCGCTGCCCGCACGCCGATCCCGGGTTGCGTGAACGTGCCCGGGATCGGCAGCGCGCTCCAGTGCGTGAGCGGCCACGCGACCACCACCGCCCGGCCCACCACGTCGCTGTCCGGCACCGCGCCGCCGCCCGGCTCGTCCGGGTGGTAGCGGGAGTCGCTGGAGTCGTTGCGGTGGTCGCCCATCACCCAGATCGAGTTCGCCGGCACCGTGAGCGGCCCGAAGTTCCGGTCACCGCACGGGGTGGCGCCCGGGTAGATGTACGGCTCGTCCAGCGCCTTGCCGTTGACGTACACCGGCCCGGTGCCCTGGCAGCTGACGGTGTCCCCGCCCACCGCGATCACCCGCTTGATCAGGTCCTTCTCGTCGGCCGACGGCATCAGACCGACCCAGCTGAGCGCCGTCTGAGCGCCGTGCAGCACGGGGTTGGCGCTCGGCTTGTTCAGGGTCTCCTGGTCCAGCCAGTGTCCTGGATCGTGGAAGACCACCACCTCGCCGCGTGACGGCTTCGCGCCCAGGAGTGGAGTCAACTTGTCGACCATGACGCGGTCGCCGACCCGCAGGGTGTTCGTCATCGAGGGGGAGGGGATGTAGAAGGCCTGCAGCAGAACGGTCTTGATCAGCAGCGCCAGTACGAGTGCGACGCCGACCAGGATCGGGAGTTCCTTCCAGAAGGGGCGGCGCTGTTTGGGTGAGGGTGGGGCTGGCTCGTTCGCGTCCGCCTGCGCGCTGGTCACCACGTACGCCACGTTCGCTCCCGGTTCCTGTTGACGCGACCTGGCCCCTGGGAGGGCCTCAGCCATCATGGCGGCGGCGTGCTGTGGGCGGTGTAAGGAGGCGGGTCAGTACTTGGGGCCGATGTGCTCGTCCATGAGGGCGACGGAGGGGCGGCGGGCGATGGAGATGTTGGTCGAGCCGTTCGGGCGGTGCGCGGCCTTCCAGGTGACCCCGACGGCGTCGAGGGTGCGGGTGAAGATGCCGATGATGTCGGCCGAGCTGTTGGTGAAGAAGTAGCGCGGGTACTCGTACCGCTTGCCGCCCCGGGCAGTCCAGTTGACGATGCGGCAGCCGTCGGAGTGGATGAGCCCGCGCAACAGCTCCCATGGGTGGGCGGCCACGATTTCCTGCTGCCAAGGGGCGAGCACGATGGCGCGCTCGTGCTTCCTGCCGGGCCCGTGCTGTGGGAAGAGGCAGGGCCAGTGCTTGCTCGTGCTCACCACCGACGTGCACCCCGGCGCCGGGACGCGCAGCACGCCATTGCTGGGCATCACCGCGCGGATGGTCTGCTCGCACTGGTCGATGAGGCCGGGCCAGGTGTTGCCGCACGCGATCCGCAGGGCGTAGACCGACCTACGCCCCTCGCTCAGGCAGCCGTCGCCGAGGTAGAGGCCGAGGAGGTAGCTGTATTCAGCCGATGGGCGGTCAGGGGCGAGGCGGCCGAGGGTGAGTGGGCACTCGGCGGTCATCAGGGGGCTCGGCGTGATGTCAAGGGTCCACTGGCGGATGGAGTAGCGCGAGATGCCCGTGGCGCGGCTGACCTCACTGAAGGTCAGGCCGGAGTGGTGCAGAGCCACGGCGTGGGATCTGGTAGCCAGGTCGTACATACGGCCGAGAGTGCGGGTGCTTTCGGCCTTCCGAGGCCGGAATCAGCGAAGACCCACTCTCGCGAGTGAAGATCGCCAACTGTTTACGCTCGCTTTATAACCTTCGAATCGAAGGAAAAGTGCCCCGGGTGGGATTTGAACCCACGCTGTCGGTGGTTTGAGCACCGTGCCTCTGCCGCTGGGCTACCGGGGCGCCCATCGAATCGAAGGTTTCCCTCGACCCGGTTAGTCTCAAACATACCGCGTCTAGGTACCCTCGTGCATGCACCCCCCGCCGGAACGAGGAGCCCCGTGAGCACCGCCGACGAGCAGCCCCAGGCGCTTGAGACCGACTCGCCCCAGATCACCCGAATTGTCATCGCCGAGGACGAGGCGCTGATCCGGCTCGACCTGAAGGAGATGCTCGAGGAGGAGGGCTACACCGTCGTCGGTGAGGCGGGAGACGGGGAGACGGCCGTGCGGCTGGTCGAGGAGCACAAGCCCGACCTGGCGATCCTGGACGTGAAGATGCCGATCCTGGACGGCCTCTCCGCCGCCGAGCGGATCCATGCCGCGCACCTGGCGCCCGTGCTGATGCTGACCGCGTTCTCGCAGCGGGAGTTGGTGGACCGGGCGCGCGACGCGGGCGCCATGGCGTACATCGTCAAGCCGTTCTCGAAGAGTGACCTGGTGCCCGCGATCGAGATGGCGGTGTCGCGGTACACCGAGATGCGGGCGCTCGAGGGGGAGATCGCCGACCTGACGCAGCGGTTGGAGACCCGCAAGCTGGTGGACCGGGCGAAGAGCGTGCTGCAGACGAAGTTCGGGCTGGACGAGCCGGCCGCGTTCCGGTGGATCCAGAAGACGTCGATGGACCGGCGGATGACGATGGCGGCGGTGGCCGAGGCCGTGATCGAGGAGGGCGAGGCGCAGGACCGCAAGAAGGCCGAGTCCACCGAGGGCTGACCGGAGAGCTGATGCGGCGAGCGCGCGGAAGTGGCTGAGCGCGGTGGGGTGACCGAGGCCACCCCACCGCGCTCAGCAAGAGCCCCAGAAGGAGCTCAGTCCTCGCCGAGGTAGGACTTGCGCACCGACTCGTCGCGCAGCAGCTCCGCGCCGGTGCCGCTGAGCACGATCCGTCCGGTCTGCATCACGTAGCCGCGGTCGCTCAACGACAGTGCCGCCTGGGCGTTCTGCTCGACGAGCAGGATGGTGGTGCCGCCGCTCTTCAGCTCGATGATGGTCGCCATGATCTTCTGCATCATGATCGGCGACAGGCCCATGCTGGGCTCGTCGAGCATCAGCAGCTTCGGCCGGGACATCAGCGCGCGTCCCATCGCGAGCATCTGCTGCTCGCCGCCGGAGAGGGTGCCGGCGGCCTGCTTCCGGCGTTCGCCGAGGATCGGGAAGAGGGTGTAGGCCCGTTCGATGTCCTGGGTGATGCCGGCGCTGTCGTTGCGCAGGAAGGCGCCGAGGAGGAGGTTCTCCTCGATGGTCATCCGGGGGAAGATGTGCCGGCCTTCGGGGGAGTGGGCCAGGCCCAGGGCGACGATCCGGTGGGCGGGGACGGTCTCCAGCGGCTGCCCGTCGAAGGTGATGCTGCCGGCGGTGGGGCGCAGCAGGCCGGAGAGGGTGCGCAGGGTGGTGGTCTTGCCGGCGCCGTTGGTGCCGATCAGGGTGGTGACCTCGCCGGCGGCGACGCTGAAGCTGATGCCCTTGACGGCTTCGATCTTGCCGTAGGCGACGCGGAGGTCCTGGACGTCCAGGAGGGCGTTGCTCATTCGTCGTTCTCCGTGCTGTCGGCGGCGCCGTCGGCCGTGTCGTTGTCGTCGGCGGTGCTGTCGTCGGCGGTGCTGTCGGAGGCCCCCGGCACGCTCTCCAGCGGCTCGCCCAGGTACGCGGTGATCACGCGTTCGTCGTTCTGCACCGTCTCCCGGTCGCCCTCCACGATCTTCTGGCCCTGGACCAGTACGGCGGTGCGGTCGCAGAGGTTGAAGATGAAGCGCATGTCGTGCTCGATGACCAGGATCGCGATGCCCCGGTCCCGGATGGCGAAGACCAACTCCTCGGCGGCCCGGGTCTCCTGGGGGTTCATGCCGGCGGTGGGCTCGTCGAGCAGCAGCAGGCCGGGCTCGCTGGCCAGGGCGCGCGCGATCTCGAGCTTGCGCTGCTCGCCGTAGGGGAGGTTGCGGGCCAGGTGGTCGGCCTTGCCGGCGAGGCCGGTGAACTCCAGCAGGTCCATCGCCTTCGCGCGGCTGTCGGCTTCGGCGCGGCGGTAGCCGGGGCCGCGGACCAGGGCGGAGATGAGGCCTTCCTTGGTGCGGCTGTGCCGGCCGACCAGGACGTTCTCCAGCACGGTCATGTTGGCGAAGAGCCGGATGTTCTGGAAGGTGCGGGCGATGCCGGCCTGGGTGACCAGGTGGGGCTTGGGCGGCAGCACCTTGTCCCGGTACTTCACGGTGCCCTCGGTCGGCACGTACAGGCCGGTGAGGCAGTTGAAGAAGGTGGTCTTGCCGGCGCCGTTGGGGCCGATCAGGCCGATGATCTCGCCTTCGCCGACGGTCAGGTCGACGTTGTTGACGGCGGTGAGGCCGCCGAAGCGCATGGTGACGCCGCGGACGTCCAGCAGCGGCGCGGCGGTGCTGGTCACGGTGGTGGTGGTCACGTCGGTCACGCCCCTGCCTTGCTGAGGTTGACGTTGTCGGGGCCGCTGCCCTGTTCGGGGATCTCGACGGCGTCCGCGTCGTCGGCGTGGAACTCCAGTTTCCGGCGCCGGTTGGCGATGATGCCCTCGGGGCGGAAGCGCATCAGCAGGATCAGTGCCACGCCGAAGGCGAGCAGCTGGTAGTTCTGCAGGAAGGAGAGCTTCTCGGGGATGAGGTAGAGCAGCGAGGCGCCGAGCAGCGGGCCGCTGACGGTGCCCATGCCGCCGAGGACGACGGCGGCGAGCAGGAAGGCGGAGTTGGGCGGGGTGGAGCCGGCGAAGACGTAGGGGTCGGGGACCACGTTGTAGGTGACGTGGGCGCTGACGGTGCCGGCCAGGCCGGCCAGCGCGGCGCCGAGGGCGAAGGCGGTCAGCTTGGTGCGGAAGCCGTTGATGCCCATGGCCTCGGCGGCGGTCTCGTCCTCGCGGATGGCGATCCAGGCGCGGCCGATCCGGGAGTTGCCGGCCCGGCTGAAGACGGCGACGACGATCAGGGTGACGATCAGCATCAGGAAGAAGTAGTTGGCGAACCGGCCGATGGTGATGGAGCCGAGCTGGTGGGCGGTGCCGAGGTTGAGGCCGAAGATGCTGATGTCCGGGATCTGCGGGATGCCGTTGGGGCCGTTGGTGATCTTCGGTCCGGAGGTGCCGTCGAGGTTCTGCACGGTGATGTGGAAGATCTCACCGAAGCCGATGGTGACGATGGCCAGGTAGTCGCCGCGCAGTCGCAGGGTCGGTGCGCCGATCAGCACGCCGAACACCATGGAGACTCCGGCGCCGATCAATGCGGCTGCCCAGAACGGTACTTGGGCGTTGTGGAAGGGCGAGAACGGGGAGCCGGAGACGAGGGCCGCGGTGTAGGCGCCGACGCCGAGGAAGGCCACGTAGCCGAGGTCGAGCAGGCCGGTGAGGCCGACCACGATGTTGAGGCCGAGGGCGACGGTGGCGAAGATCAGGATGTTGACGCCGACGTTGGCGTCGTGGTCGTTGTTCTGGGTGAGCGGGAAGAGCGCGGCGGCCACGAAGGCGGCGGTCATCGCGAACGGGCGCTGGCGCTGGAGCAGGGCCGCGCCGCGCTCGAAGAGGCCGGACTTGAGGTAGGCGGCGGCGCTGAACCCGGCGGCGATCAGGTAGCCCTCGAAGAGTTCGCCGTAGGAGGTGTCGATGCCGTAGGTGAAGAGCAGCAGGCCGGCGGCGGTGATCAGGGTGACCCAGAGCCGCTCGATCCAGGGCGAGGTGGCCGCGGGGGCCTTGGCGGGCCGGTGGTCGGCGGGCAGTGCCAGGGCGCCGTAGAGCGCGGGCAGCACGGCGAGGCCGGCGATGAAGCCGCCGGTGGTGAGGTTGGCGAGGCCGCCGAGTTCGATGGCGATCGCGGCCAGGGTGAACCAGGTGGTGGCGAAGGCGGCCAGGGCCAGGCGGCGCAGTGGCGCGGTGTGGCCGGTGGGGGCCAGGGCGCGCAGCACCGGCAGGTCGTAGGCGGCCAGCGTCTGCAGCAGCAGGAGCAGGCCGGTGGCGACGGTGAGCCACTGCAGGCCGCCGGGGTAGCCGCTGACGGTGAGGTCGCCGGGGAAGTCCGCGGTCCAGGTCCAGGAGAGGAAGGCGGAGGCGATGGTGAGGACGGCGCCGCCGGCGACCAGGGCGCGGGCGACGGGGGCCGGGGCGCTGCCTTCGAGCCGGGCGAGGGTGCCGGCGGCCTGGCGGCGCAGCAGGGCGAGGGTGGGGCTGGTGGTGGTCATCTCTGGTTCTCCTCTCGCCTCAGGCCCGGTCCGCTACTCGTTCGCCGAGTAGTCCTTGCGGTCGCAGCAGCAGGACCAGGATGAGCAGGACGAAGGCCCACACGTCGGCCCAACTGCCGCCGCCGAGCTGTTGCATGCCGGGGACGTTGGAGATGTAGGCGGTGGCGAGGGCTTCGGCGAGGCCGAGCACCAGGCCGCCGAGCATCGCGCCGTAGATGTTGCCGATGCCGCCGAGAACGGCGGCGGTGAAGGCCTTGAGGCCGGCCTGGAAGCCCATGCTGTAGTCGACCTCGCCGTAGCGCAGGCCGTAGCAGACGGCGGCGACGGCGGCGAAGAGGGCGCCGATGCCGAAGGCGGCGGCGATGATCTTGTTGGTGTCGATGCCCATCAGCTGTGCGGTGTCCGGGTCCTGGGCGGTGGCCTGCATGGCGCGTCCGGTGCGCGAGCGCTGCACGAACAGGGCCAGGATGATCATGCAGATCGGGGCGGCGAGCACCGTGAACAGGTCACCGGACTGGATCCGGATGCCGGCCAGGTGCCAGGGTCCGGCGGCCAGTTGGGGGAAGGCGCGGGGGCTGGTGGCCTTGGGGTAGAGGTTGTGCACGGCCTGCTGCAGGGCGAGCGAGAGGCCGATGGCGGCGATCAGCGGTGCCAGCCTGGGGGCGTTGCGCAGCGGGCGGTAGGCGAAGCGTTCGGCACCGAGCGCGATCAGCACCGAGGTGAGGGCGCCGCCGATCAGCATCAGGGGCAGCGCGAGCCAGAGGCTGGTGCCGTGCGGCAGCACCAGGTAGACGGTGAGCGCGCCGAAGCCTCCGGTCATGAAGATCTCGCCGTGGGCGAAGTTGATGAGCTGCACGATGCCGTAGACCATCGTGTATCCGATGGCGATCAGCCCGTATGTCGAGCCTAGGAAAAGGCCGTTGGCGAGTTGTTGCGGCAGGGTGTGCACCGCAGCCTCCAGGTCGGTGGTGCCGGCGTCGCGTGGTGCGCGCGGAGTGAGGGGGGACGCGGGGCCGCGCGCGCGGTCTTCGCGCGGGCGGCCCCGTGGCGGGTCGGGTGGTGCGGGTCAGCCGTTGAAGGTGCCGGTCTTGACCGAGGCCCACTTGCCGCTGGTGACCTGGTACACGGTCAGCTGCTTGTTGGTGGTGTCGCCGTACTGGTCGAAGGAGACGTGTCCGGCGATGCCGTCGAAGTCGCTGGCCTGCACGCCGGCCACCACCTTGGCGCGCGCGTCGCTGGGCAGCTTGCCGTTGTTGGCGCTGACCACGCTGCCGATCGACTTGATGATCGCGGTGGCGGCGTCGTACGAGTAGCCGCCGTAGGTGCCGTAGTCGCCGGGGTAGTTGGCGGCCTTGTACTTGGCGATGAAGTCCTTGGCGGTGGCCAGGGTGTCGACCGGGACGCCGACCGAGGTGGCCAGGTCGCCTTCGGAGCCGGCGCCGGCGGTGGAGATGTAGGTGGCGGAGAAGATGCCGTCGCCGCCGAACAGCGGGATGTTGGCGCCGGCCGCCTTGAGCTGCTTGGAGAGCAGCGAGGCCTCGTCGTACTGGCCGCCGTAGTAGAGCAGGTCGGCGCCGGAGGACTTGATCTTGGTGACCAGGGTGGAGAAGTCCTTGTCCCCGGTGTTGACGTGGTCGGTGCCGGCGATCTGGCCGCCGTCCTTGGCGAAGGCGTCCTTGAAGATGCCGGCCAGGCCCGCGCCGTAGGCCTGCTTGTCGTCCACCACGAAGGCGTTCTTCTTGCCGGCGGCGCTGGCGTACTGGGCGGCGAAGGCGCCCTGCAGGGCGTCGGTGGTCGCGGTGCGGAAGTAGGTCTTGTAAGCGCGGGTCTTCTGGCCGCTGGCCCAGTTGGGGCCCTGGGTGAGCGTGGGGTTGGTGTTGGACGGCGAGATCTCGACCAGGTTGGCGGTCGCGAACACCTGCTGCATGGACTGCGCCACACCGGAGTTGAGCGGGCCGACGACGCCGAGCACGCTGGAGTCGGCGACCAGGCCGGTGGCGTTCTGCTGGCCGGTGGCAGGCTGGGCCTGGTCGTCCAGGGCCTTGACCTTGAACGTGACGCCCGGCACCAGGTGGTTGGCGTTGGCGTCGTCCACGGCGATCTGCACGCCGTACTGGATGCCCAGGCCGGTGGCGGAGTTCTGGCCGGAGAGCGGGGCGTCGACGCCGATGGTGACCGTCAGGCCGCCGGACGCGCTGTTGCTGCTGGACTTGTTCCCGCCGCGGGAGCCGCAGGCGGTGACGGTGAGGGCTCCGGTGAGGGCGATGCTCAGCACAAGCAGTGAACGATGACGCACGAGGGGTTCCCCTTCTGGTGTGAAGGCAGCGGGCCGTGGGCGGCCGCGGCCGGTTCGCGCACTGGGGCAGCCCGATCTGGTTGGCTCGATCCGGTGGCGCGGTGACTGGCCGTGACTCTAGAGCGGCCGGGCGGCCGGTGGCAGGGGTGTGCGCCTGCTGTGATTCTCTTGTTATGAGCACCTTATGCTGGCGTCTCACATGCTGGACTTTCGGGGAGCGCCGGAGACTCCACCGTTTCTGACGAATCGTCAGGTACTGTCCCAATGGCCGGGGAACGAGGTGGTGATGGGCGATCTGTTCGGTGAGCGGACATGATTGTCCGAGTGGGGTCGTCTGGTCGCCTGCGTCCGGAATGCGGACTTGACGCAGTGTCGGCGACCTTGGCAGGCGCTGCGCGCAGGGCCGCCGATGCGTAGCGGGCCTAGCCTTAATGTTACGCAACGTCACAGAGGGGAGTCGCTGTCGCCTGCTCGGCCGGCCCTGCACATGACGGCGCCCCCTCGTCGGCCAAGGACCTGCCCAGTGCGGGCGGTGGCCAAACGGAGGGGGCGCGTGGGTCTGGTCGGGCCGGCGATTCGTGCCGGTGGTGCGGTCGCCGGTGGTGCGGTCGCCGGTGGTGCGGTCAGAGGTCGCGCAGCGCGCAGGTCAGCCGGCAGCTGGTGATCCGGCGCCCGGTGTCGTCGGTGATCGCGATCTCGTAGGTGGCCGCGGTGCGGCCCTTGAAGACGGCGGTGGCCACGCCGGTGACCAGCCCGGAGGTGGCCGAGCGGTGGTGGGTCACGTTGAGGTCCACGCCCACCGCGTACCGGCCGGGGCCCGCGTGCAGCATCGCCGCTATCGACCCGAGCGTCTCGGCCAGCGCCGCCGAGGCGCCGCCGTGCAGCAGGCCGTAGGGCTGCTGGTTGCCCTCGACCGGCATGGTGCCGACCACCCGGTCACCGGAGGCCTCCACCACCCGGATGCCCATCTTGTCGCCGAGGGTGCCCCCGGAGAAGGTGCTGGGCTCCACGCCGAGCTTGGCGAAGTGGTCCAGCACGTCCTGCGGCACGTCCAGCACCAGGGGGGCCTGGGCGACGGTTTCGGTGGGGGGCTGCTCGGTCATCGGTCATCTCTCCTGGTCGCCGGTGATCTGATCTTCGGTCGTGATCTTCGGTCGTGATCGCCTTTCGTGATCGTACGACCGGGACCGTCCGATGTGGGCGCTGGCCCGCCCGCGAGCGGGCGGTGTTGCCGGTTCGGGTTGTCGGTGCGGCGCCCTAGGATCGAGGGCGGTAGTTGCTGGATCGGCTAGGAACGGACGTTGACGTGGCGCAGCGGAGTGCGGGGCAGAGCGCGGGCAGTACGGGCGGGGCGGCCGGGGCGCGGCCCCGGCTGATGCTGCTCGACGGCCATTCCCTGGCGTACCGGGCGTTCTACGCCCTGCCGGTGGAGAACTTCAACACCACCACCGGGCAGCCGACCAATGCGGTCTACGGCTTCGCCTCGATGGTCGCCAACACGGTGCGCGACGAGGCCCCCACCCACCTCGCGGTCGCCTTCGACGTGTCGCGCAAGACCTTCCGCTCCGAGGAGTTCCCGGACTACAAGGCCAACCGGGCCAAGACCCCCGACGAGTTCCGCAGCCAGGTCGGCCTGATCGGCGAGCTGCTGGACGCGATGAAGGTGCCCCGGATGTCGCTGGAGGGCTTCGAGGCCGACGACATCATCGCCACCCTGGCCACCGCCGCCGAGGCGGCCGGCTTCGAGGTGCTGATCGTCACCGGCGACCGCGACGCACTGCAGCTGGTCACCGAGCACACCACCGTGCTCTACCCCACCAAGGGTGTCTCCGAGCTGACCCGCTACACCCCCGAGAAGGTCGCCGAGAAGTACGGCGTGACGC
Organism: Kitasatospora sp. GAS1066B; assembly: GCF_041262605.1. Lineage (NCBI taxonomy): Bacteria > Bacillati > Actinomycetota > Actinomycetes > Kitasatosporales > Streptomycetaceae > Kitasatospora > Kitasatospora sp. GAS1066B. The sequence continues at coordinate 64,487 of NZ_JBGCCO010000002.1, forward strand.
CCAGCCAGTACCCGGACCTGGCGGCGCTGCGCGGCGACCCGTCGGACAACCTCCCCGGCATCCCCGGCGTCGGCGAGAAGACCGCCGCCAAGTGGGTCAACCAGTTCGGCTCCTTCGACGAGCTGGTGGCCAGGGCCGACGAGGTCAAGGGCAAGATCGGCGAGAAGCTGCGCGAGCACCTCGACTCGGTCAAGCGCAACCGGGTGCTCACCGAGCTGGTGCGGGACGTCGAACTGCCGCTCGGGGTGGCCGATCTGGGCCGTGAGCCGTTCGACCGGGAGGCCGTCGGGCAGCTGATGGAGTCCCTGGAGTTCCGCAATCCCAACTTCCGCGAGCGGGTCTTCGCGCTGGACGTGGGCGCCGTCTCGGAGACGGCCGCCGCCGAGACCGCGCCGGGTGTGGAGGTCGCGGGCGAGCTGCTGACCGAGCCGGGCGCGCTGGCCGGCTGGCTGGCTGATCACGCCGCCGGGCCCGCCCCGGTCGCGCTGGCCGCCGTCTACCAGTGGGCGCTGGGCAGCGGTTCGGTCCAGGAGGTGGCGCTGGCCACCGCCGAGAGTGCCGCCTGGTTCGACCCCGCCCAGCTGGCCGAGGCCGACGAGCGGGCCTTCGCCGGCTGGCTGGCCGATGCCGCGCGCCCCAAGGCGCTGCACATCGCCAAGCAGGTGATTCGGGCCTTCGCCGAGCAGGGCTGGCAGATCGAGGGCGTGGCCGCCGACACCGCGCTCGCCGCCTACCTGGAGAAGCCGGGCCGGCGCACCTTCACCCTGGAGGTGCTCGCCGAGGAGTACCTGGGCCGTTCGCTGGCGCCCGTCGAGGCCGCCGAGAGCGGTCAGCTCGCCTTCGACGCTCCCGAGGACGACCCGACGGCCGGCGCCCAGGCGCTGATGGTCCAGGCCCGCACCGTGCTCGACCTGGCCGAGCTCTTCGAGGGCCGGCTGGCCGAGCACGGCGCGGTCGAGCTGATCCGCGACATGGAGCTGCCGATCGCCGCGCTGCTGGCCCGGATGGAGCGCACCGGCATCGCCGCCGACCGCGCCTGGCTGCAGTCGCTGGAGAGCCAGTTCGCCGCCGAGATCCAGCGGGTGGTGGAGGAGGCGCACCGCGCCGCCGGGCGGGAGTTCAACCTCGGCTCGCCCAAGCAGCTCCAGGAGATCCTCTTCAACGAGCTGGGCCTGCCCAAGACCAAGAAGATCAAGACCGGCTACACCACCGACGCCGACGCGCTGACCTGGCTGGCCGCCCAGACCGAGAACGAGCTGCCGGTCATCCTGCTGCGCCACCGCGACCAGGCCAAGCTGCGCACCACGGTCGAGGGCCTGCTCAAGACGGTCTCGCCGCAGGGCCGGATCCACACCACCTTCAACCAGATGGTCGCCGCCACCGGCCGGCTCTCCTCGCAGGACCCGAACCTGCAGAACATCCCGGTCCGCACCGAGGAGGGCCGCCTGATCCGGCGCGCCTTCGTGGTCGGCGACGGGTACGAGTCGCTGCTGACCGCCGACTACTCGCAGATCGAGCTGCGGATCATGGCCCACCTCTCCGAGGACGAGGCGCTGATCGAGGCCTTCGCCACCGGCGAGGACCTGCACACCACGGTCGCCTCCTCGGTCTTCAGCGTGGCGCCCGCCCAGGTGGACGCCGAGATGCGCCGCAAGATCAAGGCGATGTCCTACGGTCTGGCCTACGGGCTCTCCGCCTTCGGGCTCTCCCAGCAGCTCGGCATCAAGCCGGCCGAGGCGCAGGGCCTGATGGACACCTACTTCGAGCGCTTCGGCGGGATCCGCGAGTACCTGCACCGGGTGGTCGAGGAGGCTCGCGCGACCGGGTACACCGAGACCCTGCTCGGCCGCCGCCGCTACCTGCCGGACCTGACCAGCGACAACCGCCAGCGCCGCGAGATGGCCGAGCGGATGGCCCTCAACGCCCCCGTGCAGGGCTCGGCCGCCGACATCGTGAAGATCGCGATGCTCCGGGTGGACGCGGCGCTGACCGAGGCGAAGCTCAGCTCCCGGATGCTGCTCCAGGTGCACGACGAAATCGTCCTGGAGCTGGCCCCGGGCGAGCGCGAGCCCGTCGAGGCGATCGTCCGCGAGCAGATGGCCGGCGCCTACGACCTGCGCGCCCCGCTGGACGTCTCGGTCGGCGTCGGGCCCGACTGGGAGGCGGCGGCGCACTGATGGTCGGGCCGCCGGGCTCCGTGCGGGGTCCGGCGGCCGGCTGCGATCAGTACGGCAGCAGGCCGGTGGTGTCCAGGACGAAACCGAAGGGCGCCGGGATGTGGACGGATTCCCCGAAGACGGCGTCCTCCCGGAGCCGGTAGCGGTCGTTCTCGGGTTCGCTGAGCAGCGTCACGGTCTTCTGCCCGGGATCGACGATCAGGTAGGCGGGGATCCCCATCTGGGGATAGTCCCGGACCTTTCCCTCCCAGTCGTTCTCCGGGTTCGAGGGCGAGACGATCTCGACGGCGATCAGGGCGAGTTCGGCGGGAATCCTGTTCTCCGTGGTCGCCATCGCGTCCTCGGGGAGGTAGGTCAGGTCCGGGTTGCGTAGCTTGCCGACCGCGGGCGACGACAGATCGGAGTTCCCGGTCGCCAGGTAGCCCTCGGGTGCGTGCGCCTCGAACTGGCGCTGGATCAGGGCGAGGTTGCGCTGGTGGATACCCGACGGCGAGGCCTGCATGATGATCACCTCGCCGGAGAACTCGACCTTGATGTTCTTCGGCGCGATCCTGCGGGCTTGCTCGATCAGGTCGAGGTGGTGCGCGTACATCTGTCCTCCAGGGCCGACTCGCCCCAGCGTAGACGGCCGACTCATGGCCCGGGGTCACTCGCGGGGGCTCGCGTGCCGGCCCGGTCCGCCCGCTAGGATCCGCTCCTGATCTTGGTGGACCTATACGAGGGCGGGGCAGGTGTCCGAGAACGAGCAGCAGCAGCCGAGCGACGAGGGCAGCGGAGCGATGCGCGCCCTGCTCGGACGGCTCGGCGAGCGCCGGGGCGGCGCGCTCGCGGTCGCGGCGGGGGTGCTGGTGCTGGCCGGCGGCGCCACCTGGCTCGCGGCGGGCGGGGGCTCCACGGCCCGGGCCCACTCGGCGCCGGTTCCCGCGGCGAGCAGCGCTGCCCCGTCGCCCAGCGACAGCCCGACGCCGTCCGCCTCGCCGACCCCGAGCTCGCCCCCGCCATCGGCCACGCCGCCCGCGACCAGCGCCGCGCCCACCCGTACCGAGCCGCCTGCCACCACGGCCGCGCCCAAGCCGCGCAGCACGGCACGGGCGGCCGCCAAGCCGGCCCAGCCCTCGGCTCAGCCGCGCTCGACGGACCCGCACGACATCCCACCGGTGCCTTGCGGAACATCCTGCGTCGTCGGTACCCCACCGGGACCGGCGCCCTGCCCGCCGCACAGCATCAATCAGTACCCGCCCTGTGACCCGGTCCAGAGCGGCATCCCACTGCCCCTGCCGACCCCGCCGCTGCCCACCCAGTACCCCCCGATCCCCTGACGCTCCGTCACTTCCTCGGGTTCGCCCGCCGGGTGGGCTCCGCCGTCGTCGGGTCCTCGGGCCATGGATGCCGCGGGTAGCGGCCGCGCAGGTCGGCGCGGACGGCGCGGTAGCCCTCGCGCCAGAAGGTGGCCAGGTCGCCGGTGACGGCGGCGGGGCGGCCGGCGGGGGAGAGCAGGTGGATGGTGAGCGGGATCCGGCCGCCGGCCAGGGCCGGGGCGGACGCCCAGCCGAAGAGTTCCTGGAGTTTGACGGCGAGCACCGGGCGCTCGGTGGAGTAGTCCACCCGGATCCGCGAGCCGGTCGGGACGGTGATCCGCTCGGGGGCCAGCTCGTCCAGCCGGCCGGCCTCGCCGGTGGCCCAGGGCAGCAGGCGTTGCAGCGCCGAGCCGACGTCGAGGCGCTCCAGGTCGGCGCGCCGCCGGGCCCGGGAGAGTTCCGGTTCCAGCCAGTCGTCGGCTGCCGCGAGCAGGGCCTGGTCGCTGACGTCCGGCCAGGGCGCGCCGAGCGCCTGGTGCAGGAAGGCCAGCCGCGCGCGCAGCGAGCTCGCGCCCTCCGGCCAGCGCAGCAGTTCGCTGACGCCCTCGCGGGCCAGGCCGTCCAGCAGCGCGGCCCGCACCAGCGCCGGGTCGGGGCGGGCGAGTTGGGCGGCGTCCAGTTCGAGCGCGCCCAGCGCGGTGAGCCGACGGGCCGTCAGTTCGCCGCGCCGGCTGCCGGGTGGCACGGCCCAGTACACCTCGTCGCGTTCGGTGAGCAGGTGCGCGGCGGCGCTGCGCGCGGTGCTCTCGTCGATCGGCACCGCCCGCTGGACGCGTGCCGAGGCGGCGCCGGCGGGCCGGTCGGCGACCGCGATGGCCAGCCAGGGTGCGCCGCTCAGCGGCGATCCCGGCGCGGTCTCGGCGGCGGTGCCGGAGGCCATCAGGAAGGCGCCGCTGCGGGCCCGGGCCACCCGCTCGGGGTGGGCCAGCGCGACCAGCAGGCCGGCGGCGGCCGCGTCCGGCAGCTCGCGGTCGCCTGCGGTCACCTGGGCCCGCAGGCGCCGGACCTCCTGCCGCCAGCGGGCCGCGTACGGCGTGCTTGCGTCCCGCACCGCACGCCACACCGCTGACAGGTCGTCACCCAGCTCGCGCGGGGGTTCCTCGGAGAGCAGCGCGACGATCTCGGCCGCGCGCCGGGCGCCCACCGCCGACGCACCGTCGAGCAACGCACGTGCCAGCCGCGGGTGCAGGCCGGTGCGGGCGAACCGGCGGCCACGCTCGGTCGCGCGCCCGTCCGGTGTCACCGCCCCGAGCGCGAGCAGCGTCTGCCGGGCGGCCGCCATCGCCCCGGCCGGTGGCGGATCGGGCAGCGCGAGCCCGCCGGCGTCGGGGTCGCCCCAGCAGGCGGCTTGCAGGGCGAAGCCGGTCAGGTCGGCCAGGGCGATCTCGGGGGTCGGGAAGCGCGGTGCGCGGGCGTCCGCCACCTCGGCCCAGCAGCGGTAGACCGTCCCCGGTGCCTCGCGCCCTGCTCGGCCCGCCCGTTGCCGGCCGGCCGCCAGCGAGGCCCGCACGGTGACCAGGCTGCCCAGCCCGCGCGCGTGGTCGGTGCGCGGCTCGCGGGCCAGCCCGCTGTCCACCACGATCCGCACGCCCGGCACGGTCAGCGAGGACTCGGCGACCGAGGTGGCCAGGATGACCCGCCGCCGCGCACCGACCGCGAGCGCCGCGTCCTGCACGGCCGCCGGAGCCTGCCCGTGCAGTTGGAGGACGTCGACGCCGGGCAGCGCGCCGAGTTGCCCGGCCACCCGGGCGATCTCGCCCACGCCCGGCAGGAAGCAGAGCAGGTCACCGCCGCGCTCGGCCAGCGCCCGGCGCACCACGGCCGCGACGTGCTCCAGCAGCGCGGGGTCGGTGCGGGTGCCGTGCGGCGGGCGGACGGCGCGCGGCGGGGGCGCCCACACCACCTCGACCGGGTGGGCGATCCCGTGTGCCGCCACCACCGGTGCGTCGCCCAGGAGTTCGGCCCAGGCCGCGGTGTCCGAGGTGGCCGAGGCGACCAGCACCGCCAGCTCGGGCCGCAGCGTCTCGCGGACGTCCAGCAGGAAGGCGAGCGCGGTGTCCGCGTCCAGGTGCCGCTCGTGGCACTCGTCCAGCAGCACCAGGTCCACGCCGGGCAGCTCCGGATCGCGCTGCAACCGCTGCAGCAGCACCCCGGTGGTGACCACCTCGACCACCGTCTCGGGCCCCACCACCCGCTCCCCGCGCACCGTGTGCCCCACTCGCCCGCCCGGCTTCTCGCCCAGCAGCCAGGCCATCCGGCGCGAGGCCGCCCGCACCGCGAGCCGCCGCGGCTCGGCCACCAGCACCCGGCGCACGGGCGCGCCGGCGTCCAGCAGGCCGGCCAACGCGAGCGGCACCAGCGTCGTCTTCCCGGTGCCGGGCGGGGCCGAAAGCACGGCCACCGCGCGTTCGTCGAGGGCGGCGGTCAGCGCGGGCAGCGCGGTGCGGACGGGCAGGTCGAGAGTCACGAGGCCAAGTATCCAGACCGCCCGGAGACTCAGCCCCGCCCGCAGACGAAGATCGCCGTCCCCGGGATGTGCCGGCCGCGCAGCGGGCTCCAGCCGCCCCACTCCTGCTCCAGCTCGGCCGGCCACTCCGGCTCCACCAGGTCGAGCAGGGCGAACCCGGCCGCCACCAGCTCGCGCACCCGGTCGCCCAGCGTGCGGTGGTGCTCCACGTAGCTGGCCCGCCCCTGCTCGTCCTGCTCGACGTAGGGCGTGCGGTCGAAGTAGGAGGCGGTCGCGGTCAGTCCGGCCGCCCCCGGTTCGTCGGGGAACGCCCAGCGGATCGGGTGGGTGACCGAGAAGACCCACCGCCCGCCGGGCCGCAGCACGCGGTGCACCTCGCGCATCAGCGCCGCGGTGTCCGCGCTGAACGGCACCGCCCCGTAGGCCGAGCAGGCCAGGTCGAAGGAGCCGTCCGCGAACGGCAGCACCGCGGCGTCCGCCTGCACCAGGGCGATCGGCTCGTCGCCCCGGGAGAGGTCGATCCGCCGCGAGTGCTGCAACTGCCGGTGCGAGATGTCGAGTGCCACGGGGCGGGCACCCTGCGCGCGCAGCCAGCGCGAGCACTGTGCCGCGCCCGCGCCGATCTCCAGCACCTCGCGGCCGGCCACCTCGCCGAGCAACTCGGCCTGCGCCTCGTCCAGCCCCTCGGGGCACCAGGTGAAGCGGTCGTCGCCGAGGAACGCCCCGTGCTCGTCCTGGTACTCGTCGGCGTTGCGGTCCCACCAGTGCCGGCTGGCCCGGCTGCTCTCCTCGGGCGCGGCTTGGCGGCGCAGCGCGACGTCGTCATCTTCCGGGCCGCTGTCCGGGCCCCCCTCCGGCTCCGCACCCCAGGTGCCAGGGGTGGTGTCAAGAGTCATGATGCGCCTCGCGTAGGGTAGGGGTTGCGGAAAGCGCCGCTGCTTGGCACCGGCCCCTCGGGGACGGGATCAGGCGGTGGCATCCGGGGAGCCGGGCCCCTGTCGGCTGCCACTCCCCACGTCGGCCGGCAGGTCGCGTGAGGTGCGCAGTTGGAGGATATGGCCTGATCCATACCAGCCTGGACGGTCTCGTCGCCTTCGGCGTTGACCGTGTCCGGCTGTCCCCGTATGCTACAAGTTGCGCTGCGGGCCTGTGCGCCTCGGACGGAGCAGGTCGCGCTCGCATCTGTCGAAGACCCCACGGTCGCAAGACGGACACCTCCTGGAATCTGGGAATGGTGGGCCGTGCTCTTGGCTGTCCGGCTTTCGGTGGTAGCGAACCGGGCCCCCGCGTGGCATTACCTACGACTTCATGTCCGTACCGGAGCCCTTTTCCTAATGACGAGCCCCACCGACACCTCTGTCAGCACCACCCCGCAGGTTGCGGTCAACGACATCGGCGACGCGGAAGCATTCCTCGCGGCGATCGACGAGACCATCAAGTACTTCAACGATGGCGACATCGTTGAGGGCATCATCGTGAAGGTCGACCGTGACGAGGTGCTCCTCGACATCGGTTACAAGACCGAGGGTGTCATCCCCTCCCGCGAGCTCTCGATCAAGCACGACGTTGACCCGCACGAGGTCGTCAAGGTCGGCGACGAGATCGAGGCCCTGGTTCTCCAGAAGGAGGACAAGGAGGGTCGTCTGATCCTGTCCAAGAAGCGCGCACAGTACGAGCGCGCCTGGGGCACGATCGAGAAGATCAAGGAAGAGGACGGGATCGTCACCGGTACCGTCATCGAGGTCGTCAAGGGTGGTCTCATCCTCGACATCGGCCTCCGTGGCTTCCTCCCGGCGTCGCTGGTCGAGATGCGCCGCGTGCGCGACCTGCAGCCCTACGTGGGCAAGGAGCTCGAGGCCAAGATCATCGAGCTGGACAAGAACCGCAACAACGTGGTCCTGTCCCGCCGTGCCTGGCTGGAGCAGACCCAGAGCGAGGTCCGCCAGACCTTCCTCACCACCCTGCAGAAGGGTCAGGTGCGCTCCGGCGTCGTCTCCTCGATCGTCAACTTCGGTGCCTTCGTGGACCTGGGTGGCGTCGACGGTCTCGTTCACGTCTCCGAGCTGTCCTGGAAGCACATCGACCACCCGTCCGAGGTTGTCGAGGTCGGCCAGGAGGTCACCGTCGAGGTTCTCGACGTGGACATGGACCGCGAGCGCGTCTCCCTGTCGCTGAAGGCGACCCAGGAGGACCCGTGGCAGCAGTTCGCGCGGACGCACCAGATCGGTCAGGTCGTCCCCGGTAAGGTCACCAAGCTGGTTCCGTTCGGTGCGTTCGTCCGCGTGGACGAGGGCATCGAGGGTCTGGTCCACATCTCCGAGCTGGCCGAGCGCCACGTGGAGATCCCGGAGCAGGTCGTCCAGGTCGGCGACGAGATCTTCGTCAAGGTCATCGACATCGACCTCGAGCGTCGTCGCATCAGCCTCTCGCTGAAGCAGGCCAACGAGTCGCTCGGTGCCGACCCGGCCTCGGTCGAGTTCGACCCGACCCTGTACGGCATGGCCGCCTCGTACGACGACCAGGGCAACTACATCTACCCGGAGGGCTTCGACCCCGAGGCGAACGACTGGCTGCCCGGCTACGAGAAGCAGCGTGAGGAGTGGGAGCGCCAGTACGCCGAGGCGCAGACCCGCTTCGAGCAGCACCAGGCCCAGGTCATCAAGAGCCGCGAGGCCGACGCCGAGGCCGCTGCCGAGGGTGGCGACGCGGTTGCCGCCGCCGCTGGTGGCAACTACTCCTCCTCCAGCGACGAGGGCGCCGGCGCCCTCGCCTCGGACGAGGCGCTGGCCGCCCTGCGCGAGAAGCTGGCCGGCGGCCAGAGCTGATCGCACAGCGCGACTCCGCGTGAGTTGAACTGAGTGGGCCCCCACCCGGGGTTACCGGGTGGGGGCCCACTGTCATGTTCTGTCCGGGTTCCCCCGGTGATGTCGCTTTGGTGTGATAAGGCGCTCATCGCGATCTTATGAGTGTTTTAGGGCGGAACACCTAGCGTTGGATGAGTTGCCCGTCTGGGCCACCTCGCCCCGCACGCTAGGCCTTCCGCTTGATGCGCCTTTCCGCTGCTCCACCCTCATCGTCGGCTGCCGCTCCCGGCAAGCTCGCCGCGCTCGGCCGGTTCTGCCATCGTCACCGGCGTTGGGTGCTCGCCTTCTGGGTTGCCGTGCTCGCGCTCGGGGTGCTGATCGGCGGCCGGGTCTTCGAGGGGTCGGTCACCAACACTTCCTCCGGCGGCTACGAGTCGGTTCAGGGGACCAACCTGGTCGCTGCCGCCGATCCGTCCTCCGGGACGGTCACCGCCGTGATCGCCGGGCAGCCGGTGGACACCCCGGCAGTGCGCGACGCGGTGACCGTCGCCGCGCAGGACCTGGCCAAGCTGCCGGGCGTGCTCTCGGTCTCCGACGCCTACCAGAGCGGGCAGCAGGCGCTGCGCTCCGCCGACGGTGCGTCCAGCCTGGTCAACGTGCGGATGACTGCGGACGCCGGCTCCGCGCAGCAGCAGGCGGTCAGCCAGCGGCTCGCGGCCGTGCAGGCGCCCGGCACGCACGTCACGATCGGCGGCGACCTGGTGCTCCAGCACGAGGTCAAGGCGCAGACCCAGTCCGACACCAAGTTCGGCGAGATCGTCACCCTGCCGCTCACTTTGATCGTGATGGTGCTGGTCTTCGGCGGCCTCGCCGCGGCCAGCCTGCCGGTGATCGGCGCGGTCGCCTCGGTCGGTGGGGCGCTGCTGGCGATGTTCGGTTTCAGCCAGATCATGAGCATCGACACCACCGTGCTGCCGATCGCCACCGTGCTGGGCCTGGGCCTGTCGATCGACTACGCGCTGCTGATGGTCAACCGGTTCCGGGAGGAACGCGGGCGCGGCGCCGAGATCGCCGCCGCCGTCGAGCGGACGGCTGCGACGGCCGGGCGCACCGTCGCCTTCTCCGGACTGACCGTGGCGGTCGCGCTCAGCGGGCTCTTCGTCTTCACCAGTCCGGTCTTCCGGGCGGTGGCCGCCGCCGGGGTCAGCGTGGTGGTGATCGCGGTACTCGCCGCACTCACCCTGATCCCCGCGCTGCTGGGCTTCGCCGGGCACCGGATCAAGCCGCCCAAGCACGCCGAGCCCGACGAGGGCTTCTTCGCCCGCACGGTGCGCCGGGTGCAGCGCCGCGCGGTGCCGGTCGCGCTGGTCTGCGTCACGCTGCTGACCCTGGCCGGCGCGCCGTTCCTGCACGCCGACATGCGCTCCACCGGCGCCGCCGTGCTGCCCACCAGTTCGGCCGGCCGTCAGGTCTCGGACACCATCGCGCAGCAGTTCCCGCAGCTGGCGCCCGCACCGGTGACGGTGGTGGTGCACGGCGCCGAGCAGGCGGTCGCCCACTACGCCGACGACGTGGTGGCCAAGCTGCCCGGGGTCGCCGGGGTGCGCGCGGTGCAGTCGGTCGGCCCGGACCTGAGCACCGTCGACGTGCTGGTGCACGGCGACCCGCAGGGTGGCACGGCCAAGCAGGTGGTGGACGAGCTGCGCGCGGATCGGGGCGGGCTGACCACCTACGTCACCGGGGACGCGGCGAGCGTGGTCGACTTCCAGCACGAGCTGGCCAGTCGCGGGCCGTGGGCGCTGGGGTTGGTCGCGATCGGCACCCTGGTGCTGCTGTTCCTGATGACCGGCTCGGTGGTGATGCCGATCAAGGCGCTGCTGATGAACCTGCTCTCGCTGGGCTGCTCGCTGGGCGCGCTGACCATGGTCTTCCAGCACGGCTGGTTCAGCGGGCTGCTCGGGTTCGCCCCGACCGGGGGCCTGGAGACCTTCATCCCGGTGCTCGTCTTCGCCTTCGCCTTCGGTCTCTCGATGGACTACGAGGTCTTCCTGCTGGCCCGGATCAAGGAGCTGCGGGACCAGGGCTACGACTGCAAGCAGTCCGTGCAACTGGGGTTGCAGCGCAGCGGGCGGATCATCACCTCGGCGGCGCTGCTGATGGTGATCGTCTTCGCCGGGTTCGCGGCCGGGCAGATGCTGATGGTCAAGGAGATGGGCATCGCGTTGGCGGTGGCGGTGGCGGTGGACGCCACCGTGGTCCGGTGCCTGCTGGTGCCGGCCATGATGTCGCTCTTCGGTGAGTTCAACTGGTGGGCGCCCGCGCCGCTGCGCAAGCTCTACGCCCGGTTCGGGCTGCGCGAGCACGTGGCGCTGCCGCCGCTGGAGGTGGCCGCCGGCGCCTCGGTGCCCGGCCCGCGCAGCCCCGAACCGGAGCCCGTCGAGGTGGAGCTCGTCGAACCGGAGCTCACTCGCCGTTGACGCAGGCGTTGCCGAAGCCGGAGTTGAGCGCGCCGCCGAGGTTGGCGGAGTCGCAGGCGGCGGCGGCGCCGGCGCCGGTCAGGATCAGGCCGCAGAGGGCGACGGTGAGCAGCAGCGAGTTGCGCAGGGAGATCACGCGAGGGTCCTTAGGGGCTGGACGGGACAGTGCGTCCTGCTAACGCGTGTCGGGGTGCAAAGGTGACTGTGGGTCAGCTGATCCGCCGCAGGAGGTCGACGGCCTGGGCGAGAGTGAGCCGCTCCGCCTCGGTCAGCTCGCGCTCGATCGCCTCGGCCAGTTGGTTCTCCCGGCGCCGGCGCTGGTCCTGAAGGGTGGCCCGGCCCGCCTCGGTGGCGGTCAGCACGAGCTTGCGCCCGTCGGTGGGGTGGCGTTCCTGGCGGATCAGGCCGGCCTGGAGCAGCAGCGTGACGGTGCGGGCCATCGACTGGTGGCGCACCCGCTGGCGGTCGGCCAGCTCGGCGGTGGTGTGCGGGCCCTCGCGGACCAGCCAGCCGAGCGCGCCGGCCTGGTTCTGCGGCAGCGCCGACTCCTGCCGAACGTGGCGGACCAGCTCGCCGAGGGTGGCTCGCAGGTCGGCGGCCAGCTGGAGCGAGGCGGGGGCAGGGGGCGGCGCACTGGTCATGGATCCAGTCTAACGAAAATATGCACAGCAGAACTGCACAGCACTGCTGTACAGTTCTGCTCATGAAGCTGACCAAGTTCGGACATGCGTGCGTCCGCATCGAGCAGAACGACACCACTCTCGTCATCGACCCGGGTCTGTTCACCGAACCCGAGGCGGTCGAGGGTGCCGACGCGCTGCTGATCACCCACGAGCACTTCGACCACTTCACCGAGGACCAGGTCCGCGCCGCCCTGGCCGCCAACCCCGGCCTGCGGATCTGGACCAATCGCGCAGTCGCAGACCAGCTGGCCGGCCTCGGCGCCGCCGTCACCGTGGTCGGCGCCGGGGACGCGTTCGACGTCGGCGGGATCGACGTCTCGGTGCACGGCGAGTGGCATGCCGTCATCCACCCCGACCTTCCGCAGGTGGGGAACATCGGGTTCCTGCTGGCCGGCGGGCTGCTCTTCCACCCCGGGGACGCGCTGACCGTGCCCGAGCACCCGGTGCGAACCCTGCTGCTGCCGATGGCCGGCCCGTGGAACAAGGTCGGCGAGCTGATCGACTACGTGCGCGAGGTCAAGCCGGAGCGGGTGCTGGGCATCCACGACGCGGTGCTCAGCGAGATCGGTCGCAGCATCGGCGAGCGCTTCCTGGGCGAGCACGGGCCCGGGACCGGCGCGCCGTACTCCTTCCTGCAGCCCGGCACGGGCCTGGAACTGGGCGCTGTGTAGTCTGCCGCCATGCGGAAGATCGGACTCACCGGTGGCATCGGGGCGGGCAAGAGCGCGGTGGCGGACCTGCTGGTCTCCTACGGCGCGGTGCTGATCGACTCCGACCTGATCGCCCGTGAGGTGGTCGCCCCCGGCACGCCCGGACTGGCGGCGGTGGTCGCGGAGTTCGGTCCCGGCGTGCTCGGCGCGGACGGCGCGCTGGATCGGCCCGCGCTCGGCGCGATCGTCTTCGGCGACCCCGAGCGGCTGGCGGCGCTGAACGCGATCGTCCACCCACTGGTCCGGGAGCGCTCGGCGCAGCTGGAGGCGGCCGCCGCGCCCGATGCCATCGTGGTCCACGACGTGCCGCTGCTCGCCGAGAACGGGCTGCGGCCGCTCTTCGACCAGGTGATCGTGGTCGACGCCGACCAGGAGGTCCGGCTGGACCGGCTGGTCCGGCTGCGCGGGATGGCCGAATCGGAGGCCCGGGCCCGGATGGCCGCCCAGGCCAGTCGCGAGCAGCGGCTGGCGGTGGCCGACCTGGTGGTGGAGAACAACGGTTCGCCGGCCGAGCTGGCCGAGCGGGTCAAGGCCCTCTGGGAGCGGCTCAGTTCGACGGCTGGATGAGGTCCCAGCGGTTGCCGCAGGGATCATGGCGGCAGCCTGGGCGACGGGGCGGCAGCGCCGGTTGCCGCCGCCCCGTCACCTCAGCTGGTCAGGCTCAGGCCCGGGCGCAGATCACGTAGACGCTGATGCCCACACTCTCGCTTCCGGGCTGGTGGCCGATGCCGATCCAGCCGTTGCCGTCGTCGGTCGGGAAGCTGCCGTTCAGCACCGAGTTGTTGCCCCGGGCCTCGGCGCCGCCGCCGAGGGCCTTCTTGCCCTCCGGGCAGCGGACGGTCCGGCGCTCGAAGTTGCGCACGTTCGCGTTGGGCAGCGTGACGAGCTGGTAGCCCTCGATTGCCCGGCTGGCGGCCGCCGGCTGGCCCTGCTGCGCGCCGTCGGTGGCATCGGCGTTGGCCTGCGCGGTCAAACCCGCGCCGGCGGCCAGCGTGACCGCCAACGCACAGGCGCCCAGCACGATCTTGCTTCGCATCATCTGCGTCGTCTCCTTACAGCGTGTGGCGAGCCCGTGGGACCGGGGTCTCGCTCCACCGGGATCATCGGCAGCCGGCAGTGCTCGACGTGAGCCAAACCCCACTTTCGATGGAATGCGAAGCATCGGCTCTGGGGGAGGGCGCTCGCTAGACGGATCGAGCGTGCCGGGCGAGCAGCTTGCGGGCACCCGGGCCCTGAGCGCCCTGGACGTCGTGCGGGTTGTAGAGGGCGCACTTGCCGAGCGAGAGGCAGCCGCAGCCGATGCAGCCGGTGAGGTGGTCGCGCAGGCGTTGCAGGTCGGCGATCTGCTCGTCGATCCTGGCCTGCCAGCTGGTGGCCACCGGGCGCCACTCGGCGCTGGTGGGGGAGCGGTCGACGGGGAGGCCGGCCATCGCGGCGCGGGCTTCCTCCAGCGAGAGGCCGACGGCCTGGGCGGCGCGGATGAAGGCGACCCGGCGCAGGGTCTGGCGGGCGAAGACGCGCCGGCCGCCGGCGGTGCGGTCGGCGTGGATCAGGCCGAGTTCCTCGTAGTAGCGCAGCGCGGAGGGGGCCAGGCCGCTGCGGGCGGCGAGTTCGCCGATGCTGAGGTGGGCGTTCATGGGGTCAGATCCTAGGGCTTGACCTCAAGTCGGCTTGAAGTAGCAGGCTGGTCGCATGACGAAGACCTACGGGGAACTGCCCGGCCTGCTGAGCCGGATGACCGGAGCCGAGAAGCACGGCCCGGCGGCCACCTCCACCCTCGACGCGCTCTGGGTGCTGTACGAGCGGGTGTTGCGGGTGGCGGACCCCGCCGACCCCGAGCGGGACCGGTTCCTGCTCTCCAAGGGCCATGGGCCGATGGCCTACTACGCGGTGCTCGCGGCCAAGGGCCTACTGCCCGAGGAGTGGCTGGACGGCTTCGGCGGCTACCACTCGCCGCTGGGCCACCACCCCGACCGCACGCTGATCCCGGGCGTGGAGATCGGCTCCGGCTCGCTCGGGCACGGTCTGCCGCTGGGCGTCGGCACCGCGCTCGGGCTGCGCGCCCAGGGGCTGACCGGGCCGGCCGTCTGGACGCTGCTCGGGGACGCCGAGTTCGACGAGGGCAGCAACCACGAGGCCGTCGCCTACGCCGGGGCGGTCGCGCTGGACCGGCTGCACGCCGTCGTGATCGACAACTCCTCGGCCACGCACGGTTGGCCGGGCGGGATCGCGGCCCGCTTCGCGGCGGCCGGCTGGTCGGCGGTGACCGTCGACGGCCACGACCACCAGGCGCTGTACGCCGCCTTCACCACCGAGCACCCGGGCCGGCCGCACGCCGTGATCGCCCGCGTCGAGCCGAAGAACTAGCGGGGAGACAGAGAGATGGACACCATGCGGGAACGCTTCATCACCGTCGCGACCGAGTTGCTGGACCAGGACCCGCGCACCGCGCTGGTGCTCGCCGACATCAGCGCGGCGAGCCTGGCCGAGGCCGCAGCCGCGCACCCGGACCGGGTGCTCAACGTGGGCATCCGCGAGCAGCTGCTGATCGGGGTGACCGGTGGCCTGGCGCTGGCCGGGCTGCGGCCGATCGCGCACACCTTCGCGAGCTTCCTGATCGAGCGGCCCTTCGAGCAGGTCAAGTTGGACCTCGGCCACCAGGGCGTGGGCGCGGTGCTGGTCAGCGCGCTGGGCTCGTACGACTGGCCGGCCGGTGGCCGCACCCACATGAGCCCGGGGGACGTGGCGCTGCTCGACACGCTGCCCGGCTGGACGGTGCACGTGCCGGGGCATCCCGACGAGGCCGAGGCGTTGCTTCGGCACGCGGTGGCCGACGGGGACCGCAACGTGTACGTCCGGCTGTCGGAGCACCAGAACGCCGAAGCGCGGGCGGTCGAGCCCGGAAGGTTCCTGACGGTACGTCAGGGAGCTGCGGCCACCGTGGTCGCGGTCGGCCCGATGCTGGACGCGGTGCTGGCCGCGACCGAGGGGCTGGACGTCACCGTCCTGTACGCCGCCTCGGTGCGGCCGTTCGACGCCGTCGCGCTGCGCGCCGCGGGCCCCACCGATGTGGTGCTGGTCGAGCCCTACCTGGCCGGCACCTCCAACAACGAGGCGCACCAGGCCCTCGCCGACCTCCCGCACCGGGTGCTGGGCCTCGGCGTCCCGCGCGAGGAGCACCGCCACTACGGCTCGATGGACGAGCACCTGGCCGCCTACGGTCTGGACGCGGCCGGCCTGCGGGCGCGGATCGTCAGCTTTCTGCCGCCCGCGTGATCACGCAGGAGCGCGGGCCGAGGCGGCCGGCGGCCGGCTCGCCCCAGTGCGCCAGCGGTGTGCCGGCCGGGAGCTCGCCGGGCTTCTCGCCGAAGTTCACCGCGATCCGGAACTCGCCTCGGTGAACGGTGAGTTGCCCGTCGGCCTCGTCGAACTCCACCCGCACCGCCGCCAGGTCGGGGTCCATCAGGGCCGGCTGCTCGCGCCGGAGCCGGATCAGCCGCTGGTACCAGCGCAGCAGTTGTGCGTGCTCGCCGCCGCGCGGCTCGCTCCAGTCCAGCGTCGAGCGGCGTACCGTCTCGGCCGCCTGCGGGTCCGGCACCTCCTCGGGCGTCCAGCCGTAGGCCTCGAACTCCCGCCGCCGGCCCTGGCGCACCGCCTCGGCCAGGCCCGGATCGGTGTGGTCGGTGAAGTACTGCCAGGGGGTGGCGGCGCCCCACTCCTCGCCCATGAAGAGCATCGGGGTGAACGGTGAGGTGAGGACCAGGGCTGCGGTCAGCGCGAGTTGACCGGCCGTCAGCCGGTCGCCGACCGCGCGGTTGCCGATCTGGTCGTGGGTCTGGGAGTAGCCGAGCAGCCGGTGCCCGTGCGCCTGCGGGAAGGGGCGGCCGTGGTGCCGGTCGCGGAACGAGGACCAGGTGCCGTCGTGGAACCAGCCGCGGGTCAGCGTCCGGGCCAGCGCGGCCATCGGGGCCCGGCCGAAGTCGGCGTAGTATCCCTGCCGTTCGCCGGTCGCGGCCGCGTGCAGCGCGTGGTGGAAGTCGTCGCTCCACTGCGCGTCCAGCCCGTATCCGCCGGCCTGCCCAGGGTCGGTCACCCGCGGGTTGTTCAGGTCCGACTCGCCGATCAGGAACAGCGGCCGGTTCAGCTCGGCGCCCAACCGGCGGACCGCGGTGGCGAGTTCCTCCAGGAAGTGGACGGCCCGCTCGTCCACCAGGGCGTGCACCGCGTCCAGCCGCAGCCCGTCGATCCGGTACTCGCGCAGCCAGGTCAGCGCGCTCTCCCGCAGGTAGGCGCGCACCTCGTCGGAGCCGGCCGTGTCCAGGTTGACCGCCGAGCCCCAGGGCGTCTGGTGCCGCTCGGTGAAGTACGGGCCGAAGGCGGGCAGGTAGTTGCCGGACGGGCCGAGGTGGTTGTGCACCACATCGAGGATCACGCCGAGCCCCTTGCGGTGCGCGGCGTCCACGAAGTGCTTGAGCCCGTCCGGGCCGCCGTAGGGCTCGTGCACGGCCCAGAGCGAGACGCCGTCGTAGCCCCAGCCGTACCGGCCGGGGAACGGGCAGACCGGCAGCAGCTCCACGAAGTCCACGCCCAGCTCGACCAGATGGTCCAGCTTCTCCTCGGCCCCCGCGAAGGTGCCGGCCGGGGTGAAGGTCCCGACGTGCAGCTCGTAGACCACCGAACCCGGCAGCGGGCGCCCGTGCCAGCCGGCCGCCGACCAGGGGTATGCGTCGTGGTCCACCAGCCGGCTCAGCCCGTCCGGCCCGTACGGCTGGCGGGCCGAACGCGGATCGGGCAGCGCGCGCCCGCCGTCCAGGCGGAAGCCGTAGTCCTGCCCGGCCGGCGCCTGGCCGTGCCACCAGCCGCCCTCGCCCGGCGTCAGCGGATGGGCCGCCCCGTCCACCTCGACCTCGACGCGGCCGGCGGACGGGGCCCAGACCTGGTACTTCACGGTGACTCCCGGGTGAGCAGAGCGACGGTCTCGACGGTCCCGGTGAACTGACGGTCGGTCAGCAGGTCGCGCCAGTGGCCCGGAAGATCGAGCGTAGCCTGCTCGCCGCGCTGGGCGAGGGCGAACGGCAGACGGGTGGCGATGATCGTCAAGTCCGGCCCGCGCTGGTAGGCGATCAGGTGCGGATCGGCCGGCAGCGGCTGGTACGGGCCGAGCGGACGGGCCAGCCCCAGGGCGGTCCGGGTCAGGTGGAGCTTGCGGCGGGCGAAGTCGGTCAGGCCGACTTCCGGGGCGGCGAAGTCCACCGGCGCCCGGTTGTCCGGGTCCACCAGGGTGTACAGCGGCTTCTCCGAGCCCTGGTAGAGGTCGGGCACGCCCGGCAGGGTGAGGTGGAGCAGCGCGGCCGAGAGGCTGTTGGACTGCGCGAACGGCTCCAGGAAGGCCACGAACCGCGCGATCCGGTCGACGAGTTCGGGCGAGGCCAGGACCCGGTGCGCGTAGTCGGTGACGGCGGTCTCGTAGGCGGCGTCCGGGGAGGTCCAGCCGGTGCGCAGCTTGGCCTCGCGGACCGACTTGAGCAGGATCCCCACCAGCCGGTCCGGCTCGATCGGCCAGGCGGCCACCAGGGTCTGCCAGAGCAGCCATTCGGCGTTGCGGTCGGCCAGGCCGCCGGCCAGCTCGGACCAGGCGGTGCACTCGGCCACCCACTGCTCGGGCAGTTCGGCGAGCACCGTCAGCCGGGCCCGGGCGTCCGCGCTGCGCTTGGTGTCGTGGGTGGAGAGCGCGGTCATGGTCAGCGGCCAGTTCCGCTGGATGTCCTCGCACCAGTGGTGGAAGTCGGCCGGGTCGAGCCCCGGGTGGGCCGGGTCGCCGCCCACCTCGTTCAGCGAGAGCAGCGGGTACCAGCGGTAGAAGGCGGTGTCCTCCACGCCCTTGGCCGCGACCGCCGAGGCGGTCTGGGCGAAGCGGGTGCGGAACTCCTCCTTGGCCGGGCTGGAGCCCAGATGGCCCTGCGTCAGCAGCTCGACGAACTGCTTGGTGGACTCCGGTGTCACTATGGTCCGTTCGGCCGGGAACGGGTAGGGCCGGTAGACCGTGTAGTGGGTGAACAGGTCGCACAGCGCGGTGCGGATCTGCAGCGGCGCGTGGTCGGCCAGCTCCGGCTCCTCGGTACAGATCCGCTCGGCCAGCCGGACCAGCCGGTTCAGCTCGGCGGCCAGCTCGCCGTGCGGGACGGTCATCTCCGCCCGCCCCAGCCGGGCCGCCTCGGCGGCGGTGCCGCGGGTGTCGGTGTACCGGCCGTACAGCTCGGTCAGCCGGCGGACCCCGGCGCCGTCGGTCAGCACGCCGTCGATGTGCCGCAGCGCGTCGTAGCCGGTGGTCCCCGCGCACGGCCAGTCCTCGGGCAGCCGCTCCAGGCCGGTGAGGATCTTCTCCACCACCGTGTACGCGCCGCCGCTGCTCTCGGCCAGGCAGCGCAGGTAGCCGCGCGGGTCGGCCAGCCCGTCCGGGTGGTCCACCCGGAACCCGTCGAGCACACCTTCGGCGTGCAGCCGCAGCAGCACGCCGTGGGTGGCCCGGAAGACCTCGTGGTCCTCCACCCGAAGGGCGATCAGGTCGTTGATGGTGAAGAACCGGCGGTAGTTGAGCTCGGTGTCGGCCAGCCGCCACCAGGCCAGCCGGTAGTGCTGACGGGCCAGCAGCTGGCGCAGCGGCAGGTGGGCGGTCCCGGGGCGCAGCGGGAAGACGTGGTCGTAGTACCGCAGGGTGTCCTGATCCACCTTCAGCTGGTCGAGCACCGCGCCGAGCCGGTCACCCAGCACCGGCAGCAGGATCCGGCCGCCGTGGGCGGCCCAGTCGATGTCGAACCAGTGTGCGTAGCGGGACTCGGGGCCGTCCCGGAGCACCTCCCAGAGCGGGTGGTTGAGCCGCTCGGGCACCGGTACGGCCATGTGGTTGGGGACGATGTCGGCGATCAGCCTGAGCCTGTGCTCCCGGGCGGTGGCGGCGAGCGCGCGTAAGGCGTGCTCGCCGCCCAGCTGTTCGCTGATCCTGGTGTGGTCGACCGTGTCGTATCCGTGGGTGGAGCCGGGCGTCGCCTCCAACAGGGGGGAGAGATGCAGATGGGAGATGCCCAGCCCGGCCAGGTACGGGACGGCCGCCGCGGCGTCCGCGAGGGTGAACGAGGGCTGCAGCTGCAGGCGGTAGGTCGCCGTAGGTGGTGGTGAGATCACCCCCCATGCCTACCCGGTCTGCCGCTGAAGCACCAGCAACGACCGTTCGGCGAGCCACAGCCCGTCGCCTTCCTTGACCCGAAGTCCGGTACCCGGGGTCGGGAGTGTCGCGAGCGTGGTGTCCACCACCACCTGCCACTCCTCGCCGTGCTCCTTGGGCACCGTGAACTGCAGCGACTCGTAGTGCGCGTTGAACAGCAGCAGGAAGGAGTCGTCGGTGATCCGCCCGCCGCGCCGGTCCGGCTCGGAGATCGCCGCGCCGTTCAGGAAGACGGTCAGCGACTTGGCGTAGCTGGCGCCCCAGTCCCGGGCGGTCATCTCCTCCCCGTTCGGGGTGAACCAGGCGAGGTCGGTCAGGTCGTCGTGGGCCGCGGCCACCGGGCGGCCGCGGAAGAAGCGCCGGCGCCGGAAGACCGGGTGGTTGCGGCGCAGCCAGACCATGCCCTGGGTGAACTCCAGCAGTTCGGCATCGCCCGGCCAGCTCACCCAGGACAGCTCGCCGTCCTGGCAGTAGGCGTTGTTGTTGCCCCGCTGGGTGCGGCCCAACTCGTCGCCGTGCGAGAGCATCGGCACGCCCTGGGAGAGCAGCAGGGTGGCGATGAAGTTGCGCTGCTGACGGGCCCGCAGTTCGAGCACCTCGGGGACCCTGGTCGGGCCCTCCGCCCCGCAGTTCCAGGAGCGGTTGAAGGACTCGCCGTCCCGGTTCTGCTCGCCGTTGGCCTCGTTGTGCTTCTCGTTGTAGGAGACCAGGTCGCGCAGGGTGAAACCGTCGTGGCAGGTGATGAAGTTGATCGAGGCGATCGGGCGCCGGCCGTCGTGCTGGTAGAGGTCGGAGGAGCCGGTCAGCCGGGAGCCGAACTCGGCCAGCGTGGCGGGCTCGCCGCGCCACAGGTCGCGCACGGTGTCCCGGTACTTGCCGTTCCACTCGGTCCACAGCGGCGGGAAGTTGCCCACCTGGTAGCCGCCCTCGCCGACGTCCCAGGGCTCGGCGATCAGCTTGGCCTGGGAGACCACCGGGTCCTGCTGGACCAGGTCGAAGAACGAGGAGAGCCGGTCGACTTCGTGGAACTGCCGGGCCAGGGTGGCGGCCAGGTCGAAGCGGAAGCCGTCCACGTGCATCTCGGTGACCCAGTAGCGCAGCGAGTCCATGATCAGCTGCAGCACGTGCGGGCTGCGCATCAGCAGGCTGTTGCCGGTGCCGGTGGTGTCCGTGTAGTACCGGCGGTCGGCGGCCAGCCGGTAGTACGAGGCGTTGTCCAGGCCGCGCATCGAGAGCGTGGGGCCCAGGTGGTTGCCCTCGGCGGTGTGGTTGTAGACCACGTCGAGGATCACCTCGATGCCGGCCGCGTGCAGCGCCTTGACCATCGACTTGAACTCCTGCACCTGCTGGCCGCGGTCGCCGACCGAGGAGTAGGAGCCGTGCGGGGCGAAGAAGCCGATGGTGTTGTAGCCCCAGTAGTTGGTCAGCCCCAGGTCGCGCAGCCGGTGGTCGCGGACGAACTGGTGCACCGGCATCAGCTCGATCGCGGTGATGCCGAGCTTGGCCAGGTGCTCGATCAGCGCCGGGTGGGCGAGCGCGGCGTAGGTGCCGCGGATCTCCTCGGGGATGCCCGGGTGCAGCATGGTCAGGCCCTTGACGTGGGCCTCGTAGATCACCGACCGGTGGTAGTCGGTGCGCGGCGGGCGGTCGTTGCCCCAGTCGAAGTACGGGTTGATCACCACCGAGTGCATGGTGTGCGGGCCCGAGTCGAGGTCGTTGCGGCGGTCGGGCGCGCCGAAGTGGTAGCCGTAGACCGACTCGTCCCAGTCGATGGTGCCGCTCATCGCCTTGGCGTACGGGTCGAGCAGCAGCTTGGCGCCGTTGTGCCGCTGGCCGCGCGCCGGATCGTACTGACCGTGCACCCGGAACCCGTAGCGCTGGCCCGGTTGGATGCCGGGCAGGTAGGCGTGCCGGACGAACGCGTCGGTCTCGCGCAGCTCGATCACGGTCTCGGTGTCGTCCGGGCCGAGCAGGCACAGCTCGATCCGGTCCGCGCTCTCGGAGAACACCGCGAAGTTGGTGCCCACCCCGTCGTAGGTGGCACCCAGGGGGTACGGTTGCCCCGGCCAGACCTGCATAAGCCTCAACTTCCCTGGCGTCAAGAGGAGCTGATGCTCCCTCGGGATGTCGGCGCACCGCTGGCTGCGGTATGCCCGGTGCCGCGCGGCACATGTCCGCACGCCGCCAAGCGTGACGCACGGCACAGACTGCCTCTACGCGCTGTCATTTTCCCTTGGCGATTGCCATCGTTGCCGCTCCGCCCGCATTCTGACGCTCTTTCCGGGCGCTTTCGCCCGAACGGGTGTCCGGCGAGTCGGTACTGCGCAGAGTCGGCGCACCCTCGACTGACCGAGTCGGATTGCGGAAAGGCAACGGCCTGCCCGCCGGGGCGGCCGGGCAGTAGTCTTGATCGTCACAGGGCCGGGTGCCGAGAGTCGAGGTAATCAGATGGTCTTCCCCGCCGACGAATGGCCCGATGGGTCGAGCGGAACGGCGGGTACCGGAGCCCGGGCGGAGGCGCCGACCGCGGTGCTGGGCTCGCCCGGCGGCGGTCGGCTGATTCCGGCCCAGTCGGGCCCCGAGGTGGCGAGCGTGCCCGGCTGGAGCGGCGAGCAGTGGCAGCGCGCCTACCAGCGGGTGCGGCTGACGGGGCGGGCCTACGTCTGGCTCAACCTGGTGGAGCAGCGGCTGCGGTCCCTGCTGGACGACCTGCTGCGTCCGGTCTACGCCCCCGCGCACGGCGCGGACTGGGTGACGGCCGCCGCCGGCCCTGTCGGCGAGGAGTGGGTGCGCCGGGCCGCCGCCGTCCGCGAGGTGAGCCGGCGCAAGGGCTTCCTGCTCGACCCGGCCGACGACGACCCGCTGGTCTTCCTCACCCTGCCCCAGCTGCGCGAGCTGATGGTGCAGCACTGGCCGTGCTTCGAGCCGTACCTGGACGACCGCCGGGAGATCGAGCTGGCGCTGGACGAGTTGGAGGTCGCCCGGCACGTGGTCTCGCGCAACCGCAGCCTCTCGCCGACCGTGCTGGCGCAGACCGAGCGGGCCGCCGCCCGGGTGCTCGGCCTGCTGGACGGGCGGCCCGCCGCCGGCGCCGGGCTGCCGGCCGACATCATCGAGGAGCTGGTCGCGGGCCGGTACGCGGACGTCGCCGCCGTGCACGCGGACCGGATCCTGCTGCAGCGCGACCTGCCGGTGGAGGACCTGCTGGAGGGGGCCCGGCGGCTGGACGCGCTCGGCATCGCGCTGGGCATGCTCTGCCAGAACTTCACCGGCAAGCGCCTGGCGCGCCTGGCCGCCGAGGGCTGCCGGATGCGGCTGCTCTTCCTCAATCCGGCCAGCAGCGCGGTGCGCCGGCGCGAGCGCGAACTCGGGCTCGGGCGCGGTGAGTTGTCCCGCTCGATCGAGATGAACATCATGCACGTGCGGCGGGTGCGGGCCCGGCTGCGCGATCCGGGCGCCTTCGAGATCCGGGTCTTCGACGAGATGCCCCGGTTCACCGCCTACCTGGTCGAGGGGGCCCGGCTGCCCGGCTCGCGCCGGCGCGGCGGGGACCTCGGCGTGGTCCAGCCCTACCTGCGGCGCGCGCGGGGGATGGAGTCGCCGGCCCTGGTGCTGCGGGCCGCACCGAGCGCCGGCGAGGACGCCGAGCCCGGCCTGCTGGAGGTCTACCGCGAGGAGTTCGAGGGCGTCTGGACCGACTCACGCTCGGTCAGCTAAGGCTTGGCTAACCCCGGCGTGGACTCCTGAACCTCCCCTAGCTAAGGTATGCCTAAGCTAAGCGCGGCTGCGCTAGCGGTGACGCACGCCTAGGGGAGTTCAGCACCCATGTGGGACGACGCTTTTCCAAGCTTTCTGATCGGGCTCCGGGAGGGCCTGGAGGCGGGACTCATCGTCTCGATCCTGGTCGCCACCCTGGTCCGGTCAGGGCAGAAGGCCCGTCTGCCCCAGGTCTGGACCGGGGTGCTGGCCGCCATCGCGCTCGCGCTCAGCTTCGGCGCGGTGCTCACCTTCACCGCCGCCAACCTCTCCGGCACCGCGCAGGAGGCCTTCGGCGGCACCCTCAGCCTGATCGCCGTGGCCTTCGTCACGGCGATGGTGTTCTGGATGCGCAGGTCGGCCCGGAACCTCTCCTCCGAGATCCGCGAGAAGGTGACCGCCGCGCTGGGCCTGGGCGCGGGGATGCTGGTCCTCACCAGCTTCCTGGCGGTGGGTCGGGAGGGCCTGGAGACCTCGCTCTTCCTGTGGACCACCGCGCGCTCGGCCGGTGAGGCCACCGGACCCGCGATCGGCGCCGGCGTCGGCCTGGTGCTGGCCGCCGGGCTCTGCTGGGGCCTGTACCGGCGGGTGCTGAAGATCAACTTGACCCGGTTCTTCACCTACACCGGCATGGTGCTGATCGTCATCGCCGCCGGGGTGCTCAGCTACGGCCTGCGCGACCTTCAGGAGGGCGGGGTGCTGCCCGGCGCGCACGCCTACGCCTTCGACCTGAGCGGCTCGCTGGACGCCGGCTCCTGGTACGCGACGCTGGTGCAGGGCGTCTTCAACCTGACCGTCACCATGACCTGGGTCCAGGTGGTCGCCTACCTGCTCTACCTGGGCGTGGTGATGACGCTCTTCGTCCGTGGGATGCGGACCACCGCCCCCAAGCCGGCGCCGGCTGCCACGCCCGTCGTCGCCGCCGAGTCCGAGCCGCAGGCGGTCGCCGCCGAGCCCGAGACGGAGTTGCCGCCCCGTCAGCGCCCGCCGCGCTGGCTGGTGCCGACCGCGCTGGTCGCCGTCCCGGCGGTGCTGGCCGGGGTGGTGATCGCGGTCAGCGGCGGCAAGCCGGCCGCGGCCGGCACGGTCTCCGTCTCGGAGTCCAGGACCGAGTGCGGAAAGGGGTTCGGCACCCCGCAGCCCGGTCAGCAGACCTTCCAGATGCACAACACGGGCAGCAAGACCTCCGAGGTCTACCTGGTCAACCCGGCCACCAACGCCGTCTACGGCGAGATCGAGGGCCTGGCGCCCGGCACCACCCGCCCGCTGACCGCCACCATCGGCGGCGGCGACCTCGCCTGGCGCTGCGTGCCCACCGGCGGTGACGCGGTCACCTCGGCCGCCGTCCACGTCAGCGGCGGGCAGCAGGTGGCGGCCGTGCTGCCGGTCTCGGAGGACGACCTCAAGGCCCCGCTCGACCAGTACCGGGCCTACGTCGACGCGGGCCTGGCCACCCTGCTGACCGAGACCCAGAAGCTGCAGGCCGACCTGCACGGCGGTGACCTGAACGCCGCCAAGACCGACTGGCTCACCGCCCACCTGCAGTACAGCTCGCTGGGCGCGGCCTACGGCACCTTCGCCGACTTCGACAAGAAGATCAACGGCCGGGCCGACGGCCTGCCCGACGGCGTCCAGGACCAGGGCTTCAGCGGCTTCCACCGCCTGGAGTACGGCCTGTGGCACGGGCAGGGCGCCGCCGACCTGAGCCCGGTGGCGGACCAGCTGGTCAGCGACGTGGACGGGCTCGGCAAGGCCTTCCCCACCCAGGACTTCGACCCCACCGACCTGCCGCTGCGCACCCACGAGATCCTGGAGAACACCCTCCAGTTCGAGCTGACCGGCGACACCGACGAGGGCAGCGGCAGCAACCTGGCCACCGCCCAGGCCAACCTGGCCGGCACCCGCGAGCTGCTGACGGTGCTTCAGCCGCTGATCCAGGCCCGCAGCCCGCAGCTGCTCGACACCGTGAACGGCGACGTCCAGCGGCTGACCGACCTGCTGAACGCCGCGCACCACGCCGACGGTGGTTGGACCCCGGTCGAGCAGCTCGACGGCCCGACCCGCGCCCAGCTCAACGGCGCCACCGGGCAGTTGCTCGAAGACCTCGCCCCGATTCCCGACCTTCTTGAGATCCGGAAGTCCGCCTGATGACCAGCCAGCCCAGCTCCACCGGCTCCTGCCCCTTCCCGCACGAGGCTGTCGCTTCCGCCTCCGCCGCCGAAGCCGCCGGCTGCCCCGCAGTGCCGGCTCGCCGCAGCTTCCTGGGCGCGGCGCTGGGCGTCGGCGCGGTCGGTGCCGCGGTGGCCGGTGGCGCGCTGGCGTTCACCGCCGGCGGCGGCCGGGCCGAGGCCGCCGACGCGACCGGCGCGCACGCCCAGGTGGCGTTCCAGGGCGAGCACCAGGCGGGCGTCCTGACCCCGCAGCAGACGGCGGCGATGTTCGTCTCCTTCGACGTCATCGCCACCGACCGCAAGGCGCTGGAGGACCTCTTCCACACCCTCACCGACCGGATCCGGTTCCTGACCGCCGGCGGCACCCCGCCGGACCTCGGCGTCGGCGCGCCGCCCGCCGACAACGGGATCCTCGGCCCGACCGTGCCGAGCGACAACCTCACCGTGACGGTCGGCGTCGGCGCCTCGCTCTTCGACGGGCGCTACGGGCTGGCCAAGGCCAAGCCGGTCAAGCTGAAGCCGATGAAGACCTTCCCCAACGACAACCTCCAGGCCGCCGAGTCGCACGGCGACCTCTCGCTGCAGATCTGCGCCAACAGCCAGGACACCGTGCTGCACGCGCTGCGCGACATCGCCAGGCACACCCGCGGCGCGATGCAGGTCAAGTGGCGGATCGACGGATTCCAGAGCGCCCCGCGCCCCACCGGTGCGCAGCGCAACCTGCTCGGTTTCAAGGACGGCATCGTCAACCCCGACGTCAAGTCGGGCCGGGAGATGGACCGTCTGGTCTGGGTCGTGAACGGCGCCGGCGAGCCGGCCTGGGCCACCGGCGGCAGCTACCAGGTCATCCGGATCATCCGGATGCTGGTCGAGTTCTGGGACCGCGTCTCGCTGACCGAGCAGGAGAAGATGTTCGGCCGCCGCAAGGACACCGGCGCACCGCTGGACGGCGCCAACGAGACCGACGCGCCCGACTACGCCAAGGACCCGCAGGGCAACGCGATCCCGCTGGACGCGCACATCCGGCTGGCCAACCCGCGCACCCAGCAGAGCGACGACTCGCGGATCCTGCGCCGTGGTTACAACTACGACCGGGGCGTGGACAAGGTCGGCAACCTCGACATGGGTCTCGCCTTCTGCTGCTACCAGCAGGACGTGGAGCGCCAGTTCGAGGCCACCCAGACCCGGCTGATCGACGAGCCGCTGGTCGACTACATCTCGCCGACCGGCGGCGGCTACTTCTTCGTGCTGCCGGGCGTGCGGGACGCGAACGACTGGCTCGGGCGCGGGATGTTCGCCGCCGCGTAGACCGCTCTGTCCGAGCCCACCACCTGCCACGGCGCGTGCCGTCCGACCTCCGGCGCGCGCCTTCCCCGGGCCGGGCGCCCCCGCGCCCCGGCCGCCGCGCTGCCCCGCCTCCCCTGGCCCGGGGGCGGGGCAGCGCCGTGCCGGTCCGCGACCGGTCGGCAGCCGCGTTGTCACAGGCAGCGGGGATGATGGGGTCCGTCAAGGTGACACCCCGACGGAAGGCACTGCTGATGGGTGAGCTGAACAACGGGGCACTGGCCGCCGCCGTGGCCACGGCCGGGGCTGCGGTCGGCCCGACGGGCCGCCAGAAGCGGCCGTACTGGTGGCAGGGCCCGCTGGTCGGATTCGACCTGGAGACCACCGGGACCGACCCGGCCGAGTCACGGATCGTCTCGGCCGCGCTGGTCGAGACGGTCGGCGGCCTGCCGGTGCGCACCAGCCGCTGGCTGCTCGATCCCGGAGTGCCGATACCCGAACAGGCCCGGGCGATCCACGGGATCAGCGACGAGCACGCCCGCACCAGGGGCCGCCCGGCCGCCGCCGCGGTGGCGGAGGTCGCCGCCGCGCTCTGCGCGCTGCTGGCCGAGGGTGTCCCGGTGGTGGCCTTCAACGCGCCGTTCGACCTGTCGCTGCTCGACGCCGAGCTGCGCCGCCACGAGTTGCCGCCGCTGGCCGATCGGCTGTCGGGCCGGCTGGTCGCGCCGGTGCTGGACGCGCTGGTGATCGATCGCGCGGTGGACCGCTACCGCAAGGGCTCGCGCGGACTGCAGCGGGTCTGCGAGGTGTACGGGGTGGAGCTGCTGGACGCGCACGAGGCCGCCAGCGACGCGCTGGCGGCCGTGCGGGTCGCGGTCGCGCTCGGCGAGCGATACCCGGCCCAGGTCGGCGAGTTGAGCCTGACCGCGCTGCACGAGCAGCAGGTGGGCTGGTACCGGGAGTGGGCCGAGGGCTTCCAGGCCTGGCTGCGCAAGGGCAAGGATCCGCAGGCGGTGGTCGACGCCCGCTGGCCGATGCGCTGAGCGGGCGGCGCGCCCCGAGAGGGCTGACGGTTCGTCAGCTCGCCGGGAAGTCGAAGGTGTAGCCCTGCTGGACCAGCCACGGCAGCAGCAGCTTCAGTGCGGCCACGGTCTGGCTCCGGTCGCCGCCGCCGTCGTGCATCAGGATGATGCCGCCGGGGTGCAGCTCCTTCTGGACGTTGGCGATGATCGCCGGGACGCCGGGCTTGGACCAGTCGCGGGTGTCGACCGTCCAGCCGAGCGGCCGCAGGCCGTCCTGGACGGCGATCTGGCGGTTGTCCGCGCTGAAGTCGCCGCCGGGGGCCCGGAACCAGCTGACCTGGGTGCCCGCTCCGCCGGCCTGGGTGATCATGTCCTTGGCCGCGTCGATCTCGTAGACCTGCTTGTCGTGCGAGAGCGTGTGCATCGGCTGCGGGTGGTGCACCGTGTGGTCGCACAGCCGGTGGCCGCCCGCCA
Organism: Kitasatospora sp. GAS1066B; assembly: GCF_041262605.1. NCBI lineage: Bacteria > Bacillati > Actinomycetota > Actinomycetes > Kitasatosporales > Streptomycetaceae > Kitasatospora > Kitasatospora sp. GAS1066B. The sequence continues at coordinate 93,092 of NZ_JBGCCO010000002.1, forward strand.
GGATCCGCTCGACCAGGGCCGGGTTGGCGGTGGCCTGCGGGCCTATCTCGCAGAAGGTGGCCTTGGCGTGGTACTGCGCGAGCAGGTCCAGGACCTGGCCGGTGGCCGGGCCCGGGCCGTCGTCGAAGGTGAGCGCCACCGTGCGGCCGCCGCTCGCGGTGGAGTAGACGATCGAGGAGCCGGGCGCGTCCTCGGCGGGGCGCGGTGCGCCGGCGGTGGTGGCGGGGGCGGTGGGCGTGGCGCTGCTCGACGGGGTGGTGGTCGCGGTCGCGGAGTTCGGTGCGGTCGGTGAGGCCGCGGCGGTGGTCGGCGTCACACTCATGCTCGCGCTCGCGCTGGAGCTGGCACGCGGGCTCGGGTTCACGTTCTCGCTCGCGGCACCGCCCGCGCCGGCGCTGGCACTCGCAGCGGCACTCCCACTCGGGTCGGCGCTCGGGCTCAGCGTGAGGTTCGCGCTCGGCGTGCCGCTCGTACTCGGGTGGGCCGCCGCCGTGTCCTGGGACGTCGCGCCTCTCGGACCGCACGCGCAGGCGAGGGCGAGGGTGAGGACCGCGGCGCAGCCGGCGGCGGCGCGGCGGAGCGCGGTGCGGTGGGTGCCGAGGACGGGCATGCGGCAGCTCCTGACGTGGGACAGCCGCCCCGGGGTGGTGGCGACTGCTCCCTACGACGATGGCCGCTGATCAGGCAGTTCCGAAACGATGAAACTATCTTGAGAGAATTCTCACCGCTTCCTGGGAGCCCCCTCAGAACGCGTGCCAGCGCACCCGCTGGTCCCCCTCCCGCAGCGAGGCCACCCGCCGCCGGAACTCCGCCCGCGCCGCCGGGTTCCCTGGCACCCGCTGCGCCACCCAGGCCGCGCTCGCCGTCTCGCGGGCCGCTCGCAGCACCGCCCAGCCCGCCCAGTCCCGCACGTCCCAGCCGTATCCGGCGGTGAAGGCCCGGTAGTCGGCCTCCGGCACGCCGTACCGGTCGCGGCTGAGCGCCACCGGTACCAGGTCGTGCTCGCGCAGGTCGTCGGCGACCGTCTCCAGGTCCAGCAGCAGCGGACCGCTGGGCCCGATGTGCACGTTGCGCGGCAGCGCGTCCCCGTGGATCACCCCGGCGGGCAGCACCGGGACCAACTCCGTGACAGCGAGCGCCAGTTCGGCGCACCGGGCCAGCAGGTAGCCGCTGTCCGCCGGGTCGACCGCCCCGTCGGCGGCCGCCAGCCACCGCGCCACCGGCGCGAGCAACTCCCGGCGCGGCAGCCTGGGCAGCGTGGCGGGCGGCGCCGGCAACCGGTGCAGCGCGCGCAGCAGCGGACCGAGGTCGGCGGGCGTGGCGGGGCGGACGGCCGTGGGCAGGCGCTGCCAGAAGGTGACGGGGTGCCCGGCGGCGGTCACCACCTCGCCGGGTTCGTCGGCGGGCCGGGCCACCGGGATCCCCGCGCCGTCCAGCCAGCGGGCGACGGCCAGCTCGCGGGTGGCCCGCTCGGTCGGTCCGCCGCCCCGGCCGACCTTGGCCACCAGGGCGGGGGAGCCGAGGTCGAAGACCGCGTTCTCGGTCAGACCGAGCAGCCGGGCACCGGCCGGGTCGGGCAGGCCGACCGCCGCGCAGGCCCGGGCGAGCAGCTCACGGGCCAGGGCTTCGGAGAAGATCATGGCCGAAAACCTACCGCCCGACCCCCGGAAGCGGGGTCGGGCGGCAGGTTCGGCGCGCGCCTGACGATCCGTCAGGCGGTCCGTCAGGAAGTGCGTCAGACGGTCACCCGACGGTGCCGCGAGCCCTCGTGCCGCGCCGGCTGCTCCGAGTAGCCGTCCCCCGCCGTCGGCGCCGCGGCCGGCTCGCCGTGCGAGAGGTTCGGCAGCCAGGCCAGCCAGCTCGGCAGGTACCAGTTGCGCTCGCCCAGCAAGGTCATCACCGAGGGCAGCAGCACCCCGCGGATCAGCGTGGCGTCCACCAGCACCGCCACCGCCAGGCCCACGCCCATCTGCTTCATCGACTCCATCGACAGCGTCCCGAAGACCGCGAAGACCGCCACCATGATGATCGCCGCGCTGCTGACCACCCCGGCGGTGGAGCGGATCCCGTGGGCGACGGCGGCCCGGGTGCCCAGGCCCCGGTCGTGCGCCTCCTTGATCCGGGAGACCACGAAGACGTGGTAGTCCATGCTCAGGCCGAAGAGGATCACGAAGAGGAAGAGCGGCACCCAGGACTCCACCGCGCCGACCCCGGCGGTGCCGAGCAGCGAGGCGCCCACGCCGTGCTGGAAGACCAGGGTCAGCACCCCGTAGGCCGCGCCCACCGAGAGCAGGTTGAGCAGCACCGCCGTCACCGCGATCCCCAGCGAGCGGAACGAGGCGAGCATCAGCACGAAGGCGAAGAGCACCACGAAGCCGAAGACCGGGAGCATGCTGTCGGTCATCTGCTGGTTGAAGTCGTGCGAGGCGGCCGTGTCACCGGTCACCGGCGCCTGCGTGCCCGGGACCTTGAGCAGGGTGTTCGGCACGATCTGGTTGCGCAGCGTGTCCAGCGCGGCGGTGCTGGTCGCGTCGTTTCCGCTGCCGTTGAGCGGGACGGCGATGGTGGCGACGTTCTGCGCCCGGTGCACGGTGACTTCGAACGGGCCGTGCATCCGGCCGCTGGCCAGCGCCTGGTTCTGCAGATCGGTGATGGCCTGCTTGATCGCGGGGGAGGAGATGTCGGCGGCCTTGACCACCACCTCGGCGGGGGCCGGGCTGCCGGGGAAGGCGGCCTCGATCCGCTGGGAGGTGACGACCAGCGGGGTGCCCTTGGGCTGCGACTGCTCGAAGGTCAGGTTGGCGGTGTGCATGGTGACCAGCGGGGCTGCCAGCGCGAGCAGCAGGCCGGCGGCGAGCACGGCGGCGGCCAGCGGGAAGCGCAGCACCGGGGTGAGGACGGCGTTCCAGATCCGGCTGCCGCTGTTCAGGTCCTTCGCCTTCAGCTTGTGCAGGAACGGCACCCGGCCCTTGTCCACCCGGTCACCGAGCATCGACAGCAGGGCCGGCAGCACGGTCAGCGAGCCGAGCACGGCGGTGATCACGACCACGATGGTCGCGTAGGACATCGCCTGGAAGTCGGCGATCCCGGTGAGGAACATGCCTGCCATGGCGACCACCACGGTGATCCCGGAGACCAGCACCGCCCGGCCCGAGGTGCCGGCGGCGATCTTCAGCGCCTCCTCGGCGCTGTGCCCGGCGGCCCGCTCCTCGCGCTCACGGCGCAGGTAGAAGAGGCAGTAGTCGACCCCGACGGCCAGACCCACCAGCAGCATCACCGAGCTGGCGTCGTTGCTGGTGTGCAGGAACGAGCTGCTCAGCGCGACCAGCCCGCCGGCCGCGATGAAGGCGGTGAGCGCGAGGCCGACCGGCAGCACGGCGGCGACCACCGCGCCGAAGGCGATCAGCAGGATGCCCAGCGCCAGTGGCACGGCGGTCCACTCGGCGGAGGAGAAGTCGTTCTTGAACTGGTCCTGGGACAGCTTGGTGGCGCTGGCCTGCCCGAACTCCGCGACGGTGAACGCGTGGTCGCCCTGCTGCACGCCGGCCACCGCGTTCAGCGGTGCGGCGACGTCGGTGGCCGCCTGGTCCTGGTCGCCGATCACGGTGAACTGGACCAGTGCCGAGTGCCGGTCGGCCGAGATCGCCTTGGTGTCGTAGGGCGAGCGCAGGTCGGTGGTCTTGCCGGTGCCGTCGACCGCCGCGATCACCTGGTCGACCTTGGCCCGGAAGACCGGGTCGTCGGCGGTGCGTGCCGCGCTCTGCACCAGCACCGTCTCGCCCTGCGGGCTCTTGATCCCGGCCTGGTCGAGGATCCTGGCCGCCTGGGCCACCTGGCCCGGCATCGACTCGCTGTCGGTGATCTGGTGGCTGCCGCTCGCGCCGCCCAGGAACGCGGCGAGCACCACGAAGAGCAGCCAGCCGAAGACGGCGGCCTTGCGGTGCCGGGCACTCCAGGCGCCCATCGTGGCGGCGAACCCCGGCTTTGCTCGGTCGCGTTGGTTTCCGCGCTCACGCGGGGCCGGGCGGTGGGTCGTGGACACGGGATTCTCCCCCTGGGACGCGGCGGTGCGGGCCGCGGTGCGGTGCCCGGCGGTGTTTCCGGGCTCACAACCGACCCTAGGGAGACGGGCCTTGACGGGTAATCCGGCCAGCGGGGGAGTCCACCCTGGGCCTGCCCCCAGGGGTCGGGGTGGGGTTTTCCCCAGGTACCGGCTCCGACCTGGGTACCGGTTCTCTCCGACCTGGGTACGGCGGGATGTCCACCCTGAGGGGGAGGCCTCTCCACCCGGGGGACGAGGTATTGACAGGGGCTGTCAGGTCACGATGGTGCGGGGCCGCTGGACGGTCCTGCGGAGCACGTCGATGCGCGGACTGCAACCCACGGGGGGCTGGCTTGCCGGTCGGCTAGTAAGTTCTCGTATGATGCTCGCTCCAGTACTTACCTGCCGACCGGCTAATGCCCTGTGGGGGGTACAGCCGTCTCAGCCGTCGCCCGGCGTCCCGTCCCCCAAGGGCTGCGGTGAACCATGCCAGGAGGCATCACAAGCATGTTCCACCGAATCGGACAGTTCGTCGTCAAGCGGGCGTGGTGGGTGATTGTCGCCTGGATCGTCGCCGCTGTCGCCATCGTGGCGTCGGCCCCGACGCTGACGGCGCAGACGGACGAGAGCTCCTTCCTGCCCACCCACTACGAGTCGATCCAGGCCTCGGAGCTCCAGCAGCAGGCCTTCCCGAGCAACTTCACCCCCTCGGCGATCCTGCTCTTCGAGCGCACCGACGGCGGGAAGCTGGACGCCGGCGACCAGGCCGCGATGACCAAGGTCACCCAGGGCCTCACCGCCGAGAACATCAAGTACGTCCAGACGATCCTCCCGGTCGGCCCGAAGACGGCCAACTCGCCCGGGTCGTTCTCGGCGGACGGCAAGTACGCGCTGTCCATGATCGGCTTCGACAAGAACACCCCGCAGGCGGGGACCGAGACTGCGGACGCCGCCAAGGCGCTGCGCGACGACGCCAAGACGCTGGCGGCCGGCAGCAACCTCAAGGTGCAGCTCGGTGGCCCGGCCGCGCAGAACCTGGACCAGCAGGACTCCTCGAAGCTGGCCAACGCGCTGATCGGCGGCGGCACCGTCGTCATCATCCTGCTGACGCTCTTCCTGATCTTCCGCAGCCCGATCGTCGCCCTGCTGCCGGTGGCGATGATCGCGGTCTTCTCCATGGTCGCCAACGGCCTGATCGCGGACGCCAGCAAGGCCTTCGGCCTCAAGGCGGACAGCTCGGTCTCGGCGATCCTGATCGTGGTGCTCTTCGGCGTCGGCACCGACTACTTCCTCTTCCTGATCTTCCGTTACCGCGAACGGCTGCGAGCCGGTGACGAGCGCAAGACCGCGATGGTCAACGCCGTCGGCCGGGTCGGCGAGGCGATCTCCTCGGCGGCCGGCGCGGTGATCGTGGCCTTCAGCGTGCTGGTCCTCTCCAGCCTGGGCATGTTCAAGGCGATGGGCCCCTCGCTGGCGATCGCGGTCGCCGTCACGGCGCTGGCCTCGGTCACCCTGGTGCCGGCCGTGCTCTCGCTGATCCCGGAGCGGGTGCTGTTCTGGGAGAAGGGCCTGATCTACGCGATTCGCAAGGTCGTGTTCCGGCAGAAGAACGTGCAGCCCAAGACGCGTTGGCGCCTCGAGCCGGCCGGTGCCAAGTTCGCCGCGCTCGGCGGGCTGGTGCAGCGCCGTCCGGCCATGGTGGCCGCCGTCTCCGGTCTGATCCTGGTCGCCCTGGCGCTCGGCGCCACCGGCTACAAGGGCAACTTCGACCTGGCCGCCGGCTCGATGCCGAAGACCAAGGAGTCGATGGTTGTCTCTGACACGATGTCCAGCGCCTTCTCCGCCGGTGCGGCCGACCCGTCGCAGGTCTACCTGACCTCGACCAACGGCGCGCCGCTGGACCAGAACGCCTTCCCCGCCTACGTCGCCCAGCTCAAGGGCGTCGACGGCGTGGCGGAGGTCAACCCGCAGCCGAAGCTGAGCGGTGACCACCTGACCGCCAACTTCACCGTGATGCTCAAGGACGACCCCGCCTCCAACAAGGCGATCGACACCGTCGGCAAGCTGCGTTCGGCGGCGCACGCCGACGCCCCGCAGGGCACCAAGGCGTACGTGGGCGGCATCACGTCCATCTACAAGGACATCAACACCGCGATGGCCCACGACTACTCGTTGGTCTTCCCGGTCGCGGCGCTGCTGATCATGCTGATCCTGGGCCTGCTGCTGCGTAGCGCGGTGGCGCCCTGGTACCTGATGGCGGCCGTCGGCCTCGGCTTCGGTGCCACGGTCGGCGCGACGACCCTGCTGTTCCAGAACATCCAGCACCAGTCCGGGCTGATGTTCATGCTGCCGATGTTCATCTACCTGTTCGTGGTGGCCATCGGGACCGACTACAACATCCTGATGATCGCCCGCCTGCGCGAGGAGGCCCGCGAGGGCCGCAGCCCCCGCGAGGCGGCCGCGATGGCGCTGCGGCACGGCGGTCCGACCGTCGCGGCGGCGGGTGGCATCCTGGCGGCGACGTTCGCCACCATGCTGCTGGCCGGCAACAGCCTGTTCAGCCAGATCGGCTTCTCGGTGGCCTTCGGCATCGGGGTCTCGGCCTTCGTGATGGCGATGTTCTTCACCCCGTCGCTGACCGCGCTGCTCGGCAAGGCGGCCTGGTGGCCCGGCCACCAGGGGATGCCCGAGCACGTGGAGCCGGTCGAGCTGCCGACCGCGCGCGGTGAGCGGGAGCCGGTCGGACACCACTGACCTGCCGGCGCCGACTCGTCGGCGCACCGCATCGCAACGGGCGGGCCGGCCCGGGGACCTCCCTGGGCCGGCCCGCCCGTCCCGCGTGCGGGAGGTGCCAGGCGGGCCGAAAATAGTCCGATCATCTTCGGGGCTGGTCGTGCTACAGTCGAACCAGTTGCAGTTTTGGTTCCCATGAACGTTTGTGTGCGCCTGCTGGTCCAACCAACAGGCGCATTTGTTTTGTCCGGTGTCATCTCCGGATGGGGATCGCGGCTACGCGAGGTTCACGAGGTGTGGATCTCGTTGCCCCAGTATTTGAAGGAGACGGTTATGGCTACCGGCACCGTGAAGTGGTTCAACAGCGAAAAGGGCTTCGGCTTCATCGAGCAGGCCGAGGGCGGCCCTGACGTGTTCGCGCACTACTCGAACATCAGCGCCAACGGCTTCCGCGAGCTCGTTGAGGGCCAGCACGTCGAGTTCGACGTGACGCAGGGCCAGAAGGGCCCGCAGGCCGAGAACATCCGCGTCATCTGACGTTCCAGCTTCTCGCTGAACGCGCTAGACGCAGCGAAGGCCCGTACCGCACGGTGCGGGCCTTCGCCCATGTCGCCCAACGGCCGGGGCGGCGCACTCCACTCCTGGCGGCCGAACCGACGGGTCACCCATCGATGGTGACCGCTCAGGACGGAGTACCACCGTATGACCGATCAGGCACGCCCCACCGGCGGCCGCGGCCGATCCCGCTCACAGGGCTCGGGCAGCAGCCGCTCGCAGGGCTCCGGCAGCGCCGGCGGCTTCAGTGACGCCCAGGCGCGCGCCGGCCGCAGCTCGGGCGGGCTGCGCAGCCAGTCGCAGTCCCAGGGCCGCGGTCGCGGCGCGGGCAAGAGCCGCACCGCCGAGCCCGCCGAGTTCACCGTGGTGACCGGCACCCCCGCGCGCCCGCCGGCCGCGACCTTCGCCGAGCTGGAGATGCCCAAGGCACTGCTCTCGGCGCTCACCCGCGAGGGCGTCACCGAGCCCTTCCCGATCCAGTCCGCCACCCTGCCGGACTCGCTGGCCGGCCGTGACGTGCTCGGCCGCGGCCGCACCGGCTCCGGCAAGACGCTCGCCTTCGGCCTGTCCGTGCTGGCCCGCACCTCCGGGCAGCGCGCGGACGCCCGCAAGCCGCTGGCCCTGGTGCTGGTGCCGACCCGCGAGCTGGCCCAGCAGGTCACCGACGCGCTCACCCCGTACGCGACCGCCGTCAACCTGCGGATCGCCACCGTGGTCGGCGGGATGTCGATCACCCGCCAGGCCAACGCGCTGCGGCGCGGCGCCGAGGTGCTGGTGGCCACCCCGGGCCGGCTGGACGACCTGATCAACCGTCAGGACGTCCGGCTCGACCAGGTCGCGATCACCGTGCTGGACGAGGCCGACCAGATGGCCGACATGGGCTTCCTGCCGCAGGTCACCAAGCTCCTGGAGCAGGTCGCCGACGGCGGGCAGCGGATGCTCTTCTCCGCCACGCTGGACAAGAACATCGACCGCCTGGTGCAGCGCTTCCTGACCGACCCGGTCACCCACTCGGTGGACCCCTCGGCGGGCGCGGTCACCACCATGGAGCACCACGTGCTCCAGCTGGAGGCGGCCGACAAGGCCTCCGCCACCGCGCACATCGCCTCCCGCGAGGGTCGGGTGATCATGTTCGTGCACACCAAGCACGGTGCCGACCGCCTCGCCAAGCAGCTGCTGGCCAGCGGCGTTCGGGCGGCGGCGCTGCACGGCGGCAAGTCGCAGCCGCAGCGCAACCGCACCCTGGACCAGTTCCGCGACGGCCACGTCACCGCGCTGATCGCCACCAACGTCGCGGCGCGCGGCATCCACATCGACGGCCTCGACCTGGTCGTCAACGTGGACCCGCCGATCGACCACAAGGACTACCTGCACCGTGGCGGCCGCACCGCCCGCGCCGGCGAGTCGGGCACCGTGGTCACCCTGGTGCTGCCCGAGCAGCGCCGGGACATGTCCAAGCTGATGGCCGCCGCCGCGATCCGCCCGGTCACCACCAAGGTCCGCCCCGGCGACGCCGAGCTGGCCCGGATCACCGGCGCCCGCACCCCCTCGGGTGTCGCGGTCACGGTGGCCCTGCCGGCCGCCGCCGAGCCGGCCGCGGCCGGTACCGGCGCCGCCAAGCGCCGCCCGGCGGGCCCGCGTTCCTCGCGCCCCGCCGACGTGGACATCAACGGCAACCCGAAGCGCCGCCGCCCCAAGCAGCGGATGGGCCAGACCGCCGCCGCCACCGGTGGTGGCGGTGGCACCCGCCAGGCGGCCGGCTTCATCGGCAAGACGGCCTCCGGCGCCAAGCCGGGCAGCGGCTCGAAGTCCGGCTCCAACTACGGCACCGGACGCCAGCGCCGCGCGTCGCGTTGATCCCGTAGCGAACTCCACTGAAGGGTCCGCCCGCCATGCGGCGTGCGGGCCCTTCGGCGTTCCCCGGCCGTGGCCCCGCCGCTTGGGGACGGTCGTCAGTGGTGTTCGGCAGACTGTGCGCCATGACGATGAAGCCGATCATGACGCCCGATCAGCTCAAGGCCGCCTGCCTGGACTTCAACGGAGCCGAGGAGACCTTCCCGTTCAACCCGGAGACCTCGGTCTTCAAGGTGGGCGGGAAGATCTTCGCGATCAGCGCGCTGGACGGCGAGCCGCTGAAGGTCAGCCTCAAGTGCGAGCCGGAGGTGGCGGTACGGCTGCGGGCGACCTACCCGGCGATCACGCCGGGGTGGCACCTGAACAAGCGGCACTGGAACACGGTGCTGCTCGACGGGTCGATCCCCGAGCAGGTGCTGCTGGAGATGATCGAGGACTCCTACGACCTGATCGTCAGCCGGCTGCCGCGCCGCCAGCAGCTGGTGCTCGACTGGTCCGGGCTGCGCGCCGACGCCGAGGCCGATGGTGGGGAGGACGAGGGCTGACCCGGCCTCAGTGGCGGCTGGGTGCCGGTGGGCGCGGGCCGACCCTAGGCAGTCGTGTCGGCGCGGTCCGTCGAGTGCGACGACGACAGCTGCCTGGGGATCGCCGACGTCGCCAGGCGGCCGTCGAACATCCGGATCACGGCTGTCAGTTCGGCTCCCAGAACGGCACGCGCGGCCCCGTCACCGCGACGGGCGAGCGCGACCATGGTGGCCAGGACGTCCGCGTGACGCAGCGAGGTCAGGACCGCCGCGATCTCGGCTGCTTCATCCGCCAGGCTTTCATCGGAGCAGCGGGCCCAGTCCCGGAGCATCGATCTGGCCTCGATGAAGGTGGCTCGTCGGCTGCGGACGAGTTCCGCGCGCTCGGGTAACCCGGCGCGGACCAGGCCGATCATCCGGCCGTGCGCAACCGAGCCGCCGTCTCGGCGACCGAGGCGCTCAGCGAGCTGTTCAGCTTCTCGCCGAGTGCCTCGTACTCGGCGATCTCCTCGGCCGAGGCCTGTTCGGCGTACACGCGCCGCTCCAGCGCCACCAAGCGCCGCCGTTCCGCCTCGGCCTGCGGTGAGTACGGGCTCTCCAGGCCGAAAAGCGCGGACATGGCGGCATCGTCCCCGCTGCCGTAGACGATGCGCTGGTAGAGCTCCTCGTCCACCACCCTTGGTGGCTCGTCCTCTCCGGGGCCGGCCAGTCGGATCAGCCCACCGGGGTCGGCGGCCTGGCAGATGTAGGGGCTGTGCGTGGTGACGATGAACTGGACATTCGGGAAGTGCGTCTTGAGCCAACCGCCTATCCGCTGCTGCCAGCTGACGTGCAGGTGCGCGTCCACCTCGTCGATGAGCACCACGCCGGGGACCCAGACCGTCGGTGACGGCCCGAGTGTGAAGACGTCGAACGCCTCGGACTCCTCTTGGCCCGGCATCAGCGGAGCTGACAGCATCGCCAGAATGTTGATCACCAACGCCACGGCCGCACGGTGGCCTTCACTCATCTCCGTGATGAGGAACTCGGAATCGCCGTCCCGCAGCCTGAAGCCCTCCGGCGTCACCTCGGTGACCACGTGCCCGTCCGGGAGGAGGCCGTCGTTCAGCAGGGCGATCGCGGCGTCAACCGTTCGGGCAGCTTCAGCGTCACCTGTCAGGCCGCGATGATGAAGATGGATCAGCCACTCCATGCCCCCCGCGAGAGTGGCATCCTCATCGAAGAGGGTCGCGACGTTCGAATAGGTCGACTCGTCGGCTGAGCCGGCGCGGCGGCCCAGCCGACGGAACGCGCCGAAGGCCAGGATGTTCTCCACCCCGGCGATCTGCCAGAGGTCCTCATCGATGAGCCGCTGCCCACCGGACTTGCCACGGGAGGAGAGCAGGACCTGGCGCCAGCGTGGCCGCGCCCGCCGCCTCGCCTTCCCCAGCGGTCCTGGCCAGACGCAGCTGGCCAGGACCTGCGGCAGCCACTGGGATCGGCCGACGAACGCCCATGGGGACTCCCCTTCGCCATCGTCGAGGAGGAGTTCCAGTTCCTCGATGTCGCCGCTGAGCCGCACCGCCGCTCGCCCCTCCGCCGCGGAGCGCCAGCCGGCGAGGTCGTCAGGCCGGTGGATGTCCAAGGCCACCACGATCGCGCGGAGCAGAGTGGTCTTGCCGGCCCCGTTGCGCCCGGCGATGACCGTCCAGCCGGCATGCGAGCCGTCGGGCCGTCGGAGGTCGAGTTCGACCCGGCGGTTGCCGAGGAACCCCCGGACACCTGAGATCGACACCGTCGATACGTACACCGCACCTCCACGCTCAGGGATCGGCCACCCCGCGTCGAATTGTGCGGACCGCGTTTGCATGGCGGGGCCGGTGCGAGCCGGAGCGGGTCTGCGGCACTACCGGGCGTAGGAACCCAGGCCGACCACGCAGTAGACCTCGGAGGAGATGGTGGCACCGCCGTAGGTCGTCTCCTCCGAGAACGAGTACTGGCTGTCCGGATTGTCCTGACACTTACTCAGGTCCGTGGTGCCGAAGAAGCTCTGGATCACCTTGTAGTGGGCGTTCGCGGAGGAGCAGGAGATCACGTCGACCCCGTCGACGCTCTGCGCGGTGGTGGAGTCGGGCAGGGTCCCCGACAGGCAGTCGTGGACGGCGAAGGTCGGCGCACTGCTGGGGGTGTCGCTCGGGGCATCGTTGGGCGTGGTGATGGGGTGGACCAGTTGGCTGGGGTCGTAGTTGAAGGTGGGGATGGGGAGGGTGGGCATGGGGAGGGCGGGCAGCGTCGGGAGGGAGTAGGTGAACGAGGGGACGGGGCCGAACGTCGGTGGCGTGTAGGCGGAATCCCCTGTCGACGAGCCGTGATGGCCGCTGTTCATCACCCCGACGACGATGGCGATGCCGACGGCCAGCAAACCGGCGATCAGCTTGCCGTTGGCCCCGCTGCGCGGCCTGGGCTTGGGCGCGAACGCGGGCCCGAGGGGCGCGCCGGGCACCCCGTCGGAGGTGACCTGGATGCGTACGATCAGATCACCCGTGGCGCCGGGGATGCGCAGGACGGTGCCGTGCTCGACGGGTGGGATGCGGATCGTCATCGACTCGGCGCTGTCCGGGAGCCGAAGCGTCACGGTGGTACCTGCGGCGGCTTCGGACGCGCTCAGCGCGAGGACTATCTCATCGGGCACCGGGAGGCTCCACTTCGGCGTGTGTGCGGTCTGACGTTTCGTCAGATGACTTTTGGTGCGCCCAGTGTGCCGTGTCCGGGTGGTTCGTGCTTCCTACTTCGCCGAAAGCCGACCGCGCAGGCCGAACCCCGCACCCCTGGTGGTGACGGGGTGCGGGGTCGGGGGGCTCACGTGGTGGGCAGGGCACCCGTCTTGAGAGCGGTGACGAAGGTGCTGAAGGAGGCGGCGGGGAAGGTGAGGGCGGGGCCGTCGGGGTTCTTGGAGTCGCGGACGGGGACGAGGCCGGTGGGGAGGAGGTCGTGCGAGGCCTCGATGCACTGGCCGCCGTTGCTGCCGCTGTAGCTGGACTTGAACCAGGTGAGGGTCATGTCCGCTGTCCTTCCAGGGTCAGACGGTGCCGAAACCGCCGTCCTTGACGCCGTTGATGAAGCCGGCGAAGGAGTCGGTGGGGAAGAACAGGGCCGGGCCGTCCGGGTTCTTGGAGTCACGGATGGGCATGAGGCCGGTGGGGAGGAGGTCGTGCGAGGTCTCGATGCACTGGCCGCCGTTGTTGCCGCTATAGCTGGCCTTGAACCACGAGATCTGGGTCGGGAGCGGCTGGATTTCTGGGCTCACGTTGAGCAGTCCTTCCATGATGCGGCGGATCAAGTCGGCTGACTCGGACGCCGAGAGGGCATCCGCTCGCAGCCGATCATAGTCCCGCGACAGTCGCTCAACCTCCGCTGGATGGCGCGTAAAGTGGCCGCGCGTCACGCTCTCCGAGTAGACGATCTCAGTGCCGTTGGGCAGCTTCACCAGGGTGAAGCCCTCGGTTGTGGGGGCGCGATCACCCAACTCGTCCGGGGCGATCTGCACCACGATGTTGGGATAGCGCTCGATCACGTCCAGGATGTGCTTCAGCTGGTGGTACATCACCAGGCGACCGCCGACCGCCCGTCGTAGGACGCCCTCGTCGATGACGAAGAAGAGCAGCGGCCCGTTCTCGACGAGGAATCGTTCCTGACGGCTCATCCGAGCCACCACGAGCTGCTCAAGGGAAGGGCCGTCCTTACGCGCGGGACCTGTTGCCAGAAGCGCGCGGGCGTATTCCGGGGTCTGCAGCAGACCGGGGATTCGCGAAATAGTGTATTCGCCCAAGCGAACCCCGATCGCCTCCGTTTCGGCGAACTCCTTGAACCAATCCGGATGCTCGATTTCCCGATGCCAATCCACCTTGTGCCAAGCCCGCACCAGTCGCCCGCCAGCCTCCAGCAGCACGTCCAGCCGTTCCGCCGTCGACAGCTTCGGTGCTCGTGTGGCCGACTCGAACCGTGACAACAGCGAACTGTCACAGGGAACTTGGGGGGCGAGCGAAGCGATTGTCATACCGGCCGCCTCCCGCAGGTCCCGCAGCAGCCAGCCGAACGCCTCCGGGCTGAGCGGTGGAACGGCCTGTCCTGCAGAACGCCGTGCGGCCATGTCCCAACCTTCTTTCTTGCCATGCGGCTGATGTCAGGGGATTAGGTCTCGCCAAGGTACTACGGAGTGCCGATGCTTGTTAGCAGAATGCGACGAAAGGAAGTTGTTCAATGGTGAACCGGCATGGTTCCACTCGCATTGGCGCGCTCATCGCCCAGGCTCGCGCGGACGCCCGTGACGCGGTCGACGCGTTGCTCGCCGTACTCGCCGAAGCGGGGCTCATCCTGCCCTCGCTCGGCGAGGATTCGCACGAGGGCTGGTTCACCGGGCTGGTCCTGGTCGACCTCGGGCGGGCGCATCCGGATGTGGTGCGCGGGATCGCCGCCTTGCTCCGCGAGGGGTTGGCCGCCCGTGCCCAGCAGTCGAGTTGAGCTGCCCGAGGACCGCGAGATCCGTGAGCTGCGCGAGGCCGCCGAGCGTGCCGTCCGGGCCTTCGCGGACGCTCTCGCGGTGGCTGGACTGCCTACGCTGCCTGGCCTGGCCGGCGGCGGTCGGATCAGCCGTACCCCGGCGGGCTTCCACGTCGAGATCGGTGGGTGCGGCGTCCGGACGCTCGAGGCACTCACGCACTACGTCGTTGATCACGCGCACTGCCTCGGCCGTGTCGTCCGGGGCGAGGCCCTGCCCGCTCGGCTGGCCGAACTGCCCGGTGTGCGAAGCGAAATGAGCCACCCATGTACGACCCCACGCACGACCCCGACCCCGAGCCCGAACCCCGGCTCGGCTCCATGACGCTGCAGGTCTACCGGATCACCAGCTCCGGCGAGCGGATCGAACTCTCGCGTCAGGAGGTCTGGCCCGGCGAGTCCTACTGGAGCGGCCCGGTCAGCGGCGAGTGGCCGCCGTGCAACTGCCCACGGTGCGCGCCGATGCTGCGCTCCCGAATGCGCCGTGCGGGCCTGGCGCCATGACCGGGCGGCGAGTTCGGAAGTACGGGCGCGGACGTCCCCGCCTCGCCCGTGCCCGTACTTCCGACCCCCGTGCGGTGACGCTACCGGGGCGGGGGTGGGCCGGGCTTGGACAAATCTGACCTCGCCTCCCATGCATCGCCGCTCGCCGCTGCTCGCCGCTGCTCACAGCGTCAGCGCGCCCTCCACCCGGCGAGCGGCCGCCAGCCGGCCGGGCGTCGTGTCGCCCAGGGCGCGGAACTCGCGGTTGAGATGCGCCTGGTCGTAGAACCCGCAGAGCGCGGCGATCTCGGCCGGCGTGCCGGCCCCGCGCCCCAGCAGTTCCACCGCGCGGTGGAAGCGCAGCACCCTGGCGGACAGCTTCGGTGTCAGGCCGACCTGTTCGGTGAACCGGCGGATCAAGTGCTTCTGGCTCCAGCCCACTTCGTCGGCGAGGCGGGCGATCGGCACCGCGCCGCAGCTGTCGGCCAGCAGCCGCCAGGCCTGGCCCACTTCCGGCGCGGGATCCGGGCCGCCGTCGATCCGGGCCAGCAGCGCGGCGTCCAGCAGGTCGAACCTGGCCGTCCAGTCGTCGGTGGTGGCCAGTCGCTCGACCAGTTCCCCGGTGCCGGGGCCCAGGACGTCGGCGAGTTCCACCACGCGGTTGGTCAACTCGGCCATCGGCATGGCGAAGAGCCGATAGGCGCCCAGCGGTGTGAACTCGACCCGGATCGCCTCCTGGCCGCCGGGGTGCTCGCAGACGGCGGGCGCGGACTCCAGGCCGGTGACCAGCGAGCCGATCCGACCGCTGCCCGGTCCCGCCGCCCCCAGCCGGCGAACCTGGGTGAACGGCTCCGCCAGGCTGATCACCAGCACGGCACGGCCGCTCGGGATGAGCCGCACCTGGTAGGGCGTCACCTCCGACTCCGCGTAACCGGCGTAGCCGCGCACGAACGGGCGCAGGCCCGGGTGCCACGGGCGGGTCACGCGGTAGCGGTTGCCGATCCGGGCGATCTCGACGGGTTGACGGGGCGTGAGGTTCCGTCCGACGTGAAGAAGCGGCAAGGGGGCCTCCTCGTCAGGGCGGTCAGGTGCGACCGCCGGTCGTGCCACAAGTTAGGCCCCGAACGAGGATGTTGTACACATGTCAAAGAAGTCGGCGCAGGTTCTGCACGTAACCGTCAGGCCTCGTACCCGCCGTTCTCCGGGCAGATCCGCACCCGGGCCAGCAGCGCGTGCAGTTGGGCGATCTCGTCCTCGTCCAGATCGGCGAAGGCCTCCCGCTCGACGGCGCTGACCGCCTCCTCCACGGCGGCCGCGGCGGCGCGCCCGGCCGGGGTGATCCGCACGATGTGCCGGCGGCGGTCGGCCGGGTCGCGGCGGCGCTCGGCCAGTGCGTCGCGCTCCAGGTCGTTGAGGATCGCCACCAGCGTGCTCGGGTCCACGGTGAGCGCCTCGATCAGCGCCTGCTGGCTGGTCGCGCCGGCCTGCGCCAGGTGCAGCAGCAGCGCGCCGTGCCGGGGGCCGAGCCCGCTGACGCTCAGCGCCTCGCGGATGCGCGCCTTCATCAGCCGGCCGTGCCGGGCGAGCAGGAAGCCCAGCCGGTCGATGGCCGGAGCGCTCTGGGTCGACGTAGGGGTCACGTTCTCATCGTATCGCCGGGCCGATGATCGGGGCTGGGAAATCGTTCGCGAATGCCAACGAATGGGTAAGCTGGAACGCAGGATCGGTTCCAGTTCCACGAGCGGATCGGCTCTTGAGCCCAGTCGCTCGAGCAGCTTGAGCAAGGAGTGTGTCGATGACCGGCACCAAGGCTCTCCCCATCGAGACCGACCAACAGCCCCCGAGTCGCCGCACCATCCACATCGCGATGGCCGGGCTGATGCTCGGCATGCTGATGGCGATGCTGGACAACCTCATCGTCTCCACCGCACTGCCCACCATCGTCGGTGACCTGGGCGGCCTGGCCCGGCTCTCCTGGGTGGTCACCGCGTACGCGCTGGGAGCCGCCGTCACCACCCCGTTCTGGGGCAAGCTCGGTGACCTGCACGGCCGAAAGATCATGTTCATGGCCGCCATCGTGGTCTTCCTGATCGGTTCGGCGCTGGCCGGGATCTCCCAGGACATGAACCAGCTGATCGGCTTCCGCGCCCTGCAGGGCCTGGGCGCCGGCGGCCTGATGGTCGGCGCGATGGCCACCCTCGGCGACCTGGTGCCACCGCGCGAACGCGGCCGGTACATGGCGGCGATCGGCGGCATGATGCCGATCGCCTTCGTCGGCGGTCCGCTGCTCGGCGGCTTCCTGACCCAGCACCTCAGCTGGCGCTGGTGCTTCTACGTCAACGTGCCGCTGGGCGTCATCGCGCTGCTGGTCACCGGCCTCGGCATGCGGCTGCCCCGCCGCCGGATCCAGGCCCGGCTCGACTACCTGGGCGGCGCGCTGCTCACCGTCTCGGTGGTCGCCGTGACGCTGGTCGCCAGTTGGGGCGGCGGCCAGTACGCCTGGGGCTCGGCGCCGATCCTGCTGCTGAGCGTGGTCGCGCTGCTCGCACTCGTGGCGTTCGTCCGCTCGCAGCAGCGGGTGGCCGAGCCGATCCTGCCCCCGCACATGTTCCGGGACCGCAACTTCACCGTCGCCCAACTCCTCAGCTTCCTGGTCGGCGCCGCCATGTTCGGCGCGGTGAACTTCCTGCCGCAGTACATGCAGTACGTGCAGGGCGCGTCGCCGACCGCGAGCGGGCTGCTGTTGCTGCCGCTGATGTTCGGGATGCTCGCCGTGATGCTGACGGTCGGTCAGATCACCACCCGCACCGGGCACTACCGGATCTTCGTGATCATCGGCGGCGCGGTGCTGACCTGCGGGATGCTCGTCCTGCTGCTGCTCCAGGTGGACACCCCGCTGCTGGTCGCCTCGCTGCTCACGGTGGTGGTCGGCATCGGCATGGGCTTCCTGATGCAGAACACCATGCTGATCACCCAGAACAGCGTGGCCCTGCGCGACATGGGGGCGGCCAGCGGCTCGGTCACCCTGTTCCGCACCATCGGCGGCTCCCTGGGGATCGCCTTCCTCGGCTCCCTCTACACCCGCGGCCTGGACCGCCACCTCACGGCCCAACTCGGCGCGGCCAAGGGCCACGCGCTGATCTCGGCCCACATCCCACCGGAGGCGCTGAAGGCACTGCCGTCGCCGGTGCGGCAGGCGTTCGAGGCGGCGGTGACCAACGGGGTGCACGCGGTGTTCCTGGGCGGAGCGGTGCTGGCGCTGGTGGCGTTCGCGGTCAGCTGGTTGATCCGTGAGGTGCCGCTGCGCGGGTCGATGGCGGGGGCGGGGGAGGAGTCGAGCGCTTAGGGCTGCGGCTCCTTGGTCAGACGGCGGCCGCGCGGGTGTCGGCGGGGGCGAGGTCGCGGATCTGCGTGGTCATCAGGGGAGGGTAGCGTGGGCCTGTCTGCGGGGGACATGGACGTGGGGGAGTGCGCATGAGCGAGGTCGGGCCTGGTTGCACGCTGACCAGTGACGATGACGAGAGCGATGTCTGGGGCCGCGCCGCCGCGACCACCGGGCTCTTCGCACCGCTGAAGGACGGCTCCCGACGGGTGCGGCTGCTCGGCGTCGCGCCGCAGGGCGGTCTGCGCGCTGCTGTCGAGCGGATCGGGACCAGGGGAGCGGTGGCGGGCAACGCGAACCTCGTGCTGCTGGACGCGGCCGGGGCGGAGATGGGCGAGTACTTCGTCAACGACGTGACGGTGCAGGCGGCGGAGCCCGCCGCGGACGGGGACAGCCTCGTCGACCTGACGGTGCGTCTGTGGTGCGCCAACGCGCTGCCGCATGCCGGGTGGCCGTGGGAACTGCGCCGCACCGGGACGCTGGACCGGCCGGGCCTGTGGCGCTCGCTGGGCCCGTCCGGCCGGCGCGGCTGGCTCTCCGTGGCGCTCTTCCACCAGGCCTACCGCGCGCTGCCCGAGCAACCGCCCGGGGTCGTCTACCAGTTGGACGGTCGGCACGTGGTGGACGAGGACAGTTTCTACTGCGCTCTGGGCGAGGCGGTGAACGGGCCCGGCGGGTACTTCGGTTGGAACCTCAGCGCG
Organism: Kitasatospora sp. GAS1066B; assembly: GCF_041262605.1. Classification (NCBI taxonomy): domain Bacteria; kingdom Bacillati; phylum Actinomycetota; class Actinomycetes; order Kitasatosporales; family Streptomycetaceae; genus Kitasatospora; species Kitasatospora sp. GAS1066B. Next base: position 111,902 of record NZ_JBGCCO010000002.1, read on the forward strand.
TTGGACGACTGCGCCGGCGGCCGGTGGGGTGCGACACCGCCGTTCACCGTGGAGTGGCGGCACAGCGAGGCCGCGAGGTCACGGCTGGCCGCGCCGTTCCTCGCGGAGGTGCTGGAGATCTTCGAGGAGCACGGCGTCAGCGTCGTACTGCGCTGACCTAGGGCCTCTCTTACGGATCTTGCCGGGCGCGCGACGCCGGGCATCCCGCCTGGACGCACCGGCGAATCATCCAAGTACGACCCAGTACGAGGACGCTTCGCCGGCACGCCCAGCCGGGCGCCCACCGCCGCGCGCTGATCCGACAAGATCCGTAAGAGAGGCCCTAGGCCGCACCGCAGTACGCTCACGCAGCGCTGACCGCCGCCGCCCCCACACCTTCCGCCTCCGCCGCCGCGTACCGCCGCAGCAGCACGCGCGCCACCTCCGGGGCCGCGCCCAGCACCGCGCCGAGCACGTCGGCGCCACCCTCCGCCGCGCCTACCGCGATGCGGTCCGGGAGCAGCCCCGGGGCGAGCAGGTACGGCGCGACCGCCGTGCGCCGCACGCCGGTTGTCGCCCGCAGCTGGGCCAGCGCGTCCGCCACCCGGGGCCCGCCCGCGGAGGCGTAGGCGACGGTGACGGCGGCCCAGCCGCGGCGGTGCTGCCAGGTGGCGGCGAGCGTGCGGGTGACCGCGTCGGCGGTGGGGTCGGAGGAGCCGGCGGCGGCCAGGACGATGCCGGTGCGGGCGCGGGTGGCGGGGGAGGCGGTGTCGAGGCCTGCTTCGGCCAACCGGCGTTCCAGGGCGGTGAGGAGGAGCGGGTCGGGGCCGAGCACGTCGGCGACGGGGAGGTCGGCGCCGGTGGCGCGCAGGGCGGCGGGGATGTCGTGCTTGGCGTGGAAGGCGCGGTTGAGCAGGAGGGGGACGGCGACCGCTGAGGAGAGGCGTTCCACGACCTGGGGGATGCGGGGGGCGCAGTGGTCCAGGAAGGCGGTGGCGACGTCGAGTTCGGGGCGCTGGGCGCGCACCTCCCGCACCAGCGCGTCGACCGTGGCGGCGTGCCGGGGGTCGCGGCTGCCGTGGGCGATCAGCAGCAGGGTGGGGGAGGGGGCGGCCATCGGGTCAGCGTCCCGTCTGCAGCAGGCCGCGGCTGCGCAGCACGCGGCGCTCGATCGGGGTGAAGATCAGCAGGTCGATGGCGACACCGACGGTCAGGATCAGGATGATCCCGAGCAGCACGCCGGACATGTCGGAGGCGTCCCGCTGGTTCTCCAGGTAGCGGCCCAGGCCCAGGCCCAGGTCGGGGGAGCTGGCGATCAGTTCGGCGGCCATCAGCGAGCGCCAGGAGAACGCCCAGCCCTGCTTCAGGCCGGCCAGGTAGCCGGGCAGCGCGGCCGGCAGCAGGATGTGCCGGGCGCCGCCGAGGCCGCGCGCGCCGAGCGTGCGGCCGGCCCGCAGGAAGAGCGGCGGGACCTGGTCGATGCCGGAGACCAGGCCGTTGGCGATCGAGGGGACGGCGCCGAGCAGGATCACGGCGTACATGGCCTGGTCGTCGATGCCCAGCCAGATCACGGCGGCCGGCACCCAGGCCACCGAGGGCAGCGACTGCAGGCCGGACAGGACCGGGCCGAGCGCCGCGCGGACGAACTTCGCCCGGGCCACCAGCAGGCCGATCGGCGTGCCGATCACCACCGCGGCGGCGAAGCCGGTGATGCCGCGCCAGACGCTGGTCCAGATGATCGAGAAGAGGGTGCCCTGGTACCAGAGGTCGGTGAGGCTGTGCCAGACGTCCAGCGGGCTGGGCAGCTTGTACTCGGGGGTGACGTGCAGGCTGAAGAGCAGCTGCCAGACGCCGAGCACCAGCAGCACGCCGAGCACCGGCGGCAGCACCTTCTCGCGCAACAGCTGGGCGGGCGAGGTGCGGTGCGGCTGGACGGCGTCCAGTGCGTCCAGGCCCGCCTCGACACCGGCCAGGTCCTGGTGCGGAGCCGCCTCGGGTGTGGCCGGCGCCTCGGGTGCGGCGGGGGCGGTCTCAGTGCTGGCCATGGCGGCGGATCTCCCCACGCAGGTGCTCGGTGATCTCGACGGACAGGTCCGCGACGCAGGCGGACTCGATGCGGCGCGGCTGCGGCAGGTCGATCTGCCACTCGCGGGCCACCCGGCCGGGGCGCGAGGAGAGCAGCACCACCCGCTGGGCGAGCCGCACCGCCTCGCGCACGTTGTGGGTGACGAACAGGACGGTGAGCCGCCGCTCCTGCCAGATCCGGGTGATCTCCTCGTGCAGCACGTCGCGGGTGATCGCGTCCAGCGCGGCGAACGGCTCGTCCATCAGCAGCACGCTGCTGCCCTGGGCCAGCGCGCGGGCCATCGCGACGCGCTGGCGCATGCCGCCGGAGAGCTCGTGCACCCGCTTGCCGTAGGAGCCGCCGAGCCGGACCAGCTCCAGCAGGCGCTCGGCCTCGGGCTTGCGTTGGGCGCGCGGCACGCCGTTGAGGCGCAGCGCGAGTTCGATGTTCTTGCCGGCGGTCAGCCAGGGGAAGAGCGCGTGCTCCTGGAACATCAGGGCCGGGCGGCCGCCGGGCACCTCGATGCTGCCGGCGGTCGGCTGGTCCAGGCCGGCGACCAGGTTGAGCAGGGTGGACTTGCCGCAGCCGGAGGCGCCGAGCAGGCAGAGGAACTCGCCCGGGGCGACGTCGAGGGTGATGTCGTCCAGCACCGGCACGGCGGTGCCGGGGCGGCCGAAGGACTTGTGCACGCCGGCGATCCGGACGGCGGGCGAAGTGTCGGCCCGGTCCGCGACGGCTGGAGCGTCGTTCGGGGTGGTCAGTGCCGTGCTCATCGCGGGCACCTCCTGGCGTGAGTGGGGCGAGCGGAGAAAGCTTGGGGGCCGAGGTCCACCCCCGCCCGGTCCGGTGATTGGGCATCGACGAGGACGGGGCGGGGGCGAACTTCGGAGTCAGTGGCGGTGGTTGAAGCCGACGCAGGGTCAGGAACCGCTGCCCAGGCCCGCGTCGGTGACGGCGGGCTGGCCGGCCGCCTTGAGTACCTGGTTCAGCGGGTCGAGGTCGTAGATTCCCTTGAGGTCCGGCTTCTTCAGCAGGCCCGCGGTGACGGCGTGGTCGGCCTCGGACTGCAGGGTGCTCGCCAGCGGGTCGTTGGTGAAGTCGATGCTCTTCCAGGCCGAGTCGAGGATGCCCGCGGGCAGCGCGCTGCCGCCGGCCACCTTGATCGCGGCGTTGGCGTCCTGCTCGGCCTGGGCCGGGTTGGCCTTGATGAAGGCGTTGGTGTTCACCGAGCCGCGCAGCACGGCTTGCACCACGTCCGGGTGCGCCTTGAGGAAGGACTGCGAGACGATGATGTTGGTGCTCACGAACTGCCCGTTCGGCCAGATCGACTTCTCGTCCAGCAGCACCTTCGCGCCCTTGGCGACCAGCTGGGAGGCGGTCGGCTCGGGCACCCAGGCGCCGTCGATCGAGCCGGCCGCGTAGGCGTCCGGCGTGACCTTGTTGTCGGTGCGCACCACGCTGACGTCGCCGGCGCCGGTCTGCGGGTCCTCCTTGTAGCCCTTGCCCGCCAGGTAGTTGAGCAGCGCGACGTCCTGGGTGTTGCCGAGCTGCGGGCTGGCGATCTTCTTGCCCTTGAGGTCGTCCAGGGTCGGGATCTTGCTCGGGTTGACCACCAGCTCGACGCCGCCGGAGGCCGAGCCGCCGATGATCTTCAGCGACTGGCCCTTGGCCTGGGCGTAGCCGTTGATCGCGGGGGAGGGGCCGACCCAACCGATGTCGATCGAACCGGAGTTCAGCGCCTCGATCTCGGCCGGGCCCGCGTTGAAGACCTGGGTCTTGAGCTGGGTGGCGCCCAACTCCTTCTGGAACAGTCCGTCCTGAAGGCCGACCAGCGCGGTGCCGTGGGTCAGGTTGGCGAAGTAGCCGATCTTCACGGTGTCGGCCGACAGCTTCGGGGCGCCCGGGGTGGCCGCCACCGGAGCCGCGTCGGTCTTGGCGGCCTTCGAGCCGTAGCCGCCGCAGGCGCTGAGCAGGGCGACGGCGGTCAGACCGGCGGCGGCGGTGAAGGCGAGGCGTCTGGCGCGCGTGGCGTTCGGGCGGGGACGGCTATGGGTGCTTGCCTGGGTGGGAGCCATCGGAGGAATCCTCTGCTGGAACGGTCAAGGAGGGGTGGCGCGTTGGGCCCGGCGTGCCTCGTGTCACTGGAAGGCGGTGCGCCGGTGACGGAGCGTCAGACGCTCCGCCCGTACCCACATCGGCCGATGCCGCCCTGGCCGCTGCCGCGCAGGCCGCTGCCGATCCGGCCGCCTTCCTTGTCCATGCCGGAGAACGCCTCGCCGGTCATCAGACCCAGTCCTCCGCTTCGCCTTGAGCCGCCGGTGCCGCCGGGGCGCCGCCGAAGGACTCGCCGGCCATGCCGGCGGTGAGGGTGGTGCCGTCGGCCGGGTCGATCAGCAGGAAGGACCCGGTGTGGCGGTTGTCGCGGTAGTCGTCGAGGGCGAGCGGTTCGGCGGTGCGCAGCAGCACGTGGCCGATCTCGTTGACGTTCAACTCGGTGGCGTCGGCGCGCTGCTGGAGCGTGTCGATGTCGATCCGGTAGGTGATGTCCTTGACCAGCGCGCGCACGGTGCGGGTGGTGTGCTTGAGCAGGACCTTGTCGCCGACGCGAAGCGGGCGCTCGTGCAGGTGGCACACGGTGGCCTCGACGTCCTTGGTGGGCGCGGGAGTCGGGCCGGTGGCGATCAGGTCGCCGCGCGAGATGTCGATGTCCTCGGTGAGGCGGACGGTGATCGACTGGGGTGCCCAGGCGATGTCGGTTTCGGTGCCGAGCGCGTCGATGCCCGCGATGGTGGTGGTGCGCCCGGCGGGCAGCACGGTGACCGCGTCGCCGGTGCGCAGCACGCCGGAGGCCAACTGGCCCGCGTAGCCGCGGTAGTCGGGGTGCTCGGCGGACTGGGGGCGGATCACGTACTGGACGGGGAAGCGGGCGGGCTCCTCGCTGGGGTCGCTGGTGACCTGCACGGTCTCCAGGTGCTCCAGCAGGGTCGGGCCGCCGTACCAGTCCATGTTCGCGGAGGGCTCGACGACGTTGTCGCCGGCCAGCGCGGAGATCGGCACCGCGACGATGTCGGCCACGCCGAGCGAGGCCGCGTAGGCGGTGAACTCGGCGGCGATCCGTGCGAAGACGGGCTCGGCGTAGTCGACCAGGTCCATCTTGTTGACGGCCAGGACGACGTGCGGCACGCGCAGCAGGGCGGCGACCGCGGCGTGCCGGCGGGTCTGCTCGACCACGCCGTTGCGGGCGTCGACCAGCACGACGGCGAGTTCGGCGGTGGAGGCGCCGGTGACCATGTTGCGGGTGTACTGCACGTGGCCGGGGGTGTCGGCGAGGATGAACCGGCGCCGGGCGGTGGCGAAGTAGCGGTAGGCGACGTCGATGGTGATGCCCTGCTCGCGCTCGGCGCGCAGGCCGTCGGTGAGCAGCGCCAGGTCGGGGGTGTCCTGGCCGCGCTTGCGGGAGGCGTGCTCGACGGCCTCCAGCTGGTCGGTGAGGACCGACTTGGAGTCGTGCAGCAGGCGCCCGACCAGGGTCGACTTGCCGTCGTCGACGGAGCCGGCGGTGGCGAAGCGCAGCAGCGAGGTGGCGGCGGTCACTTCGGTAGTGGTGGTCATGTTAGAAGTACCCCTCGCGCTTGCGGTCTTCCATGGCGGCCTCGGACATCTTGTCGTCCGCCCGGGTCGCCCCCCGCTCGGTCAGGCGGCTGGCGGCGATCTCGGTGATCACCTGCTCGATGGTGGCGGCGTCGGAGTCGACGGCGCCGGTGCAGGACATGTCGCCGACCGTGCGGTAGCGGATCAGGCGCCGCTGGACGGTCTCGCCCTCCTTGGGGCCGCCCCACTCGCCGGCGGTCAGCCACATGCCGTCACGGGCGAACACGTCGCGCTCGTGGGCGTAGTAGATCTCCGGGAGCTCGATGGACTCGCGCTCGATGTACTGCCAGACGTCCAGCTCGGTCCAGTTGGAGAGCGGGAAGACCCGCACGTGCTCGCCCACCGCGTGCCGGCCGTTGTAGAGCGACCACAGCTCGGGGCGCTGGCGCCGCGGGTCCCAGGCGCCGAACTCGTCGCGCAGCGAGAAGACCCGCTCCTTGGCGCGGGCCTTCTCCTCGTCGCGGCGCCCGCCGCCGAAGACCGCGTCGAACTTGCCGCTCTCGATGGCGTCGAGGAGGGGGACGGTCTGCAGCGGGTTGCGGGTGCCGTCGGGGCGCTCGCGCAGCCGGCCGTCGTCGATGAAGTCCTGCACGTTCGCCACGTGCAGGCGCAAGGAGTGCTCGGCCACCACGCGGTCGCGGTAGGCGATCACCTCGGGGAAGTTGTGGCCGGTGTCCACGTGCAGCAGCGAGAACGGGATCGGCGCCGGCGCGAAGGCCTTGAGCGCCAGGTGCAGCATGACGATCGAGTCCTTGCCACCGGAGAAGAGGATCACCGGCCGCTCGAACTCACCCGCCACCTCACGGAAGATGTGCACCGACTCGGCTTCGAGCGCGTCCAGGTGGGAGAGCGCGTACGGGCTGTCGCTGTGCTCGATCAGGCTCGCGGTGGCGGTCGTCATGCCAGGCCCCTCTCGGTCAGGAAAGTGTGCAGCTCGGCGGCGGACTCGGCAACCGTCCGACCCTCGGTCTGAAGACGCAACTCCGGTGCGGTCGGCGCCTCGTACGGGTCGTCGACACCGGTCAGACCGGAGATCTCACCGGCGGCCTGCTTGGCGTAGAGCCCCTTGACGTCCCGCTCGGAGCAGAGCTCGACGGGGGTGGCGACGTGGATCTCCAGGAACTCGGTGCCCCGGGCGGCGTGCCGCTCGCGCACCGCGGCGCGCGAGTCGGCGTAGGGGGCGATCACCGGGGCGAGCACCTTGACGCCGTTGGCGGCCAGCTTCTCGGCGACGAAGCCGATCCTGGTGACGTTGGTGTGGCGGTCCTCGCGGGAGAAGCCGAGGCCCTTGGAGAGGAACTCGCGGATCTCGTCGCCGTCCAGCACCTCGACCTTGTGGCCCTCGGCGCGCAGCCGCTCGGCCAGCGCGAAGGCCAGCGTGGTCTTGCCGGCGCTGGGCAGCCCGGTCAGCCACACCGTGGCGCCGCGCTCGCAGGGGGCGGCCGCGGGGGCCGCCTCCGCGGCTTCCCCGGCGGCGGCCAAGGTGTCGACTGTGGTCATGTGTTTCGCTCCAAAATTAAGTAACGAGGGGTCAAAAAAAGGAGTCGGCCCGGTCAGCGGTGTCAGAGGTGGATGCCGCACTCGGTCTTGCCCGAGCCCGCCCAGCGCCCGGCCCGGGCGTCCTCGCCCTCGCCCGGCTTGCGGGTGCAGGAGAGCGGCGAGCAGCCGACCGAGGTGTAGCCCTCCCAGAGCAGCGGGTTGAGCAGCACCCCGTTGGCCTGGACGTAGGCGTCCACGTCGTCCTGGGTCCAGCGGGCGATCGGCGCGATCTTCACCTTGCGGCGCTTGGCGTCCCAGGCCACCACCGGGGTGTTCGCCCGGCTCGGCGACTCGTCGCGGCGCAGTCCGGTGGCCCACGCGTCGTAGCCCAGCAGCCCGCGCTGCAGCGGCTCGACCTTGCGCAGCGAGCAGCACAGGTCCGGGTCGCGGTCGTGCAGGTTCGGCCCGTACTCGGCGTCCTGCTCGGCCACCGTCTGACGCGGGGTCAGCGTGATCACGTTGATCGGCAGGGTCGCGGCGACCGCGTCCCGGGTGCCGATGGTCTCCGGGAAGTGGTAGCCGGTGTCCAGGAAGATCACGTCGATCCCGGGCAACGCGGTGGACGCCAGGTGGGCGACCACCGCGTCCTCCATCGAGGAGGTGACGCAGAGTTTCCTGCCGAAGGCGTCGGCGGCCCAGCGCAGGATCTCCTGCGCCGAGGCCTCCTCCAGGTCGCGAGCGGCCGCGGTGGCCAGCGCCTCCAGGTCAGTGGCGGTGCTCATCTGCCGTTCCCCCGTTCGTAGCTGACAGCAGGCCGAGGAACTTCACCTGGAAGGCCCGGCGGCAGGAAGCGCATTCCCAGGCGCCGTGGCCGCCCTCCTCGGACGGACGCAGGTCCTCGTCACCGCAGTACGGGCAGTAGAAAGGCGCGGCGCGCTCACTCACGACAACTGCTCCTCGCTGGCCCGGGCCGTCCACTGGGCGAACCGCTCGCCCTCCTGGCGGTCGGCCTGGAACTGGGTCAGCACCCGCTCGACGTAGTCCGGCAGGCCGTCCTTGGTGACCTTCAGACCGCGCACCTTGCGGCCGAACCCGGCCTCCAGGCCGAGCGCGCCGCCCAGGTGGACCTGGTAGCCCTCCACCTGGTTGCCGTGCTCGTCGCTGACCAGCTGGCCCTTGAGACCGATGTCCGCCACCTGGATCCGGGCGCAGGCGTTGGGGCAGCCGTTGATGTTGATGGTCAGCGGCTCGGCGAAGTCGGGCAGCCGCTGCTCCAACTCGTCGATCAGGGTGCGCCCGCGCTCCTTGGTCTCGACGATGGCGAGCTTGCAGTACTCGATGCCGGTGCAGGCCATGGTGCCGCGCCGGAACGGCGACGGGGTGACCCGCAGGTCCAGCGCCTCCAGGCCGGCCACCAGCGAGGCGACCTGGTCCTCGGGCACGTCGAGGACCAGCATCTTCTGCTCGGCGGTGGTGCGCAGCCGGTCCGAGCCGTGCTCGGCGGCCAGTTCGGCGACCTTGCCGAGCAGCGCGCCGTCCACCCGGCCGACCCGCGGCGCGAAGCCGACGTAGAAGTTGCCGTCCTGCTGCCGGTGCACGCCCACGTGGTCGCGCCAGACGCCGGTCGGCTGCTCGGGCGCCGGGCCGTCGACCAGCTGGTACTTGAGGTACTCGTCCTCCAGCACCTGGCGGAACTTGGCCACGCCCCAGTCGGCGACCAGGAACTTCAACCGGGCGCGGTTGCGCAGCCGGCGGTAGCCGTAGTCGCGGAAGATGCCGATCACGCCGCCGTAGACGTCGGCGACCTCGTGCAGCGGCACCCAGGCGCCCAGCCGCACGCCCAGCTTGGGGTTGGTGGACAGGCCGCCGCCGACCCACAGGTCGAAGCCGGGGCCGTGCTCGGGGTGGTTCACGCCGACGAAGGCGATGTCGTTGATCTCGTGCGCCACGTCCAGCAGCGGCGAGCCGGAGACGGCCGACTTGAACTTGCGCGGCAGGTTGGAGAAGTCGGGGTTGCCGATGAAGCGGCGCTGGATCTCCTCGATGGCGGGGGTGCCGTCGATGATCTCGTCCTCGGCGATGCCGGCCACCGGCGAGCCGAGGATGACGCGCGGGGTGTCGCCGCAGGCCTCGGTGGTGGACAGGCCCACCGCCTCCAGCTTCTGCCAGATCGCGGGCATGTCCTCGATCCGGATCCAGTGGTACTGGATGTTCTGGCGGTCGGTCAGGTCGGCGGTGCCGCGCGCGTACTGCTGGGAGACCTCGGAGATCGCCTTCAGCTGGGCCACCGTCAGCCGGCCGCCGTCGATCCGCACCCGCAGCATGAAGAACTCGGCGTCCAGCTCGTGCGGCTCCAGGATCGCGGTCTTGCCGCCGTCGATCCCCTCCTTGCGCTGGGTGTACAGACCCCACCAGCGCATCCGGCCGCGCAGGTCGGCCGGGTCGATCGAGTCGAAGCCCCGGTGCGCGTAGATCGTCTCAATGCGCGTCCGCACGTTGAGACCGTCGTCGTCCTTCTTGAACTGCTCGTTGGCGTTGAGCGGGGTGAAGTGCCCCATGCCCCACTGGCCCTCGCCGCGGTGGCGGGTCGCCTTGCGGGCGGCGGCGGCACGGGGCGCCGCGGCGCTCGCGGGCTGCGGCTCGACCGGGTCGGGAGTGGTGGCCATAAGACGTCCTTCGGGCAGGTGGCTCTGATGCGGGAAAGCTGCGCTGCTCCCGGGCCGTGACCTGTCCGCCTGCCTGCCCACTCCGACCTGCGGATCTTCGGTGGAGGGGGAGACGGTGACCGTGGCCCTGGGGTGCTCGCGCGTCCGCTGCTGCGGAGATGGGCGGCGGGGTGGCGCCGGGTGCGGTGCTGGCGCCTTGGGTGTGGGGCTCAGATCACCGGACAGATGGCGCTGGACACGCGAAGGAGATCGACGTGGAGTCGACCAACCAGGGTGGTTCCGGCGCTAGACATGGCAAGAGATTCGCACGCCGAGCGAGGCGCGGTCCACTATCGTCCAGAATGCGGACTTCTTTGTTTCGTATCGCGAGATGAGCGCGACAGTGCGCAGTCCGGGGCGGCACGCGGCGAGCTGATCGCAGAGCAGGTCACAGAGCCGGTCGCAGAGCCGATCGCGGAGGTGATCGCGGAGCCGATCGCGCAGGCGCGTCGGGCCCGCCCGATACCGTATGCCTGTGCAGGTACCAGGTGAAAGCAGCAGAGCGGTGGCGGAGCGACCTTCCCGGCGGCGGGGCAAGGGTGCTCGGCGGGCGGCCCGGCGCTCCAACTGGCGCGGCACCGCCTTCGCGCTGATCAAGGACACCACCAACACCTGCGTCGAGTACCGGGTCACCGGGCTGGCCGCCGAGGCCGCCTTCTTCACCCTGCTCTCGATTCCGCCGCTGCTGCTCTGCCTGGCCGGCACCCTCGGCTACCTGGACGACCTGCTCGGCGCCGGCAGCATCCAGAAGCTCCAGCAGGACATCCTGTCGGCGGCCGGCACGGTGCTCTCGCCCTCCTCGATCGACGACACCGTGAAGCCGCTGCTGGCCAGCGTCTTCAACATGCCGCGCCCCGACCTGATCTCGATCGGCTTCGTGCTCTCGCTCTGGTCCGGCTCCCGGGCGCTGTACATCTTCATCGACACCATCACCGTGATGTACGGGCTCGACGGCAAGCGCGGGATCGTGAAGACCCGCTCGCTGTCGCTGGCCCTGTACCTGGGCGCGCTGGTGATCGGCTCGCTGGTGCTGCCGCTGTTGATCGCCGGCCCCGGCCTGGTGGTCTCGGCGGTGCCCAGCATCGGCGGCGTGGTCAACGCGCTCTACTGGCCGGTCGCGATCCTGCTGCTGATCGTCTTCCTGACCACGCTCTACCACCTGTCCGTCCCGGCCAGCACGCCGTGGCGCGAGGACATCCCCGGCGCGCTGGTCGCGCTCGGCATGCTGGTGGTCTGCAGCGTGCTGCTGCGGCTCTACCTGGTCCACTCGGTCGAGGGCAAGACCGTCTACGGCTCGCTGGCCGCACCGGTCGCCGTGCTGCTGTGGATCTTCGTGGTGGCGCTCGCGGTGCTGATCGGCGCCGCGATGAACGCCGCGATAGACCGCCGGTGGCCCAGCGTGGAGACCGCCGACGCGCGCGCCGAGAACGAGCGGGCCAGCGAGCAGGTGGCCGCCGCCCTGGTCCGCGAGGTCACCGCCCGGCGGGCCGCCGAACGGGCGCTGCGAGCGCGCGAACTGGGGCTGGCCGAAGGCATCGAGGACGAGGACACGGACGCGGACGAGGGGGACGAGGCGCCCGCCGAGTACCCCGAGCGGTGGGCCGACTTCCTGGCGCCCGGCGACGTGCGCGGGCGCCTGGGCGGGACGCGCAAGCGCTGGCGGCGCACACCGCCGCCGACCCCGGACAGCGACCGCCCCGCACCCCGGCCGCCGCACCGCCCGGTCGAGGCGCAGGACCCCGCCGGACACCCGGCCGAGCACCCCGCCCAGCCGTGGGCGTCGGACGGACGGTTCCCCGGCGAGCTGGGACCGGTGGACTCGGCGCTGCCGACCCACCCGCCGCGGCCGCCGTGGGACGGCGGCTGAGGTCGGGGACGGGACCTGGGACCGCCCGCCTCAGCCGAGCGAACCGACCAGCTCGGCGATCGCCTCCAGCGGTCGGTGCGCGGCGAGTTCGGCGGCCAGCTCCCGGGCGTTGGCACGGTAGTCCGGGTGGCCCAGCACCCGCTCGACGGCTTCCCGCAGCTCCGCCTGCGTCGGCCGGCCGGTCCGCAGGTCGACCCCGACCCCGCGCCAGGCCACCCGGGCCGCCACCTCCGGCTTGTCCTCGCTGTCGCCGGCGACCACCAGCGGCACCCCGAACGCCAGCGCGGTGTGCACCCCGCCGTAACCGCCGTTGCTGACCAGTACGTCGGCGTGCGGCAGCAGGCGGTCGAACGGGACGTACCCGGTGGCCCGGACGTTGCTCGGCAGGCCGCCGAGCTCCGCGGCGAGCAGCTCGGGGCCGTCGGGGCGGCTGGTGGCGGCGACCACGAACAGGTCGGGGCGGTCGGCCAGGGCCCGCACCGCGGGGGCCACCAGGGCGGTCAGATCGTCGTTGGCCAGCGTCCCTTGGGTGACCACCACCACGGACCGGGCGTCCGCCAGTTCCTCCCACCAGTCGGGGAGTTCCGCCTCCTCACCGCGCTTCGGCGACAGTGCGCCGATGAACCGGAGCGAGGCCGGCGCGTCACTGCGCGGGTACTCGAAGCCGGGCACGGTCAGTTGCAGGTAGTGGTCGGGCACGGTGACCGCGGCGTCCAGCCGGGGACCCGGCGGCAGCGCGGCCCCGACGGTGGCGAAGACCTCGGCCGCGTACCGGCGCAGCGGCTCGCCGCGCTGCGCCGCCTGGGCGTTCAGTTCCCGGTTGCGGGCCAGCCCCTGCGGCCCGGCCAGGGGTGCCAGCGCGAGCCCGAACGGCGCGGTGTCCGCGCTCTGCAGCATCGGCGGTGCGACCCCGATGCCGATCACGGCCGGCCGCTCGTCGCGCGGGTGGGCCAGCGCGAGGGCCAGCGCTCCGTGGAAGAAGGAGTCGTGGAGCACCGCCGTGGCCGGGAAGGTCTCGAGCAGCGCGCGCAGCGCCCGGTACTGCGCGGGCACCGGATCGATGAAGATGTGCTGGGCGTCGAAGGCCAGTCGCTGGGGCCCCGGCGGCAGTTCGGCCCGCCCGGGGAAGTGGTCGTCGATCCGCCGGTCGTCGAAGTCCGCCTCGGGTGGCAGTGCGACGAACCGTGCCCCGGTGGCCTCGGCGGACTTCGCGAACCGTGCCCCACCGAGGAAGACGACCTCGTGCCCGCGCCGTACCAGGTCGGCGGTGATGGCGAGCAGCGGAACGGTGTGACCATGCGCGGGCATGGCGGCGGTGATGATCCGGGACATGCGGGACCCCCCAAGGTGCGTATCGACCCGCTCCGGGCTGCGGGCGGGCCGGCACGAAGCTAGGAGGCCACGCTAAACGATCTGTAAACACCGGACCTGCGGCGATTGCGGTTGATTCGGCTGCGGTTAATTCGGCTGCGGGGCGGGGCGGACTGCCCTAGGCTGCCCGCGCAGGTGACCGGCTCGACGAAGCGAAGCAGGAGGTGGGCCCGATGACCGACATTGCCGCCACGGCTGCCCTGGGCAGCACTCGGACCCTCCGCTCCCGCCCGGTGACCGGCTGACGATCGTTCAGCCCCCGGGATCGGGATCGCCCCGCATTCCTCCCGAAGGGCTTCACCGCGTTGTTCGACGCAACTTCCGCTGTTCCCCCTGCTGTTCCCCCTGCCGCTCCCGCCGGCCTGTCCCGCTACGGCTGGACCGCTGAACTCGACCGGCTCTTCGCCCCGCTCGCCGAAGCGGGACTCACCCCCGGCCGGCTCGCCCGGGTCGACCGCGGCCGGGCCGACGTGCTGGTGGCCGACCCCGAGACCAGCGGCGTCCGCACGATTCGCGCCGACACCCGCCCGATCGCCGGCGCCGAGACCGTCGAGAACCCGTGCACCGGGGACTGGGTGGCGCTCGACCTGGCCGCCCAACCGCTGCCGGCCGTCGGTGCGTTGCTGCCGCGCACCACCGCGATCGTCCGCAAGAGCGCCGGCAAGGCCTCCGAGGGCCAGGTGCTGGCCGCCAACGTGGACACCGTGCTGATCGCCGTCTCGCTCGCCGTCGACCCCGACCTGGGCCGGGTCGAGCGCTTCGTCGCGCTCGCCTGGGAGAGCGGTGCCCAGCCGCTGGTCGCCCTCACCAAGGCCGACCTGGCGCCGGACGCCGAGTTCATCCGGGAGGACGTCGAGCGGGCCGCGCCCGGCGTCACCGTCCTGGTGGTCAGCGCCGGGACCGGGGCCGGGCTGGACGAGCTGCGGGCCGCTCTGGGGACCACCACGACGGCGCTGATCGGTCAGTCCGGCGCCGGAAAGTCCACGCTCACCAACGCGCTGACGGGTGCTGAGGTGATGACCGTTCAGCGCACCCGCGACGCCGACCAGAAGGGCCGGCACACCACCACCACGCGCGAGCTGTTCGCGTTGCCCGGCGGCGGCGTGCTGATCGACACGCCGGGGTTGCGCGGCGTCGGCCTCTACGGTGGCGAGGGCCTGGCCCACGCGTTCGCGGAGATCGAGGAACTCGGCGAGCGCTGCCGCTTCCAGGACTGCTCCCACACCACCGAGCCCGGCTGCGCCGTCCGGGCCGCCCTCGCCGACGGCACCCTCCCGCAGCGGCGGATGGAGAGCTACCTCAAGCTCCAGCGCGAGAACGCGTGGATCGCCTCGCGGACGGACGCCCGCCTGGCGGCGCAGCGCGCGCGCCTCTGGAAGCTCCGCAGCAAGGGATCCCGGGACCGCGTGCGACCGTGAGCGGGCGCTCCGGGCCGGGGTCGTGTGCCGGGGCCGTGTGCTGGCGCGGACCCGGCCCGGGGCTGTCAGCGGGGTGCCCTAGGTTTCTCGGATGACCAACGACGAGGAAGCCGTCTGGCGCAGGTTCGCCGATCTCCTGCCGCCCGCCGAGGCCGAGGAGGTCTACGACTGCTGGGTCATCGCCGAGTACGAGGCCGGACTCAGGACGCTGATCAGCGTCCTGACCGAGCGGCGGATCGCGATCGGTGCGGTGACCCGGGTCGAGATCGCGGTGGAGGCGGAGAGCTTGGGCGAGTGGCCCGAGCCGCTCGGGCCGCTGTTGCGCGAGGTGCTCGAGGCCGGCGCAGAGACCGGCGTTCAGGGTGGCGTGCAGCTGATCGAGCGCGTCGACCGCGAGCCGATCGCCAGGGCGGAGTACCTGCTGGTCCCGTGGATCGGCTGCGCCGCGTGCGGCCAGGTGCTCGCCCGCGCCCACGTCCTGGAGGAGTGGGGCAAGCTCTCGCACAACGCCGAGCAGTACCAGATCCTGGCGCCCGCGCTGGGCGCCACGGTGCGCACGTTCGAGTGCGACCAGGCCTGGGAGGCGTACACCGCCCTCGCCGAGTCCTGCCCCGGTCCGGCCGCTCCCGGTCCGGCCGCGCCGGGGGCAGCCGCGCCTCACACGGCCATGTCCGATTTCCGCTAGGTCTGCGCCCGGGCGGGGCGCAGACTGGACAGCGTGATCGATGACGAGACGCGCTACCGAGCCGTGGACAGCCGCGACGCCCGGTTCGACGGGGTGTTCTTCACGGCGGTGACCAGCACCGGGATCTACTGCCGGCCGAGCTGCCCGGCGGTCACGCCCAAGCGGGCCAACTGCACCTTCTACCCCACGGCCGCCGCCGCCCAGGGCGCCGGCTTCCGGGCCTGCCGGCGCTGCCGGCCGGACTCGGTGCCGGGCTCGCCGGAGTGGAACCACCGCGCCGACCTGGTCGGCCGCGCGATGCGGCTGATCGGGGACGGCGTGGTGGACCGCGAGGGCGTCGCCGGGCTGGCCACCCGGCTCGGCTACAGCGCACGGCAGTTGCAGCGGCAGCTGACCGCCGAACTCGGCGCCGGACCGATCGCGCTGGCCCGCGCCCAGCGCGCGCAGGCCGCCCGGGTGCTCCTGCAGACCACCGAACTGCCGGTCACCGAGGTGGCTTTCGCGGCCGGCTTCGCGTCCGTGCGGCAGTTCAACGACACCGTGCGCGAGGTGTACGACCGCACCCCGAGCGGTCTGCGGGCGGAGGTGCGCGGGCGGGCCGGGCGGCCGGGCGGTGCCGGCCCCGGCAGCCTGAGCCTGCGGCTGGCCTACCGCGGCGCGATCGACACCGAGCACCTGATGGACTTCCTCGCGCTGCGCGCCGTCCCCGGCGTCGAGGAGGTCGTGCCGGGACCGCGCGGTGTGCGCAGCTACCGCCGGACGCTCGCGCTGCCGCACGGGCGGGCCATCGCCGAGGTGGACACCCTCGCACCCGGCGAGCGAGCCGACCGCGGCTGGCTGGACTGCCGGCTCCAGCTGACCGACCTGCGCGACCTGACCACTGCCGTGCACCGGCTGCGCGCGCTCTTCGACCTGGACGCCGACCCGCAGGCGGTGGCCGAGCAGCTCGGCCGGCACGCCGCGCTCGGCCCGCTGGTCGCCCGCCGCCCCGGACTGCGCTCGCCCGGGCACGTCGACCCGCACGAGCTGGCGGTGCGGGCCGTGCTCGGCCAGCAGATCACCGTGGCCGCCGCCCGCACCCTGGCCGGCCGCCTCGCCGCCCGGTACGGCACGGTGCTCGGCGAGCCGAGTGGTGGCCTCACCGTGCTCTTCCCGACCGCCGAGGCACTGGCCACCGCCGACCCGGCCGACCTCGCGATGCCGGTCTCCCGGCAGAACGCGCTGCGCGGCCTGTGCGCCGCGCTCGCGGACGGCAGCGTCCGGTTGGACCCGGGCGTCGACCGCGAACAGGCCGCGGCACAGCTCCTCGCGCTCCGCGGCATCGGCCCCTGGACCGTCGGCTACCTGCGGATGCGGGCGCTCGGTGACCCGGACGTCTTCCTGCCCGGCGATGCCGGCGTGCGCCACGGCCTGCAGCGCCTGGGCCTGTCCGGCGACCCGAAGGCCGCGGCGCTGGTGGCGGCGGAGTGGGCACCGTGGCGCTCCTACGCGGTGCACCAACTGTGGGCGCTGACGGGGGAGTAGCGGGCTTGCGCGGCTCAGGCCGCGCCGGTCTCAGTCCTCGTCCGGTCCAGGCGCGGCAGCGCCGGCCAGGGCCTGGGCCAGCCGGTCCAGGCCCGGCAACGCCGCCATCACCGCGTCGTGGTCGGCCGGGGAGAGGGTGGCCAACGCACCGGCGATCCGGCGCTCGTGGGCGCGCTGCCAGTCCTCCAACTGCTGGTGGCCGGCCTCGGTCAGCGCGATCCGGGCGGTGCGGCGGTCGCCGGGGTCGGCCTGGCGGTCCACGAACCCCGCGTCCAGCAACTTGCCGACCAGCCCGCTGACGGTGTTCGGCGCCAAACGCTGCCGAGCCGCCAACTCGCCGACCCGCAGCGGCGCGGCCGCCAGCGTCTGGAGCAGCTCGACCTGCGCCATCGGCAGCGACTCCCACGGGTAGTCGGTCCGGATGCTGCTGCGCAACGCCCGCCGCAGCCGGGTCACCACGTCGGTCAACCGCTGGGCGCGCTCGATGGCCGGCGCCTCGTCGGGCCCGGCGGCGTTGGGCAGGTCGCTGGAAGGCGCAGGGCTGGACGGGGCGGGCATGGGGGACAGCGTATCCGGTCGGTCCTGGGTGGTTGCCGAGGCGGACACGGCAGCGCGCCCGCCGATCCGGGGTCTGCCGGGCCGGCGGGCGCGCTGCCGTGTGTCGAGGTGTGCTGCGGTGTTCTGCCGGTGGGCGGTCAGCTTCCCGGCGTCGGCAGCGGCTTCGCACCGCGCTCGGCGAGCATGCTGGTCATCAGCTGGATCTCCGAGGTCTGGGCGGTCACCATCGACTGCGCCAGTGCCTTCTCCACCGGGTTCTTCGCCAGGTCCACGTAGCCCTGCGCCATCGCGGCGCCGCCGGTGTGGTGCTGGACCATCAGCTGCAGGTAGAAGATCTCCGCCGCCGTGCCGCTGAGCTGCTGCAGCTGGGCGAGTTGGGCGTTGGTCGCCATGCCGGGCATCAGCGAGCCGTCGTGCGCCTGGTAGGGCGCCATCTTCATCCAGGCCATCGGCGCGGCCGCGGAACTCTGGCTGAGCCCCCACTGGTTGAGCCAGCCCATCAGCATGCCGCGCTGGTTGGCCTGGGTGTTGATGATGTCGAAGGCCAGCCCGCGCACCTCGGCGTTGGACGTCCGGTCCCGGACGATGAACGACATGTCGATCGCCTGCTGATGGTGCGTCGCCATGTCCCGCGCGAACCCCGCCTCCGGCGAGTCGGAGGCCGGTGCGGCCACCGCCGAACCCGACGCCGAGGACCCGCCCGCCACCAGGGCCGGCACGCCCAGGCAGAGCGCCACCACGGCTGCCAGCGCGGCCGGCCACCAGAGGGTGCGGCGGCGCTTGCCGGTGGGGGATGTGCCGAGTGCGGCCAGCTCGTCCGTCTCGCCGGTGCCCTCGTCCTCTTCGGGTGTCCGCGAGTCCGTCATCACATCTGCCCGTCGCTGCAGGACGCGCCCGGCTCCTGGGTCTGCGGGCCCTGGACGTACTTGGTGAAGAACTCGTTGACCCGCGGGTCCGAGGCGCTGTCCACCACCAGCTGGGTGCCCCAGGCGCTGAGCGTGATGGTGCCCGACTCGGTCGGGTACGGGCTCATCATCGAGTACGGGGTCACCTTGACCTTGTCCGACAGCGTCTTGACGTCGGCGGCGCTGGCCTTGGTGTTGTAGGTCACCCAGACCGCGCCGTGCTCCAGCGAGTGGACGGCGTGCTCGTTCTGCAGCGGCGTGGTGTAGACGTTGCCCATGCAGGTCTGCCAGACCGGGTTGTGGTCACCGCCGACCGGCGGCGTCATCGGGTAGTTGACCGGGGTCTGCACGTGGTTGCGGGTCAGGTTGCTCCAGGTCTTCACCCCGGGGATCGGCGCCTTCGCCGCGGCCACCTGCTTGTTGTGCTTGTCGTTGGCGTTCTTCACGATCAAGGTCGCGGTCACACCGGTACCGACGATCAGCACGGCCGCCACCGAGATGGCGATCAGCTTCATGCGCTTCTCGCGCCGTTGCTCCTCGGCCCGCAGCTTGGCGATCCGCTCGCGGCGGTCGGCCGCGTTCTGCTTGCCGCTCACCTTGTTGGTCTGCTTGCCGGTCTGCTTGGAGGCGGAACCCACGGAAATCTTCCTTGTCCCCGCCGGTGCGCTGGGCACGGCGGAATGAGGTGTAGCAGGGGAGGGAGACCGCCGACCGGACGTCCGGCGCACGCCGCGAGGTTCGCGGCGGGTGCCCGGTGCCGGCTCGGCGTGGTTCCGCTCAGGTCCGATTGACCTGGAGCAGGTGGAGATCGGGAGCGGGCGCCGTCGGCAGGCCCGCGCTCGTGAAGCCGCTCGCCGCCGTCGGGCGGAAGGTGGTCGGCAACGGCAGGCCGGCCGGGCCGGGTTGCGGCGGCGCGTTGGGCAGCTGCGCTTCCTGGCCGCTGAACGGATGGCTGGAACAGCCGTCACCGGGCCTGGGGCCCGGGCCGTCGACGGTGCACAGGGTCAGCGGGGCGGGGAACTGCGCGGTGGTGGCCTGCGGGGAGGTGGCGCGCGTGTGCGCGGCGTGCGCGGTGTGGACGGCGCGGGCGGTGCGGGTGCCAGGAGTGGCGTCGGTCGGGGCCGGCGTGCCGGGGGCTGCGTCGAGTGCCGGGCCGACCGTCGGTCTGCTCGACGGTCTGTTCGCGGGCCCGCTCGCCGGGCCGTTCGCCGATGGGGTCGCGGCCCGGGCCGAGCCCGCGCAGGGCAGCGTGACCAGCAGGGCGACCAGGAGACCGATCAGCGGGAGGACCAACGCCACGCCGCCCGGGTGGCCCGCGAATGCGGCGCTCCCCGGCTTCGGTCGGACAGGTCCTGGCGCGGTCATGCGCACATATTAATCAGCCGGACGGCTTAAGCGGTCCCCCCGATCGGTCGCTACTTTCGGATTAATTCAGCGGCTCCTCGCCTGATCGGCGCCTTCGAGGCGAATCACCGGACAGCGACCGGCACCGTGGGCAGAATGACGAGGTGGCCCGCGCCCGCAGGTGACGGTACGCACGCCAGCCGAGACGAGGAGCCGACAGATGACCGACCAGGGCGCCCCCGCGCAGCGCCGCCCGGACGACGGGACGCCCAAGGACGGTGCACCGGACGACGGTTGGTGGGCCCACGTGTACGAGGGACCGGCCGGTCGGCTGCCCGACACGCCGCGCGCCGAGGGCGGCGAGGGGAGCGTGGACGAGTGGTTCGACTCGATCGCCTCGGCGGTCGGGCTGATCGGCCGTCAGCGGCAGGCGGTCGGCGAGCCGGCGGGTGCGGTCGAGCCGGTGCCTGAGCCGGTGCCGGTGCCGGCGCCCGAGCCTGAGCCAGTCGCCGAGCCGGCGCCGTCGAAGCTCGACCTCACCAAGCCCGCCCGTCCCGAGCCGACACCTGCCCCAGCCGCTGCTCCGGCCCTCGTTCCCCCTCCCGCCACGCCCGTCCCCACCCCGCACGTCGGCTCCCGCCCGCCCACCTACGGACCCGAGCCCACCCTGCTCCCCGCCGCCGACCTCGAGCGGGTCGCCGCGGTCGTCCCCGACACCGCCCTCGACGGCGCCCAGTACCCGGGGCTCACCCTGCGCGCCGCCTCCGTGCGCGGCGACTCCGCCCGCTACCGCGGCGACCCGCGCACCGACGCGCTGCTGGTCACCCGCTTCGGCGAAGCCCCGGACGGCCTGCTGCTCGCCGTCCTCGGCAGCCGCGCCCGCCGCCCGGTCGACCCGCGCACCGACTCCGACGCCGCCGTTGCGCAGCCCGTACCGCCGCCGTCCGAAACCGTCCGCCAGGCGGCCGCGCACCTCGCCGAGGCGATCGGTCGCAGCCGCGCCGAGCTCGCCGCCGACCTGCGCGAGGGGGCCCGGGACCGGCTCCGCTACGGACTCCAGCGCCTGACCGCCGGTGCCGCCGCCGGCCTGCGCACGCTCGCCCCGGACGCCGGGTCGCTGCACTGCCTGCTGGTCTCGCTCGACCCCGAGGCCGGTCACCGCGCGGCCTTCGGTGTCGGCCCCGGCGGCCTCTACCTGCTCCGGGCGGGGCACTGGATCGACGCGTACGCCGCCCGGCTGCTGCACCACCCCGACGGCCCGGTCACCCTCCCCGAGCCGCGCCTGTTCCGGTTCCGATTGATCCCGGCCACGCCCGGCGACATCCTGCTGCTCTGCTCGCCGGGCCTGGCCGAGCCGATCGCCGAGGAGCCCGCGATCGGGCACTTCCTGGCCAGCCACTGGTCCCACCCGCACCCGCCCGGCACGGTCGACTTCCTGCGCCAGGTCCAGGTCCGAGCCAAGGGCTACGCCGAGGACCGGACGGCGGCCGCGCTCTGGACCGAGTGACGGATCGCGTACCGGGCCCAGTGGTGGGGCGTCACGCAGCCGCGTCGGTACCCAGCACAGCGGCCGCCACCGCCCGCACCTGGGCCACCGACCGGTCCCGTGCCACCCCCGGCAACCCGATCGCCAGCGGCACCGAGTACCCGTCCAGCACCGCCCGCAGCTGCGCCGCCCGCTCGTCGGCCGGCCCGGCCCGGAACTCGCCACGGGCCACCCCGTCCTCGATCAGCGCCGTCAGGTCCGCCTGCCAGGGCGCCTCGATCTCCAACTGCCCCTGCCGGATCTCCGCACTGGACGGCGAGCGCCCCCACACCTCGACCCACAGGATCCAGCGCGGATCCCCCGGCCCGTCCGCCAGGTACAGCTCCGCGTACGCCCCGAACCGCTCCCAGGCACTGAGCCCCGCCTGCCGCAGCGTCGCGCGCCGCCGCTCGCCCAGCTGCTCCTCGCTCCACCGCAGCGTCTCCAGCAGCAGCTGGTCCTTGCTCCCGAAGTAGTAGAGGAGATGCCCCGCGCTCATCCCCAGCTGCTTCCCGAGCCCTGCCATGGTCAGCTTCGCCAGCCCGTGCTCCGCGATCGCCCCCATCGCCACCGCCAGCACCTCCTCACGAGGGCGGGCCGGCCGCCGGGGACGAGGCTCTGCCATGCTGCGGGCTCCTTGCGGGGTGGGGGTGGAAAGCGTCCCCCAGCCTAAGGGGCGAGGTCAGCCGGGCCGCGGGCTCGGCTCGCCGGAATCCCTCTCACCCGATCGGAGGATGTCCGGCCGGACGCCGACGAACGATCACGGCCGCCCGCTACTTTGGCAGCACTTCGCACAGCAAGGAGGGCCGGCCGTGCAGTTCGTCACCCGCGCCGAATGGGGCGCCCAACCTCCCAAGCAGGACTGGACCTACGTGGCGAGCACCCAGGGGGTGAAGGTCCACTACGAGGGCGAGCCGGTCCCCGCCGACCTGCCCGACCATCACGAGTGGTGCGCGGGGCGGGTGCGGGACATCCAGGCGGCGCACATGTCCAATGCCACCCAGGGCTGGATCGACATCGCCTACACGGCCTTGGCCTGTCCGCACGGCTACGTCTTCGAAGGCCGCGGCCTGCACCACGAGAACGGCGCCAACGGCAACCAGCCCCTCAACCTCGCCCACTACGCGGTCTGCGCCCTGCTCGGCGACTCCGGCCTCACCCGGCCGACCGACGCGATGCTCGGCGCCCTGCTCGACGCCATCGAGTGGCTGCGGCAGGACGGCGGCGCCGGTCCCGAGATCAAGGGGCACCGGGACGGCTATCCCACCGACTGCCCGGGCGACCCGCTCTACGCCTGGGTGCAGGCGGGCGCGCCCCGGCCCGGTGGCGCCGCCGGCGCGCCGGCCTGGCCGGGCGAGTACTTGAGCGTCCAGGATCCGGTGCTGCAGGACGAGAACGTGCGCGTCTGGCAGCAGCGGATGAGCGATCGGGGCTGGTCGATCGGCGTGGACGGCGTTTACGGCGAGCAGAGCGCCGCCGTCTGCCGCCAGTTCCAGCAGGAGAAGGGCCTCACCGCGGACGGCGTGGTCGGCCCCGCCACCTGGGCGGCCGCCTGGTCCTGACATCCCCGTGTCCTGACGTCCCCGTGAGAGCGGCTGTCCGGGTGAAGGACAAGGGCTGGCGCTCTTCCTTTCCGCGTACTCGCCGAGTTACCACTGAGAGGAAGGCGCGGCCGGTTGTTCGGGCGCGCCACGGGAGGGAGCCAGACCATGAACGAGCAGGCAGCCGAGGGCGGTTGGTACGTCGACGACCGCTGCACCAACTGTGATGTC
This sequence comes from Kitasatospora sp. GAS1066B, assembly GCF_041262605.1. NCBI lineage: Bacteria > Bacillati > Actinomycetota > Actinomycetes > Kitasatosporales > Streptomycetaceae > Kitasatospora > Kitasatospora sp. GAS1066B. The sequence continues at coordinate 134,750 of NZ_JBGCCO010000002.1, forward strand.
GCCCGGCAGCTCGCCCCCGGGCTGATCGGCGAGGTCGACGGTCGCTCGGAGGTGCTCCGCGAACCGCGGAACGCCGACGAACTCGGCCAGTTGCACGCGGCCGCACACGCCTGCCCCACCCGCTCGATCCGGCACTCCGCGCACGGCCTGGATCCGGAGCTGGACCCGTTCCCGCTCGCGCTCACCGACGACGTCCGGCTCTGCGGCCACAACTCCACCCACCTGGCCGGCGCCAACTCCTACCTGCTGCGCCGCCCTTCGGGCACCCAGATGATGATCGACACGCCCCGCTGGAGCGCCACCCTGGCCGAGCGCTACCAGGCGTTGGGTCCGATCACCGACGTCCTGCTCACCCACCGGGACCACGCCGCCCACGGCCGCCGCTACGCCGACCAGTTCGGCGCCCGCCTGTGGATCCACGAGGGCGACCTCGACGCGGCCCCCGACGCCGACCGCATCCTGCGCGGCACCGACCCCGTCGAGATCGCCGAGTCCGTGATCGCCCACCCGCTCCCCGGACACACCCTGGGCAGCGTGCTGTACGTCGCGGACGAGCGGTACTGCTTCAGCGGCGACAGCTTCTACTGGTCCCGCGGCCTGGCGGACATCGAGGTGGCCGAGAGCGTCACCTGGTACTCCATCGAGGAGTTGGCCGCCTCCCTGGCCCGCACGGCGGATCAGCTGCGCTTCGAGTGGCTGCTCCCCGGCCACGGCGACCGCAAGCACCTCCCGGCCGACGAGATGGCCCAGCGGATGCGCCAACTGACCGAGCGCAGTGCGGGGTTCAGGCAGCAGCCGATCAACTTCGGCGCGCTGCGGTGGTAGTGGGCGGCCGGCCGCGTCAGTTCCGCGGCCCGGCCGCGTCGTCCAGCGATCCGTACGTGGGCTTCCCGGCCCGCTCGTAGACGCAGTACTGCACGCCCGCGCCGGTGGCGCGGGACTCCGTGAGCGTCCAGGCGGCCGGTGCGGCGCCGTCCGTGAACAGCCGCTTGCCGGCGCCGAGGATCACGGGATTGATGAGCAGCCGGTACTCGTCGACCAGGTCGTGCCGCTGCAGGGTGTGGATGAGGTCGCTGCTGCCCTGCGTCATGATCACGCCGTCGAGCCGCTCCTTGAGCTGTGCGACGGACTCCGCGGCCTCGCCCTTCAGCAGACGGGAGTTGTGCCACTCGACGCTGTCCAGGGTGCGCGAGGTGACGTACTTGGGCATGGCGTTGAGCCGCACCGCGATCGGGTTGTTCTCGTCGGTGACGCGGGGCCAGTAGCCGGCGAAGATCTCGTAGGTCTTCCGGCCGAGCAGCAGGTGGTCGGCCGTCTGCTCGAAGACCGTCGTCATGAGGCCCATGAAGTCCTCGTCGACGTACGGGGCCTGCCAGCCGCCCTGCTCGAAGCCGCCGGAGACGTCCTCGCTCCGGCCGCCGGGGGCCTGCATGACGCCGTCCAGGGTGACGAACACGGTGACGATCAGTCTGCTCATGGCGCTGCCTTTCGGATCCGGAATCCACCCGTAACCCAGATTGACGCGAGAAACCCATCGCCGATCGCGCGACCGGCCGGTCGGGGGCCGATCGGATGTCGGATCACCACCGCGGACCGCGGCACCGCACGGCACCGCACGGCACCGCACGGCACCGCACGGCGCCAGCTTCGCGCACCCATGGCACCATCGCTGACCTGCTGGTATGCCAAAGTGGGCCAGAAGGACTTGAAGTGGCGCCACAGTGGTGCCACAGTGGAGTCATGGAACTCACCCAGTACGTCGAAAACCTCCGCCGCGAGCTGACGACCGCGGCCGAGGTCGGCGGCGAGGACGCCCGCGCACTCGCCGACCGGCTCCTCCCCGCGCTCGACGCCGCGGTGCGGCTCACCCTGCTGGGGGCGCTCTCCGCCGCCGCCGAGGAGATCTCCGCCGAACTCGCGCCCGGCCTCGTCGATGTCCGGCTGCGCGGCGGGACGGCCGCGTTCGTCGTGACGCCGCCGCCCGTGCCCGCCGCTCCGGCCGCCGTCGACGCCGTGGCCGGCCCCGTCGAGGTGCGGCTGCCCGTCGCCGAGGGCGAGGACGCCGCCATGGTCCGGATCAACCTGCGGCTGCCCGCCAACCTCAAGGCTCTGATCGAGGACGCCGCCGCCGCCGGCGGGCTCTCCGTCAATGCCTGGCTCGTCCGGGCCGCCGCCAGCGGGCTGGCCAACGAGGGCCGGCGGGCCACGCAGCCCACCCCCGCACAGAAGTCCGACTGGGGCGTCGGCCAGAGCTACAGCGGCTGGGCCCGCTGATCCCCGAACGTCACGACAGCACGGCACCCACTGACCGAAGCCATTGTGAGTAAGGAAACCCGAGATGTCGCTCTCGAGCTTCAACACCCCATCCCCGATCGCGGTCGCCCTCGACCTCTACGTCGCCGACGTCCGCCTCGCCGTCTCCGACCGCACCGACACGATCGTCGACGTCCGCCCCAGCGACCCGGACAAGGCCGCCGACATCAAGGCCGCCGAGGGCACCCGCGTCGAGTACGACGACGCCACCCGGACGCTGAACATCGTCTCCAGGAAGCGCCTCAACCGGTTCGTCGGCGTCAGCAGCAAGCGCCCCGAGTCGGTCGACATCGTCATCCAGCTGCCCACCGGCTCCGACGTTCACGGCACGGCCGGGCTCGGCGACTACCAGTCCGACGGCGCGCTCGGCACCGTCCAGCTCAAGACCGACCTCGGCACCATCCGGCTGGCCGAGACCGGGCCGCTGAACCTGCGCAGCGGCCTCGGCGAGATCACCGTCGAGAGTGTCAGCGGCCCCGCCGAAGTGCACAGCGGTTCCAGCGACATCCGCATCGGCACCGTGGACGGCACCGCCGACATCGCCGCCGGCAACGGGAAGGTGCGGGTCGGCGTCGTCGCCGGACCCGCGAACATCAAGGCCGCCAACGGTTCGGTGTCCGTCGACCGCGCGCTGTCCGACATCACCGCCGTCAGCTCCAACGGCGCGGTGCGGATCGGGGAGGTCGTGCGCGGCAAGGTGTCCGCCACGTCCAAGAACGGCGGCGTCGAGATCGGCGTCCGCGAGGGCAGCGCCGCCTGGCTGGAGCTGAACGCCGGGGTTGGCCGGCTCTACAACGAGCTCGCCGCCGCCGACGCCCCCCAGGCCGGCGAGCCGGTCGACAGGGTCGAGGTCCACGCCGGCACCAAAGTCGGCGACATCACCATCCGCCGTGCGCTGCGCCTGGACGAGGAGGTGTGAACACCGTGACCACCACGACCCGTTCGACCACCGCCGTCGCCGCGATCTCGGCCCGCGGCCTGCGCAAGTCCTTCGGCGAGAAGACCGTGCTCGACGGTATCGACCTGACGGTCCCGCAGGGCACGATCCTGGCCCTGCTCGGCCCGAACGGGGCTGGCAAGACCACCGCCGTCCACCTCCTGACCACCTACCTCCGTCCCGATTCCGGCGAGATCCGCATCGCCGGCCAGGACCCCGCCTCGAACCCGCAGGCGGTCCGCCGCGCGATCGGCGTCACCGGCCAGTTCTCCGCCGTCGACGGTTACCTCACCGGCCGCGAGAACCTGATGCTGATGGCCGATCTGCACCTGCTGCCGAAGGCCGTCGGACGCCGCCGGGCCGGCGAACTGCTGGAGCGGTTCGAGCTGACGGAGGCCGGGGACAAGCCGGCGTCGACCTACTCCGGCGGCATGAAGCGCAAGCTCGACCTGGCGATGACCCTGGTCGGCAACCCGAAGGTGATCTTCCTCGACGAGCCGACCACGGGCCTGGACCCGCGCAGCCGGCGCACGATGTGGGACATCATCCGCGCGCTGGTCGCGGCTGGGACGACCATCCTGCTCACCACCCAGTACCTTGACGAGGCCGACCAACTCGCGCACCGCGTCGCGGTGTTGGACGGCGGCCGGATCGTCGCCGAGGGGACGCCCGCCGAGCTCAAGGCGCGCATCCCCGGCGGGCACATCGAGCTGGCCTTCGCCGACCGCGCCGAACTCGACGCCGCCGCGACGGTGCTCGCCCCGACCGGCCGCGACGACGACGCGCTCACGCTCCAGCTCGCCGGCGACGGCCGCGTCAGCACCCTGCGGGCGCTGCTGCGGCAGCTCGACGACGCCTCGGTCGAGGTCGAGGCGCTCACCGTGCACACCCCCGATCTCGACGACGTCTTCTTCGCCCTCACCGGCAAGAAGGGAGCCTGACGATGAGCACCACGACGATGGACGACACCCGATCTCACGCCCTCGTCCACGCGCGGATCATGCTGCGCCGCAACCTGCGGCACATGCAGCGCTACCCGTCGCTGACCATGATGATCATCCTGATGCCGTTGGTCTTCCTCCTCCTGTTCGTCTACGTCTTCGGCGGGACGCTCGGGTCGGGGCTCGGCAGCGGTATGCCGGCCGGCCTGCACGGTGGCCGCGCCGCGTACGCCGACTACGTGGCCCCGGCGATCATCCTGATGGCCGTGACCGCCGCGGCGCAGGGCACGGCGATCGCCGTCGCGCAGGACATGACCGAGGGCGTCATCGCCCGCTTCCGGACCATGGCCGTCGCCCGGTCGTCGGTGCTGACCGGTCATGTCGTGGGCGCGACCATCCAGACGCTGATCGGCGTCGTGGTCGTCACCTTGGCCGCGATAGCCGTCGGCTTCCGGCCGCACGCCAACGCGGCCGAGTGGCTCGCCGCCCTCGGCGTGGTCCTGCTGCTGACCTTCGCCGTGACGTGGCTCTGCGTCGGTCTGGGGCTGTCGGCCAAGAGCGTGGAGACCGCGAGCAACTCGCCGATGTTCCTCATCCTCCTGCCGTTCCTCGGCAGCGGGTTCGTCCCGACCAACTCCCTGCCGACGGCGATGCGCTGGTTCGCCGAGTACGAGCCGTTCACCCCGGTGAACGAGACGCTGCGCGGACTGCTGACCGGAACGAAGATCGGCGACAACCTGGTCATCACGATCGCCTGGTGCGTCGGGGTCGCGGTGCTGTCGTACGCCTGGTCACGGCGGTTGTACGAGCGGGAGCCGAAGCCGCTCTGAGCGGGTTGTGTCGTACCCGCGTTCTATGGTGTCGGAGTGCCTCGTTGTCGTGATCGGACCGATGTCCGGGTGGTGCATCGCACCGCCCGGATCGGTCTGTTTCCGGCCCAAGCGCAGGTCCAGCGAGGTTCGGGGCGCAGCGAGTGCTCCGCAGCAGGCAACTCAGGGAGGTAGGTACATGAGAGCACTCCTCACGTCGTCCGGGATCAAGAACAGCAGCATCCACGACGCGCTGGTCGACCTGCTGGGCAAACCGATCGCCGAGTCCAACGCCCTGTTCATCCCCACCGCCATCTACCCCTTCCCCGGCGGGCCCGGCATGGCGTGGCGGGCGATCTCCGGTGAGGGCCCATCGCCGTTGTGTGGATTGGGTTGGAAGTCGTTGGGGATCCTGGAGCTGACGGCGCTCTCGAGCATCGAGGAGGCTGCTTGGGTGCCAACGGTCCAGGCCGCCGACGCACTGCTGGTGTGGGGTGGTGACCCCCTGTTTCTCGCCAACTGGATGCGGCGCTCCGGTTTGACCGGCCTACTGCCGACGCTGCGCTCCGAGGCGGTCTACGTGGGGGTGAGCGCCGGGAGCATGGCCGTTGCCTCCACCTTTGTCGAGACCTACCGCGAACCGCCCCGGGGGAACGACGGACCGTTGAGGTCGGAGGACATCGTCTTCGCCACGCCCCAGGGTGACGTCGACAGAATCCTGGTCACGGGACAGGGAGCAGGACTCGTCGACTTCGCGGTGATCCCGCACCTGGAGCACCCGAACCACCCCGACGCCTCCTTGGCCAACGCGGAGAGGTGGGCGGCACGGATTCCCGCGCCGACGTATGCGATCGACGACGAGACCGCCATCAAGGTGGTCGACGGCGCCGTCCAGGTCGTCTCCGAGGGGCAGTGGAAACTGTTCCAGCCCTGATGCCAACGGCGGATCGCTCTGGTCCACCAACACCTGACAGGTGCCCGTGCCGGTAGGCGACGGCGCTGAGGCTGCCTGCGTGACGACCATGTCGTCTGGACGCGCCCCCTGTCCGACCCTCGGGCCGGACAGGGGGCGCGTTGCTCCCGGAAGATGATCAGCTCGCTGCGATCGCCGCCGCCGCGTGCCGCCCGGTCAGCGCGTGCCCGCCGCTCCCTTCTGACGGACCGTCACACCTTCGGCTGCTGCTGCGTGATGCAGTGAATGCCGCCCCCGTTCGCGAAGATCTCGCGGGCATCGACCAGTTCGACCTTGCGGCCCGGGAAGGCCTCGGCCAGGATGTCGGCGGCTTCCTGGTCGCGCGGGTCGTCGAAGGCGCAGAGGATGACGGCGCCGTTGGCGACGTAGTGGTTGATGTAGGAGTAGTCGACCGGTTCGCCGTCCTCGTCGTGCAGGACGGTGGGGGCCGGTACCTCGATGACCTCCAGGCGGCGGCCCTTGGCGTCGGTGGAGGCGCGCAGGAGGGCGACGAGTTCCTGGCAGACGGCGTGGTCGGGGTGGGCGGGGTCGCGCTGGACATGGGCGAGGACGACGCCGGGGCGGGCGAAGGAGGCGACGATGTCGATGTGGCCGCGGGTGCCGAACTCGTCGTAGTCGCGGGTGAGTCCGCGCGGCAGCCAGATCGCCTTGGTGGTGCCGAGGTGGGCGTGCAGTTCGGCCTCGACCTGCTCCTTGGTCCAGTCGGCGTTGCGGCCCTCGCCGAGTTGGACGGTCTCGGTGACCAGGACGGTGCCCTCGCCGTCCACGTGGATGCCGCCGCCCTCGTTGATCAGGCGGGAGGCGAAGCGCTGGACGCCGGCCAACTCGCTGACGTGCTCGGCGATGTGCTGGTCGTGCTCCCAGCTGGCCCAGGACTGGGCGCCCCAGCCGTTGAAGATCCAGTCGGCGGCGGCGAGCGAACCCCGGCCGTCGGTCAGGAAGGTGGGGCCGATGTCGCGCATCCAGGCGTCGTCCAGCGGGCGTTCGACGATCTCGACCTCGCCGGCGACGTACTCGCGGGCGGCCGCCGTCTCGCCGAGGTTGACGACCAGCGTCACCGGCTCGTAGCGGACGATGGTGTTGGCGACCTTCGCCCAGGCGAGCCGGGCGGCGTGCAGGTGCGCGGGGGTGTCGAAGGTCTGGTTGTCGGTGGGGAAAGCCATCCAGGTGCGCTCGTGCGGGTGCCATTCGGCGGGCATCGAGTAGCCGAGCGAAGCGGGGGTGGTCATGGCGGTAAGTCCTAAGAGGGGTGAGGGCGATGCTTACAGGAAGTAGAGGCGGCTGAGCGCGACGCTGTCGGAGGGTTCGGAGCGCAGGGGTTCGTCGTCCAGCGAGACCAGTCCGGTGCCGGCGTCCACGCCGACCCGGCCGGTGCGGGCGTTGCGGATCATGTCGCGCGGGCCGATGCCGCGGGTGCCGCGCACGCCCACACGCCGCCTGCGGGTGGGCAGTTGGTCGCCGTTGTCGACGGCGGCCTGCGCGACGAAGGCGACCGACAGGTCGGCCGCGGTGGCGCCGTGGGCGCCGAACTGCGGTCCGAGGACCAGGGGTTCGCAGCGGTCGGTGGTGGCGTTGGGGTCGCCGACGACACCGTAGGCGGGGAATCCGGCCTTGAGGACGAGCTGCGGCTTGGCGCCGAAGTGGTCGGGGCGCCACAGGACGATGTCGGCGAGCTTGCCGGTTTCGATGGAGCCGACCTCGTGGGCGAGGCCGTGGGCGATGGCGGGGTTGATGGTGAGCTTGGCGATGTAGCGCAGCACGCGTTCGTTGTCGTCGCCGCCGTCGCGGGTGCCGAACGAGCCGTCCAGCGGCCCGCGTTCGGCCTTCATCTTGCCGGCCATCGCGAAGGTGCGGCGCACCGTCTCGCCGGCGCGGCCCATGCCCTGGGCGTCGGAGGAGGTGATGCCGATCAGGCCGAGGTCGTGCAGGATGCCTTCGGCGCCCATGGTGCCGGCCCGGATGCGGTCGCGGGCCATGGCGGCGTCGCCGGGCAGGTCGAGCTTGAGGTCGTGGGCGGAGACGATCATGCCGGCGGCCTCGGCCAGCGCGTCCCGGCCGAACGGCAGGGTCGGGTTGGTCGAGGAGCCGATCACGTTCGCGACGCCGGCCATCTTCAGCACGTTGGGGACGTGTCCGCCGCCGCAGCCTTCGATGTGGAAGGCGTGGATGGTGCGGCCTTCGAGGACGGCCAGGGTGTCCTCGACCGAGAGGCACTCGTTGAGGCCGTCGGTGTGCAGGGCGACCTGGACGTCGTGTTCCTCGGCGACGCGCAGCGCGGTGTCGAGGGCGCGGGTGTGGGCGCCCATGTCCTCGTGGACCTTGAAGCCGCTGGCGCCGCCCTCCGCGAGGGCCTCCACCAGCGGGCCCGGGTCGGAGGACGAACCCCGGCCGAGGAAACCGATGTTGACCGGCCAGGCGTCGAAGGCGTTGAACGCGTGCCGCAGCGCCCAGGGGGAGTTGACGCCCACGCCCCAGACGGGGCCGAACTCCTGGCCGATGATCGTGGTGACGCCGGAGGCCAGCGAGGCCTCCATGATCCGGGGGGAGAGCAGGTGCACGTGGGTGTCGATGGAGCCGGCGGTGGCGATCAGGCCTTCGCCGGAGACGATGGTGGTGCCGGTGCCGACCACCACCTCCACGCCGTCCATGGTGTCGGGATTGCCGGCCCGGCCGATCGCCGCGATGCGGCCGCCGACCAGGCCGATGGAGGTCTTGACGATCCCCTGGACGGCGTCGATCACCAGGACGTTGCTGATCACGACGTCGCAGGTGGAGCGAACGGTGGCGGCCTTGAGGTGCAGGCCGTCGCGGGCGGTCTTGCCGAACCCGGCCAGGAACTCGTCGCCGGGCGCCTGGGAGTCGGACTCGACGCGGACGATCAGTCCGGAGTCGCCGAGCCGGATCCGGTCCCCCGCCCGGGGGCCGTGCACCGAGATGTAGTCGTGGGGGGAGATCGCGGTCACGAATCCACCTCCGAGTCGTCGAAGTTGATCAGGTAGCCGGTGGCGCGGGCCTTCTCCAGCGCCGCCTCGCGCGCGCCGGGCGCGTCCAGCGGTCCGTCGACCAGGCCGGCGAAGCCGATCGCCACCCGCTCGCCGCCGATGGGTGCCAGGCCGACCTCGACGACGGCGCCGGGGTCGAAGCGCACCGAGGAGCCGGCCGGGACGGCGAGGCGGGTGCCGTAGGCGGCGGCGCGGTCGAAGGCCAGGCGCGGGTTGACCTCGAAGAAGTGGAAGTGCGAGGTGACGCTGATCGGCACCGGCGAGGTGTTGTGGACGGTGAGGACGACGGTCTCCTCGACCGGGTCGTAGCCGGTGCCGGGACCGGGCAGCGCGGCGCCGGGGCCGTCCTCGCCGAGTGAACCGGCGCCCTGGAAGGGGTCGTTGACGACGGCGAGGCGGGTGCCGTCGTCGAAGACGGCTTCGACCTGGATGACGGTGACGATGTCGGGCACGCCGGGCAGCACGTCGTCGGCGCTCAGCACGGTGCGGCCGGCCTCGATCGCCTCGGCGAGCCGCTTGCCGTCACGAGCCGCCTCGCAGACGGTGTCGGCGATCAGCGCGGTGGCCTCGGGCACGTTGAGCCGGCAGCCGCGGGCGCGGCGGGCGCGGGCCAGTTCGGCGGCTGTGAAGAGCAGCAGCCGGTCCCGTTCGGTAGGGGTGAGTCGCACGATGCCTCGCTCGCGGGTTACCGGGGGGAAGGGGAGGGATGCGTCCGTCGGTTAGAACGGCGTTCAAATTTCTGCTGGCCATTGAACCTGGATCGGGTCGCCGTGTCCAGCCTTGCCCGGGTTGCGGTGTTCTGCGCGGGTGACCGGCGGGGGTGTCGCTCGTTTAGCGGAGGCAGAGCCGTACGCGGGTGCGGGGGCCGGCCGACCGGAGGTGGCGAGGGTGCGACGGCGGACGATGCTGGCGGCGGGCGCGCTCGGCGTGCTGCCGGCGGCCGCGGCGTCACCGGCCGGCGCGCGAGCGGGGGACAGGGCGGCGGACGCCGCGCAAGCCCTGGCGCGGCTGCGGGCGGGCAACGACCGCTGGGTGCGCGGAGCGGTCAGCCGGCCGGATGCCTCGCCGGACCGTCGGCAGCAGCTGGCGGGCGGCCAGGCGCCGTTCGCGGTGGTCTTCACCTGCGTCGACTCCCGGGTCCCGCCCGAGCTGGTCTTCGACCAGGGGCTCGGCGACCTGCTGGTGGTCCGCACCGCCGCGCACACCCTCGACCCGCTGATCGCCGGCAGCCTCGAGTACGGCCCGGTCGAGCTGGCCACCCCGCTGCTGCTGGTGCTCGGCCACCAGGGCTGCGGCGCGGTCACCGCCGCCGTCCGTGCGCTGCACGACGGCGCGTCGCTGCCGGGGCACCTCGCGGAGGTGGCGCGCTGCCTGCGCGCGCCGTACCAGGCGGTGCTGGCGGCGGGCGCGACCGGCGGATCCGGCGCGCCAGCAGGAGCCGGCGGCGCCGAGCTGGTCGAGGCGGTGGTGCGCGAGCAGACCCGGCAGACCGTGGCCCGGCTGCGCGCCGACGAGCTGCTCGCCCCGGCGGTGGCCGCCGGGCGGCTGGCGGTGCGCGGCGGGTACTACGCGCTGGAGAGCGGTGCGGTCGACTTCGCGGCCCGAGAGCTGCCCTGATCGCGCCGCGCCCCGCAGCGCGCCGGACGGCGGATGTTGACAGCGTGTCAGCAGACTGCGCGCCGTGAGCCCCCTGTGCACCTCAGTTGACGTCTCACGCACCGTTGCGACCGGGGGCGAGCCGGACTCACGATGGATCAGAGCGCAGCTGGGGGGCAGATCTGATGGAAAGTCAGCAGCAGTTCGAGATCGAGACGGGCGCCGAGGCGGGCGCCGCCGAGGAGCGCGCGCCCGACCGCCGGTTGCACGCGGCCTTCGCACCCGCGGACCTCGCGGCGATCGCCGCGCTGCGCGCCGCCCTGCGCGGGGCGCTGGCCGACTGGGGCGCCCCCGAGCTGGCCGACACCGCCGAGCTGCTCGCCACCGAGCTGGTCGCCAACGCCCTGCGGCACACCTCGACCGGCGCCGTGCTGGACGCGGTGCTCGGCGCCGACCTGCGGCTGCGGGTCGAGGTGCGGGACGGTGACGCCCGGCTGCCCAGGCCGCGCCGGGCGACCGAGACGGAGACCGACGGGCGGGGCCTGGCGCTGGTCGCGGCGCTGGCGGACGCCTGGGGCGTGCGGCTGCGGTCCGAGGGCAAGACCACCTGGTTCGAAGTGGTGGCGGACCGGTCGTGACGCGCCGTACCCGAGGCCGCACCTGAAGCTGCGTAGGGAGCCGGGGACGGAGCTGCCGCGCGTGTGACGCGAACGTTCCGGACACGTTACGCGCGGGTCGACCGGGCGTTATTGCCGCGTGGTCGAACATTCGACAGGATAGTGAGAATGTGTGTCCGGACCGGGCGCCCCACTCTCGTGGTGCCGCCCCCGGGCCACACCCGACTCGACGGACCCGGCAGGGGCAGGAGAACCATGGCGACTGAGCCCGAGCCGCAGGGGCCCGCACGCCTTCCGCTCGGCCCGCAGGCCCAGGGCGGTCGGCGCGCCGGCACCCGCGGCAGCAGCCCGATGGGCGGCCTGGGCGCCCCGCCCGTGGCGCTGCCCACCACGGTGCAGAGCCTGCCGGGGCGAGGCGGCGACTCGACGCCGGAGTGGCTGGAGCCGGCGATGGCCGCCAACGGCATCGGCTCCTTCGACTGGGACATCCGCCGCGACCTGATCGAGGCCGACCAGCGCGCCTGCGGCTTCATGGGCGTGCGCGGCTGCGCCCCGGAGCTCAGCTCCGAGGACTTCCTGGCGCTGCTGCACCCCGAGGACGCGCCGGTGGTGCGCCGCAGAGTCGAGCGCGCGGTGGCCGAGCTCGGCCAGTGCGGCGCCTACTACCGCACCGTCTTCCCCGGCGGCGAACTGCACGCCGTGCGGTTCCGCGGCCGGGTGCTGGCCGACGCCTTCGGCCGCCCCTCGCGGATGGTCGGCTTCCTCTGGGACGCCACCGCCGAACTGCACAAGCGGGAGGACGCAGGGCGGCAGGCCGCCCTGCGCGAGGACCGGTCGCGGTTCATCAAGGAGGCAGCCCGGGCGCTCTCGGAGGCCGTCACGGTGCGCGACGTGGCCCGGGTCTTCACCGAGCTGCCGCTGCCCGGACTGCCGCCGGACGGTCTGGTGCTGGCCGCGATGGAGGCCGGGCGGCTGCGGATCCTGGGTGCCAGCGGCTACCGCTCCGAGCACATGCTCCCCTTCGACCGGATGCCGCTGGAGCCGTTCCAGCCCGCCGCGGAGGCGATCCGCAGCCGGCTGCCGCTCTTCCTCGCCAGCCAGGACGAGTACCGCGAGCGGTTCCCGCAGGCCTGGCCGAAGGTGATCGGCACCGGGCGCAGCGCCTGGGCCTACCTGCCGCTGGTGGCCAGCGGCCGGACGATCGGCCTGTGCCTGGTCAGCTTCGACGACTCGCGCGAGCTGGACGCCGACGAGCGCACCCTGCTCTCCACCCTGGGCGGCCTGGTCGCGCAGTCGCTGGCCCGGGCCCGGCTGCACGACGCCGAGCACGAGCTGGCGGCGGGCCTGCAGCGGGTGATGCTGCCGCGCAACGTGCCGGCCGTGCCCGGGGTGACCACCGCGGTGCGCTACCTGCCGGCCGGCTCCGGGCTGCAGATCGGCGGCGACTGGTACGACGTGGTGCCGCTGCCCGGCGGGCACGTCGGCCTGGTGATCGGCGACGTGCAGGGCCACGACGTGCACGCGGCCGGGATCATGGGGCAGCTGCGGATCGCGCTGCGCGCCTACGCGGCCGAGGGGCACCCGCCGGCCGCCGTGATGGCCCGGGCCTCGCGCTTCCTGGCCGACCTGGACACCGACCACTTCGCCACGTGCACCTATGCCGAGGTCAACGTCGACTACGGCGTGGTCTACGCGGTCCGGGCCGGGCACCTGGACCCGGTGGTGAGACGCGCCGACGGCACCAGCACCGTGCAGAGCGTGGTCGGCGGCCTGCCGCTGGGCATCGGGGCCGACCAGGAGTACCAGGTGACCCGGTTCAGCCTGGACCCGGGCGAGACCGTGGTGCTCTGCACGGACGGCCTGGTCGAATCGCGCGGCCTCGACCTGGACACCGGGATGGCCCGGCTCTGCGAGTCGGTGGCCGGTGAGCTGGGCTCGGCCGGCGACGGTGCGAGCGACCCGATCGAGGAACTCGCCGACCGGATCGCCGCCCGGGCCGCCGACCCCGCCGAGCGCGAGGACGACATAGCGCTGCTGCTGCTCCGCTGGGACGGCCCCGAAGGCGGGCTGGCCGCCCAGCAGTTGCGCCGCCGGATCGGGCAGGCCGACCTGGCCCGGGTCGCCGAGCTGCGTGGCGAGCTGCGGGACGCGCTGCGCCGCTGGGGCGTGCCCGAGTTGATCGACACCGCCGAACTGCTCGCCTCCGAGCTGGTCACCAACGCGATCCGGCACACCGACCGGGACGCGATGTTCACCGCCCGCCTCTACCGCGAGGACGGCCGCGAGCCGCGGCTGCGGATCGAGGTCGAGGACGAGTCCGACCTGTGGCCCAAGCGGCGCACCCCGGGGGAGCAGGCCTCCTCCGGGCGCGGCCTGATGCTGGTCGAGGCGCTCGCGGACGCCTGGGGCGTGGAGCCGCGCGGGTCCGGCAAGCGGATGTGGTTCGAGCTGTCGGCGCCGCCGGTGGCGGAAGCGGCCTGAGCCAGGCCGCCGGCGGTGGCGGCAGCGGCCCGAGCCGACCGCCACCGCCGCTGCGGCCAGCGCCGGCCGTCGGTGCTAGGTCCTGTCCGGCCGATCTTGCCGGGCGCGCGACGCCGGGCATCCCGCCTGGACGCACGCCCGAATCGCCCAAGTACGTCCAGTACGAGGACGACTCGGGCGCACGCCCAGCCGGGCGCCCAACGCCGCGCGCTGATCCGACAAGATCGACCGGACAGGACCTAACCGAACTGCTGCTCCAGGTCCTTGAGCTTCTGCTCCAGCGAGTCGAGCCGGGGCAGCGTCATGGTGTCATCCTCCGTGCTGAGGTCGATGGTCCGCCGACCGGGGCGGGCCGGCAGGCCGGGCGCGGTGGCGGTCTCCGGGGCGGGGAGCGGTGCTATCGCGGGCTCCGCGCTGCTGGCGGGCTCCAACTGCCGGGCGGCGGCGCCGGTGCGGACCCGGCCCCAGCCGCCGGGGGCCCGGTTGAGCGCGCGGATCTCGGCTCGTTCGCGGCGGCTGGCCAGCCGCTGGCGCTCGCGGTTGACCACGGCCTCGCGCCTGGTGTCGCGGACCTCCTCGACGGCCTCGTCCAGGCTGCGGACGCCTTCGAGCAGCATCAGCGACCAGGCCGCGTAGGTCTCCAGCGGGGCGCGCAGCCAGCGCACGATCCGGATCTGCGGCAGCGGCCGGGGCACCAGCCCCTGCTCGCGCAGCGCCGCCACCCTGGTCTGCTTGAGCGCCCGGTCGAAGAGCACGGCGGCCGACAGCGACATCCCGGCGAAGAACTGCGGCGCTCCCGCGTGTCCGAGACCGCGGGGCGCGTGCACCCAGTTGAACCAGGCGGAGGCGCCGGCGAAGAGCCAGACCAGCAGGCGCGAGCCGAGCGCGGCGTCACCGTGGCTGGCCTCGCGGACGGCGAGCACCGAGCAGAACATCGCGGCGCCGTCCAGACCGAACGGGACCAGGTACTCCCAGCCGCCGGACAGGCCCAGGTTCTGGGTGCCGAAGCCGACCAGACCGTGGAAGGAGAGCGCGGCCGCGACGGCCGCGCAGCAGAAGAGCAGGGTGTAGGAGGCGCCTCCGTAGAGCGACTCCTTGCGGCGGCGCCGTTCCTCGGTGCGCTCCCAGGAGTCGGCGCCGCGCGCGGTGGCCGCTCCCCTGCTGCGCAGGAAGGCCACCAGGAGGGCGCCCGGCAGCAGGATGGCGACGGCGGCCACGGCCCAGCCCAGTGGTATGTCCGACAGTTTCATGGTGCTGGACCAACCTCGCTCTCTCGGCATGCGAAACGGGACGGCACGGGGCCACCCGAGGGAGGTTCATCATGGCGGATGGTGCTCGGCCGCGTGGGCGGTTTGGGGGTAAATACGCTGGAGAGAGCGAGAGCTGACGTTCCGTCAGGATGATGATATGACCGCAGGCTTGGCGGGGTCCGCTCAGCCGCAGGAGCGCGGGCAGCCGACGCACGGGTCCGCGGGGCGCACCGTGTAGTAGAGGCAGCAGCTCACCCGGGTGCGGACCGGGGTCGGTGGGCCCGCCGGGCGGCTCGCCCCGGCGGTCCTGAACGCGGCGGTCCGGAACGCGGTGGTCCGGAACGCGGCGGCCCCGACGAACGGGGCGCTGTCCGCACCCTCGGGCAGCAGTGCTGCCAACTCGGCCAGCGCGCGGGCCTCCTGGCCGAGCAGCCCGGCGGCGTACCAGAGGCCCTCGACCACTTCGTCGGTGGCCAGCCCCCAGAGGGTGCGCGGACCGCGCCGCAGCTCGCCACGGAAGGCGGCGAGGAGCGGGGCCAACTGCTCGGCCAGCGCGGCGCGCAGCGCGGTCCGCAGGGCCGGCTCGTCCGCGACGGGGCGGGCCCCCGGCAGCCGGGCGGCCGGGTCGCCGGGCAGGCAGGCGAAGGCGATCGGCTCCGGGGCCGCCAGCAGCGCCAGCTCGGCGGGCCCGCCGCCGCTCGCGGCGCGCCGGCTGGCCAGCTGCGCGACGGTCGGCAGCGGGACCCGGCGCTCCAGCAGCCAGGGCAGCGTGAAGAGCAGGCAGAGCGGCCAGGTGTAGCGGTGCAGCCAGAAGCCGGCGGCGACGTCGGGCCGGGGCGCGGTGCCGTAGCGGGCCAGGCCGTGCCGGGCCTCGGTGGCGATCAGCCGGGCCCGCAGGGCCGGATCGGCGAGCAGCCGGGGGGTGCGCACCCAGCCCTCGTGCGGGTGGGCGGCGCGGCGGTGCTGGATCCGGAGCTCCGGGAAGACCTGGGCGAACGCGGTGTACGCGCCGGCGAAGGGGGGCGCCGGGGGCGGGTACGGGGAGGCGCACTCGGTCAAGGCGAGGCCCCATCGGATCGGGCGGGGTGTGGCCCCGGGCGTGGCTGATCCCCGGGAGGGGCGGGGTGCACACCCCACCCCCTCAGGTAAGCCTCACCTTAGCTGACGGGCCGTCGGAGATCCCGCCCGCCGCGTCCGTCCGGGGGACCGGCGGCCCGCGCCCAGGCCGTCCGCGCTCAGGCCGCCCCGCTCAAGTCGCCGTCAGGCCGCCCCCGCCGCCCCGCGGATCCGGGGCACCCCCGGGCGGGCGCTCGGCGGCGCCCCGCGCGGGGCGCCCGGTGGGCCGCCGGGGCTGCCGGTGCCGCCGTCCTCGCCCAGCCGGCCCACCAGCCAGACCGGCACGCCGCCCAGCGCCTGCACCAGCCGCCCGGCCTCGGCGCGCAGCCGCTGCGCCTCGCCCGGCTCCGAGACCTCGGCCAGCGCGGCCAGGGCCGGCGCCACGCCCACCATGAAGCCCAGCTCCTCGCGCAGCCGGAGCGAGGCGGCGAAGCCCTCGCGGGCCCGGGTGCGGTCGCCGCCGGCCAGCGCGAGCGCGGCCAGGTGCCGCCAGGTGGCGGACGCCAGCAGGGTGTCGCCGTGCGCCAACGCCCCTTCGTGGGCCCGGCGGTAGGCGATCCAGGCGGCGGTCTGGTCGCGCAGCAGGTTCTCCGCGACCAGCCCGCGCCGGAAGTCCAGCAGCGGCCGCCCCGGTGCGCTCGGCGGCAGCAGCGCGGAGGTCCGCCCGAGCGCGGCCTGCGCCTCGTCCAGCCGGTCGCGCGGCCCGAGCACGCTGCCCAGGTAGGCCAGGAAACCGCGGGCGCAGGCGGCCGCCGCGCGCTGCTCGGTGCTGGTCACCCCGGCCTCGGCGAGCCGCAGCGCGGCCTCGGCCTGGTCCCAGTGGTCGGCGGTGAAGAGGCACTGCTCGATCAGCAGCTCGGCCCGGACCAGGGCGGTTCGGGCGTCCCGTTCGGCGCTCAGGGTGAGCAGTTCGGCGGCCTCCTGCCAGCAGGCGCGCGAGCGCAGCCGCCACACCGTGCCACTGGTGATCTCGTCGAGCGGGCCGTCGGCCCCCGGATGCAGCCCCCCGCCGTGCGGCGGCACCCCGGGCGGCCCGCCGGGCGGTTGCGCCCCGGTGCCCCCCTGCGTGCCGTGTCGATGTCGGTCGGCATCCGCCGGCCGGCCGCGCGCCCCCCCGCTCAGCGGGGCCGTTCCGTGCTCCGACAACGCCACCTCCTTGTGTGCGGTGCCCCACGGTCATGCGGTGGCTCCGACGGCGACGGATCGGCGGCGGAGACCGACGACCAGGCTGTGGAGCACCGCAATTCAACACTCGGGTGAGCTTGTGCACCAGATCACGAGCGCGACGTCTTTCGGTTCTCTCCCCGTTCTCTCCCGGTTCTCGAGCGGTTTCGAGCGATCTCGAGCGGTGTCGGGTGGCCGCGTGGGGCTGGTGGTGACGGACGGTCAGGAGGTCCAGCCGGTCTCCAGCAGCGCCTCGGCCGCGCCGTTCACCGGCTGCGGCACGCCGCCCTCGTCCAGCGCGAAGAGCGCCACCAGCAACTGCTCGCCGCGCACCGTCGCCTGGTGCGAGTACCCGGCGGTGGTGAACATCGCGGCGGCCATCTCCTCGGCGTGCAGGGTCTGCAGCCACAGGCACTCGACCGAGCGCATGTCGGCCTGCTCCGGCCAGCTGTCCACCTGGGCCACCAGGCGCCGGCCGAGCAGCGTCACGGCCTCGCGCTCCTGGCCCTCGGTCAGCTCCAACTCGCCGAAGCCGAGCCACTCCAGGTACCGGGCGGCGGCCAGCACGGCGTCCTGCCCGGTGCGGATCGGCTGCGGGCGGAACGGCGGCCGGTTCTGCCAGCGACCGCCCTGCGGCACGGCGGGCTGGATCGGCGGGGCGGTGGGCGCGCTCGGCACCCCGGCGGGCGGGGCGGCCGGCGCACTCGGCACCCCGGTGGTGTGCCGCGGTGTGCCGGAGTAGCCCTGGCGCTCCGCGAGCAGCGAACCGTCGCCGTGCTGCGCCCCGGCCGCGCCGGGGCGCACCCCGAGCGGGCGCGACCCCTGCGGCCCGGTGGCCCCCGCGCGCGGCTGCCGGTCGACCGGCAGTCGCACCGTGGCACCGCAGTTACAGGTGAACTCCGGCTGCGGCCACTGGTCGTTGCGCCCGCAGCTCGGGCAGCGCAGGCTCAGCCAGGAGTCCTCCCAGGAGCGGAACCGCACCTGTACCGGCACCCCGCCGCGCAGCAGCGGCACCTTGAGCGCGGCCCCGCACGGGCAGGGCAGCGTGGGCGGCTCGTAGACATGCTCGCGCCGGCAGGCCGGACAGCGGATCGCCCGCGCGCCGGCCGGTGCGGTCGCGGCCTCGGGGAGCTGGTCCCCCGGACGCGGTCCACCGCCGTCCCAGGAGTCGTTGCCGGTGAAGTCGTCGGGCAGCGGATGTCCGGACAAGGCGCGCACCGTCCGTTCGGGTGAGAGGGGCGGGTCGCCCTCCATCGTCCCCGATCGGGCCGTTCGATGGTGCCGAATGTCGGAATGATCAGGGATTTTTCAGGGTGAATCCCTCGGCGCGCGGAGCCCCCGCGGGCGTCAACCCGCCGACCAGCGGGCCAGATCGGCCGGGGTGTCCAGGTCGTCGGGGACGGCGATGTCGCCGCACTCGACGAGGCGCAGTTCGGCCTGATGGTTCGTCAGCAGCGCGCGGGCGCCGGCGTCGCCGCGGGCGGTCTCGGCGGCCTCGGCGAGGTGCTCGGCACCGATCAGCACGGGGTGGCCGCGGCGGCCCCGGTAGCCGGCGGCGGCCAGCGTGGCGCCGGCGCGGTGGGCGGCGAGCAGCCGGGCAACGGCGGCGGGGGTGACGCCCGGGGTGTCGACCAGCGAGACCAGCACGCCCGAGCAGCCGGCCGGCAGCGCGGCCAGGCCGGTGCGCAGCGAGCCGCCCATGCCCTCGGCCCAGTCGGGGTTGGCGAGCACCGTGCAGCCGGCCAGCTCGGCCGTGGCGAGCACCTGGTCACGAGCCGCGCCGAGCACCACGAGCACCGGATCACAGCCGCCCTCGCGCACCACCTCGACGGCGTGCTCGACCAGCGGGCGGCCCTGGAAGGGCAGCAGCGCCTTCGGCCGGCCGCCCAGCCGCCGGCCGCCGCCGGCGGCGAGCACCAGGGCGGGAACGGGCGAGGTGGGCGGGGGAAGCTCGGCCATGCCACCAGCATGGCGGTCGGCGGGCCGCCCGCGCGCTGTGTGATTGCACAAGGGTGCGCCGCTGACCTTGTACGGACGCCGGTCGATGCGCCGCTGGATCTTTGCCGCGTGTCGTTTTCTACTGGCAGTCATGCACACCGCACCCTCCCCGCTGGTCGACCGCTTCGGCCGGGTCCACACCGATCTGCGGATCTCCCTGACCGACCGCTGCAACCTGCGCTGCACCTACTGCATGCCGGCCGAGGGCCTCAACTGGCTCCCGAAGGCCGAGGTGCTCACGGACGAGGAGATCATCCGGCTGGCGCGGATCGCGGTGCGGCGGCTGGGGATCGCCTCGGTGCGGCTGACCGGGGGCGAGCCGCTGCTGCGGCGCGGCCTGCCCGGCCTGGTGGGGCGGCTGACCGAGCTGGGCGTGGAACTGTCGCTGACCACCAACGGGATCGGGCTGGCCAGGATGGCCGGCGACCTCAAGGCCGCCGGGCTGCGCCGGGTCAACGTCAGCCTGGACACGCTGCGCCGCGACCGGTACCAGGAGATCACCCGGCGTGACCGGATCGAGGACGTCTTCGCGGGCCTGGCCGCCGCACAGGCGGCCGGGCTGGCCCCGGTCAAGATCAACGCGGTGCCGGTGCGCGGGGTCAACGACGACGAGATCCTCGACCTGGTCGCGTTCGCCGCCGATCACGGCTACCGGATGCGGTTCATCGAGTCGATGCCGCTGGACGCCCAGGGCGCCTGGGACCGCTCGGCGATGATCACCGCCGACGAGCTGCTGGCCGTGCTGGGCACCCGCTACCGGCTGATCCCGGTGGAGCGCGCGCCGCTCGGCGCCGGGCGCGGCACCCCGCCGGCCGAGGAGTTCCGGATCGCCGGGACGGACACCGTGCTCGGCGTGATCGCCTCGGTCACCCGGCCGTTCTGCGGCACCTGCGACCGGGTCCGGCTGACCGCCGACGGCCAGCTGCGCAACTGCCTCTTCGCGACCGAGGAGTCCGACCTGCGCGCGCTGCTGCGCGGCGGGGCGGCGGACGCCGAGATCGAGCGGGCCTGGCGCAACACGATCGCGCGCAAGGGCCCGGGGCACGAGATCAACTCCGCGGCCTTCGTCCAGCCGGAGCGGCCGATGTCGGCGATCGGCGGCTGACGGCGGCTCGCGGAGTGCTCCGGAGGCGCTGACGGTTGGTCAACGCGGGCGCCGCTGTACCGTACCGTCAGGGTCGACGGACGGGGGAGCAGGGATGTGGACGCGCTTGGCGGCCTGCCCGGTGGGGGCCGATGCCCGGGTCTGGATCGAGCGGTCGACGGCCTGGCTGGCCGATGAGTTCGGCCCGGGTCCGCTGCTGCGCGAGCCGGTGCTGCCGACCGCCGAGCAGTTCCCCGGGCCGTACGCGGGCACGCCCGACGAGATCCGCCGTCTGGTGGGCACGATCCGCACCGTCGTCGGGGTCCACCCCGAGGTGATCACCGTCGAGATCGAGCCGGACTCCGGCGAGGACGCGATGGTCGCCGAACTCGGCCTGACCAGCCGCTCGCGCTACGCGGCGGGTCACTACCGGCGACGCGACGGGCTGGCGGTGATCGGCATCGACCAGCGGATGGCGGCCCGCCCGACGGCCCTGATCGCCACCATCGCCCACGAGTTGGGCCACGTCCGGCTGCTGGGCGAGGGCCGGATCAGCCGGACGCGTGAGGACCACGAGCCGCTGACCGACCTGTTCACGGTCTACTTCGGGCTGGGCGTCTTCGCCGCCAACTCCGCCTTCACCACCAGCCGCAACCACCGGCAGCAGTCCTGGCAACGGCTCGGCTACCTCTCCGAGCGGCAGTTCGGCTACGCCTTGGCCTGCTACGCCTGGCTGCGCGGGGAGCGCAAGCCCTCCTGGGCCCGGCTGCTGAGCACCAACCCGCGCGCCTACCTGCGCCACGGGCTGCGGTACCTCCAGCAGCACGGCCCGGGGCCGGAGTTGGCGGCGGTGCGGGCGGCGCTGCCGGAGCCGGATGCGGGATAGCGATGCAATGGGTGTGCTTATACGAAGAGAAGGTGATATCTCTCTGCGGTGAAGCTCACTCTGGCGCGTGCGTCGCGCCGCATCCTGCCCGCAGTGCTGGGGGTCACCGTGGTCGCCGGCTGCGGCGGGTCCGGGGGATCCCCCGTCGCCAAGAGCCCGGCCCCGTCGGCGGTGCGGGCCTCGACCAGTACCCCGCCCGCGCCATCCCCCTCCGCCACGCCGGCCGGCGCCGACGACCCGGCGCTCAAGCCGTTCTACGGACAGCAGGTCGCCTGGGGGAGCTGCTCGGCGGATCCGGACACCCGGGGCACCGACCTGTCCGCCTTCCAGTGCGGCACCGCGCACGTCCCGCTGGACTACGCCCACCCGGGCGCGGACACCATCGACATCGCGCTGATCCGCAAGCCCGCCGCGCAGCAGGGCCAGAAGCTCGGCTCGCTCTTCTTCAATCCGGGCGGCCCCGGCAGCTCGGGCCTCGACTACCTCGCGAACACGGCGGACAGCCGGTTCAAGACCCTGGGCGACCGGTACGACCTGGTCGGCTTCGACCCGCGCGGGGTCGGCCGGAGCACCGCCGTGCACTGCCTGGACGACGCGGACCGCGACAAGCTCAACGCCCAGGACCACGCGACCGCGACCACCATGAAGGACTTCGAGAGCGGCTGCGCCGCCAAGTCCGGCAAGCTGCTGCCGTTCGTCGGCACCGTGAACGCGGCGCGCGACCTGGACGTGCTGCGCGGGGTGATGGGCGATCAGAAGCTGAACTACCTGGGCTTCTCCTACGGCACCTACCTCGGCACCGTCTACGCGGACGAGTTCCCCGGCCGCACCGGTCGTCTGGTGCTGGACGGCGCGATGGACCCGAGCCTGGACGCGCTCACCGCCGACGTCCAGCAGCAGATCGGCTTCGAGGGCGTCTTCGAGCACTTCGCCGCCGACTGCGTGACGCAGAGCGGCTGCCCGCTCGGCTCGGACCCCGGCACGGCCGCCAAGAAGGCCGCCGACTTCCTGGACGGTCTGCAGAACCACCCGCTGACCTCGGCCAAGAACGGCCGCGTGCTCACCTCCACCGAGGGCTGGACCGGCGCGCTCGACATGCTCTACGGCTCCGCCAAGGACTGGGGCTACCTGCGGAGCGCCCTGTCCCAGGCGATGAACCAGCACTCGCCCGACTTCATGCTGGTGCTGGCCGACAACTACAACGGCCGCGACCCGGACGGCCGCTACACCAACGAGGCCGACGCCAACACGGCGATCAACTGCGCCGACGACGGCACCCCGAGCCCCACCGACGACCAACTCCAGCAGGCCCTGCAGCAGTTGCAGGCCAAGGCGTCCTACCTGAACCGCCGGGTCACCATCGACGACCTGCGGGTCGGCAACGACTGCGGGGCCTTCCCGGCCCACGGCGCGCCGCCGCAGGTGATCAAGGCCACCGGCAGCGCCCCGATCCTGGTGGTCGGCTCCACCGGCGACGACGCCACCCCGTACGCCTGGGCCCAGCACCTGGCGAGCGGCCTGGCGAACGCCACCCTGCTGACCCGGGACGGTGACGGGCACACCGGTTACGACAAGAGCAGCTGCATCCAGAGCGCGGTGAACGGCTTCCTGCTCAACGGCACCATGCCGGCGGCCGGGACGCACTGCTCGACGGACATCACCGGCTGACGGGAGGGGGCCGATGCACCGCCGGGTGAATCGGCCCCCTCACCCGGGTCAGGAGGTGGTCGGCGCCGTCAGGTCGTAGACCGTCGCGCTGCCCACCGTCTTCGCGGTGTAGTGCGCGCTGACCCAGGCGGTGATCTGCGAGCTGTCGTCGGAGCCGCCCTGCTGGGCGCCGAAGCCGCCACCGCCGATGAAGTAGTGGATCCGGCCCAGCCGCACGTCCTGCTGGAAGGCGGCCAGGCTCAGCGAGGGGTCGCTGCCGTTGAAGCCGCCGAGCGCCATCACCGGCTCCCGGGTGGCGAGTTGGTAGCTCGCCGCGTTCTGCGAGCCGACCGTGGCGGCGGGCCAGGTGTAGTTCGCGGCGTCGGCCTTGAGCAGGGTGGCCAGCGTGGGGCTGACCTGGGCGCCGTCGATCAGGCCGCCCATACCGCCGCCGCCACCGCGGGTGCCGCCGCCCGCACCGGCCGGTCGGCCGCCGCCGGGGAAGCCGCCGGTGGTCGAGCCGCCCGGGGCACCGCCGCCCGGCGCACCCCCGCCCGGGAACGCGCCGCCGGCGCCGCCGGGGAACCCACCGCGCGGGAAGGCGCCGCGCGTCCCGCCGGGGGCGCCGCCGCCGGGCCGGCCGCCGCCCGGGAAGCCGCCGCCCGCCACCTGCGGCCCCGCCGTCGGGATCGAGCCGGTGTGCGCGCTCGCCACCGTGTCGACGGCGTACGCCGCCGGTCCGCCGAGCCCCGCCGCCAGCGCGAGCACGCCCGCCACCGCCGACCACCGAGCCGCCGCCCGGCCCGCCAGCCGCCCGGCCGCCAGCAGCACGAGCGCCGCCCCCAGACCGCCGAGCAGCACCGCCCAGCGCAGCCACGGCACGAAACCGGCGCTGCGCCCGAGCAGCAGGTACGCCCAGAGTGCCGTGCCGCCGACCAGCACGGCGAGCAGCGCCGCGTACGGCAGCCGCCGGCGGGCCCGCCAGAGACCGTCCACCCCCATGCCGACCAGCGCTGCCACGGCCGGGGCGAGGGCGACCGTGTAGTACTGGTGGAAGATGCCGGACATGTAACTGAACGTCAGACCGGTGCTCAGCAGCCAGCCGCCCCAGACCAGGAACGCGGTGCGGGCCGCATCGGTGCGCGCGGCGCGGCGGGTGGCCCAGAGACCGAGGAGCAGCAGCACCAGCGCGGCCGGCAGCAGCCACCCGATCTGACCGCCCAGGTCGCTGCCGAACAGCCGGGTCAGCCCGGTGCTGCCCCAGTGCGGCCCACCGCCTCCGCCGGCGCCCCCGCCCCCGCCGGGAGCAGCCGCGCCGCCGCCCACGCTGCCGGTCTCGTTCCCGGTCAGCCGGCCGAAGCCGTTGTAGCCGAAGGTCAGCGACAGGAAGCTGTCGTCCTGCGACCCGCCGACGTACGGCCGGTCCGCCGCCGGCACCAGCTGCACCACGGCCACCCACCAGCCGCCGGCCAGCACCAGGGCGAGCCCGGCGGCCAGCAGTTGGCGAAGCCGTCGCCACAGCCCGGTGGGCGCGACCACCAGGTAGACCAGCGCGAAGGCGGGCAGGATCAGGAAGGCCTGCAGCGTCTTGGTCAGGAAGCCGAAGCCGAACATCACCCCGGCCAGCAGCAGCCAGCGGGTGCTCGCGCTCTCGGTGGCCCGGACGAAGGCGTAGGCGGCCAGCGTCAGCAGCAGCACGAGCAGTGCGTCGGGGTTGTTGAAGCGGAACATCAGCGCCGCCACCGGGGTGAGCGCCAGTGCCGCGCCCGCGAGCAGCCCGGCGAGCGGCGAGAAGCGGCGGCGGACGGTCGCGTAGAGCCCGCCGACCGTGGCCACGCCCATCAGCACCTCGGGTGCGAGTACGGTGAACGAACTCAGGCCGAAGAGCCGGGCGGTGAGCTCCATCGGCCAGAGCGACATCGGCGGTTTGTCGACCGTGATGAAGTTGGCGGCGTCCGAGGAGCCGTAGAAGAAGGCCTGCCAGCTCTGCGTGCCGGCCTGGACGGCGGCCGAGTAGAAGGAGTTCGCCCAGCCGGAGGCGGTCAGGTTCCACCCGTACAGGGCGGCGGTAGCCAGCAGCAGCCCGAGCAGTGCCGGGCGCACCCAGCCGGGGTCGTCCGCCCGTCCGCGCCAGGTCCGGGCGGGCAGCGTGCGCAGCCGTCCCGACCAGCTCCGCGGCCCCTTCGGGCCGGGGGTGGGCGGCGCGGCGGGCGGGAACAGCGGCTCGGGACCGGCCGGGTGGTCCGGGCGGTCGGCGGCCTGCCCGGGCGGCTGCGGCGGCGGGTAGTGCGCGGCCTCGGGCCACGGCACGCTGCTCTGGGGGGCGGAACTGGTCGTGGTCATGGCGCCACGGTCCACGGCGGGCCTGGCAGGGCCTTGGGGTGAGCCTGTGAGCCGGCTATGTGCTTCGGCGGTGACGAAGGTGGCGCAGGCGACGAAGGTAGCGAAGGTGACGGACCGTCAGGTGGCGCCCTGCGCGCCGGTCAGGCCGGGCACCGACAGCTGCTTGCCCAGCCACTCCAGGGCCGGCGGGATCTCCCGGCCCCAGGTGTGGAAGTTGTGGCCGCCGCTGTTCAGGGTGATGGTGGAGAGCTTGGTGGGGGCCTTGAAGGAGTTCACCATCTCCTGGGTGGCCTGGTAGTTGTCCTCGTTGGGACTGGTGGCCAGCAGCAGCGAGACCGGCTGCGCCGGGGTGTTGCGCAGCCGCCACAGCAGGTCGTTCTCCTGCTTGAGCTGGGCGCTGCCGCCGAACAGGTCACCGGTGGTCGGGTCGTTGGAGACGCTGTAGTCGGCGGAGAGCGCGATCGCGGCGTGGTAGGCGTCGGGCTTGCGCAGCGCGAACTTCAGCGCGCAGTAGCCGCCGGTGGAGTCGCCCATCACGGCGTGCGCGGAGGCCTGCGGGGCGATCCGGTAGCCGGCGGCCAGCGCCTTGGGCAGGTCCTCGGTGAAGTAGGTCTCCACCTGCGGGCCGTGCGGGACGTCCATGCACTCGGTGTCCCGGCTGGCGATCGGCGAGGGGCGCATCATCACCAGCACCATCGGCGGCAGCTGCTTGGCGTTGATCGCCTTGAGCGTGCTGGCCGGGTACTGCATCAGCGAGATCAGCTTCTCGGCCGTGCCGGGGTAGCCGGAGAGCACCAGCGCCATCGGGAACTTCTGGTTCGCGTAGGCCGGCTGGAAGTACTGCGGCGGCAGGTAGACGTAGCCGTCGTTGCTCAGCCCGGAGGCGGCGCCGGTCACCGAAACCTGCTGGATCACCCCGGAGCGGTCCTCGGCCGAGCCCTGCGAGGAGTAGAACTTCTGCTCGCCGGTGACCTGCAAGGAGTTGCTCGGCTGGTGGTCCACCACCTTGCCGGGGCCGCCGGCGGTGCCGAGCAGGTCGGTCCAGCTGGTGTAGAAGCCGAAGTAGGAGTTGGCCACCAGGGCCATCGCCACCAGCACCAGCACCTGGGTGCCGAAGAAGGCGCCGAGCCGGCCGAGTACGGGCTTGACGCCCTTGCCGCCGAGCTTGGGCCAGAGCCACATGGTGGCGACGAAGGCCGCCACGGCGAGCAGGCCGGTGATGAGCTGCAGGGGAAGTCCGGTCAGGGCGAGCACCGCATGATCGTAGATGACGCGCCGGAGACGGCGCAGGTCACCCCCTCCGCCGGCCCGATACTCGTCGTGCACGGTCATTCACGAAGCGTGCGCGGGCCATTGACCCGGTCGGCCGGGTTTTGGGACGCTGATCGCGCACGCGCACGCGAGCCTATGGGGGGCTTCACCTTGCACGTCTCACCTCGCATCACCGGCAGTGCCGGTCGCCATCCGCTGCGCCGCACGGCGGTGCTCGCCGGTGCGCTGCTGCTGGCCACCGCCTGCAGCTCGGCCCGCTATCCGGGCCCGAACCCCGGCCCGGTGCCGGACGGTTCGATGGGACCGCTGCCGACCAGCAGCCCGAGCCCCACCACCGTCCCGTACGGGCAGACGCTGGAGTCCTACATAGCGCCGCTCAGCACGGCGCTCGGCCAGCTCACCTCGGCCGGCAGCGTGACCGAGCTGGGCACCGCGCTGGCCGGCGCGCAGCAGGCGGCGAGCGACGGAGCGCAGGGGCTGCAGGGCACGGACGCGCCGGCCGAGGTCGCCGACACCCACCGCCAGCTCTATGTGGCGCTCGACACCCTGGCCACCGACCTGGGCACCGTGCAGAGCGACATCGGCAGCAGCAAGGTCTGCGCCACCTCCTCCGCGCTCGCCGAGACCGGCCAGTCCCAGGGCCTCAAGGACGTGACCACCGCGCTGCAGGCGCTGTCGACCGCCGGATACACCAGCACCTTCACCGCCCCGCAACTGCCGCAGCCGCAGCAGCGTGCGCTGAAGAACGGCACCTGGGTCCGCGAGGGCCACGACGACGGCAGTGGCGAGCTGACGGTGGACAACACCGCCGGTTCGACGGACGCCGTGCTGACCCTGACCAAGGCCGGCCAGTCGGCCTACTCCTTCTACGTGGGCAAGGGCCAGAGCACGAAGGTGACCGGCATCGAGGACGGCACCTACGACATCTACTTCACCGGCGGCACCGACTGGGACGACGCGAGCAAGAAGTTCACCGAGGACTGCGCGTTCACCAAGTTCCAGGACTCCGCCGACTACACCACCACCAACAGCACCTACCAGACCTACACGCTCACCCTGACGGCCAGCGTCGGCGGCAACGCGCAGACCAACGCGGTCCCGCCGGACACCTACCCCGTGCCGTAACGGCAGGTCACCCCGCGGTGCGCGGGATCCGTCGCTCCCAGTCCCGTTCGAAGACCACCGCGCCGCCCTCCCAGGCGGTGAGCCGGCTGCGCGCGGTGAACGTCTCGGCGTCGCAGGCGAGTTCCGAGCGGGTCAGCACGGTGACGTCCCAGCCGTGCTCGGGCCGCTCCAGCCGGATCGTCCACTCGGCGTGGGTGGCGGCGCTGACCGGGTCGGTCGAACGGATCCGGCAGCTCACCGTCGCCTGCTCGGTGCAGGCCAGGCCGTCGGGGTGGCTCAGCGAGCCGCCGGTGCGCGGGTTCAGCTCCAGGCGCCACTCGCCCGCCGCCAGGTCCCGCACGACCAGGCGCTCCGGGTGCGGTTCGGTCGGCGTCCCGTGCCGCACGGCCAGTGGCGTGGCCTGCTCGGGCTCGGCGAAGGTGATCGGGGCCCGGCCCACGTCGGCGGCCAGGTGGCGCACCGGCAGGGTCAGCACGCTGGGGCCGGGGTCCACGTCGAACCCCGCGTCCTCGGGCTGCGGCCAGAGCCAGGGCCAGTAGGCGGAGGAGAGTGCCAGGCGCAGCCGGTGGCCGGGCGGGACGGCGAAGCCGGCCGAGAGCAGCTCGAACTCGACCTCCGCCACCGCGCCGGGCTCCCAGGGCACCGCCACCTCCCGCCCGTGCCGGGCCGCGAGGTTGAGCGCGCCCCGGGTGATCAGGGTCGACGCACCGTCCGGCGCCACCGCGCAGAGCCGGGCGATCACCTGCCCGCGCGGTGCGGCGCAGCGCAGCCGCAGCCGGACGGCCGGGCGGCCGAGCAGCTCGAGCCGTTCGGCGAGCGGGGCGCTGTCGAAGCAGACCGAGCGGCCGTCCTCCTCGCGCTGGTCGGGCGGCAGGTCGGCGGCGCTGCCCAGCGCGACGTACTGTCCGGCGTCGACGCCGGTGTGCTGCGGGGAGCGGACCGGCACGAAGCGCTCGCCCTCGGGGGTGCCGGCGGTGCGCAGCGTGTCGGCCAGGCCGTAGTGGATCTCCCGGACGTCGTCGGAGGGCCACTGGTCGTCGCCGACCCAGCGGCCGGCGCCGCCCGGTTCGCCCAGCCAGCAGCGCAGCGCGGGTTCGGCCAGGATCCCGGTGTCGGTCTCCTTCAGCCACTGGTCCCACCAGCGCAGCGTCTCCTGGAGGAAGCCGATCGCGGGGCCGGGCTGCCGCGCGCGGTCGGGGTACTGCCGCGCCCAGGGCCCGATCAGCCCGCGCACCGGCGCGTCCAGGTGCTCGACCAGCCGCAGCACGGTGTCCCGGGACGGATCCGCCCAGCCGCCCACCGCCAGCACGGCGGCCTTGATCGAGCCGTACCGGTCGATGATGCCGGCCCGGCGCCAGTAGTCGTCCCGGCTCTGGTGGGCCAGCCAGGGGAAGAGGTAGGGCTCGACCGCGGCCAGTCGCTCCAGCCAGCGGGGCCGCCACTGCTCGCCGACGTACTTGGGGTCCGGCGGGCGGGCGGCGAAGGCGAGCAGTGCGGCGGACCTGGCGTGGCCCGCCGGGCCGAGCAGCGAACCGCCGAAGTAGTGCGTGTCGTTGTCGTAGTGGTCGTCGCTGGCGCCGACGGTGACCACCGCCCGCAGCGCCTCGGGGGCCAGCGCGGCCAGCCGCAGCGCGGTGCCGGCGCCCCAGCCGATCCCGATCAGGCCGAGCCGTCCGGTGCACCAGGGTTGGCCGGCCAGCCAGTCGAGCACCGCCAGGCCGTCGGCCAGCTCCTGGGCGCCGTACTCCTCGCCCGGCAGCCCGTCGGAGTTGCCGTGGCCGCGCAGGTCGACCCGCACGCTCGCGTAGCCGTGGCCGGCGTACCAGGGGTGGCGCTCGGCGTCGCGCTCGGCGGTGGCGTCGCCGAGCCGGGAGGGCAGGTACTCGAGCAGGGCCGGTACCGGCTGCTCGGTGACGGGGCGCCAGATCCGGGCGTGCAGTTCGACGCCCTCGGCCACCGGGATCCGCAGGTCCTCGCGGGTGACGCGGTACGGGTAGCTGACGGGGTGTCGCATGCACCGACCATAGAGGAGAAACCGGACAAAAGTGCCGAACCGCCGGGAAATCGTGTCCGCATGCCGAGCCTAGTTGCACATCACTTGCAACTGCGGCCGCTGAAGGGGAAGGATGTTCGAGTTCTGCCGCTCCGCATCCCCGAAAGAGGTCGCCGCCCGATGAGCAGCGCACCGGTTCCCACCGTCGCCCGGCCCCGCTGGACCGCCCGCCTGACCCGCGAGGAGTGGGTCCGGCTGGCCGGCATGGGCGCCTTCGTGCTGGCGCTGCACGTGGTCGGCTGGTTCACGCTGCTGGCGGTGATCGCCCCCAAGCACTACGCGATCGGCAACCAGGCCTTCGGCGCCGGGCTCGGCCTGACCGCCTACACGCTGGGCATGCGGCACGCCTTCGACGCCGACCACATCGCCGCCATCGACAACACCACCCGCAAGCTGATGGGCCAGGGCAAGCGGCCGCTCTCGGTCGGCTTCTGGTTCTCGCTCGGCCACTCCTCGATCGTCTTCGGCCTCTGCGCGCTGCTGGCCTTCGGCGTCCGCTCGCTGGCCTCCTCGGTCGAGACCGACGGCTCCCAGCTGCACCGCACCACCAACCTGATCGGCACCAGCGTCTCGGGTGTCTTCCTGCTGCTGATCGGCCTGGTCAACCTGGGCGCGTTCAACGGGATCCTGAAGGTCTTCCGGAAGATGCGCGGCGGCCACTTCGACGAGGCCGAGCTGGAGCAGCAGCTGGACAAGCGCGGCTTCCTGAACCGGATCCTGGGCCGGGTGACCAGGGCCGTCACCAAGTCCTGGCACATGTACCCGGTCGGGATGCTCTTCGGCCTGGGCTTCGACACCGCCACCGAGGTCTCGCTGCTGGTGCTGGCCGGCGGCGCGGCGGCCTTCTCGCTGCCCTGGTACGCGCTGCTGGTGCTGCCGGTGCTCTTCGCGGCCGGGATGAGCCTGCTGGACACCATCGACGGCTCGTTCATGAACTTCGCCTACGAGTGGGCCTTCTCCAAGCCGGTCCGCAAGATCTACTACAACCTGACGGTGACCGGCCTGTCGGTGCTGGTCGCGCTGGTGATCGGGGTGATCGAGCTGGTCGGGCTGCTGGCCGACCAGTACGACATCACCGGCGGCCCGGTCGGTTGGATCGCCTCGCTGGACCTGAACAACGTGGGCTTCGCGATCGTCGGGCTCTTCGTGGTCACCTGGGCCGGCGCGCTGGCCTTCTGGAAGTTCGGCCGGGTGGAGGAGAAGTGGTCGGCGCCGCTGGCTGGCCGGGCGGTGCCGGAGGGGGAGTGACCCGCTGGATGGTGGGGGTGGACCGGAATCCGGTCCACCCCCACCGCTGCTCGGTGATCTGACGCTACGTCAGCGAAGCGCGGCCAGAACCGCGTTCGCCATCGCCTGCTCGCCGGTCGCGTTCGGGTGGAACGGGACGGCGGGCGAGCCGGGCAGCGCACCCTCGACCCACCGGTCGTCGGAGCAGACGTCGTGCCCCGTGGTCGGGGTCGCGGTGTCCACGTAGGTGGCGCCGTTGGCGGCGGCCGTGTCGGCCAGCATGGTGTTCACCTGGTCCAGGATGCCGTGCAGGTAGGCCACGTCGCCGACGGTGACCGGCTGGCGGCCCGCGCAGGTCGAGGCGTCGGCCGGCAGCACCGACGGGTAGCCGACCAGCAGCACCTTGGCACCGGGGGCCTTGGCGTGGATCTGCTGCAGCACGCTCGCCAGCTGCGGCGCGGCGCCGTTGATCCGGTCGACCAGGGTGTCCTCGCCGTACTGCCAGGTGAAGCTCGCCGAGCTCCAGTCCCAGGCCCAGTGGCCGTGCTCGTAGACGTCCTTGCACGGGGTGCCGGCCGGGTTGACCACCGCACCGCCGATGCAGGTGGCGATCACGTCGGCGATGCCCAGGTCCGAGGTGCCCAGGTCGTTGCCGCCGATGCCGAGGGTCACCAGCTCGGTGCCGGGCGAGAGGGCGTTCAACTGCGGGTCGTTGACCTTGATGAAGGCGTCGTACTGGCTGCCGGTGATGTCCTTGATCTTGGCGGCCGAGCAGGTCACGTCGGTGTACGAGCCGGTGCCCAGGGCGGCGGCCACCAGGTGGCCGTAGTTGTGGTCCGAACGCAGGCAGAGGCCGGCCGACTGGCCGGGCACGCCGGCCCCGGCCGCGTACGAATCGCCGAGTGCGACATAGGAGTTGTAGGCACTGGTGTCGGCGCCGGCGGAGTTCGCGGACAGTCCGATCAGGGTGGCCGCCAGGGCCAGGCCGCCGAAGAGTTTTCGGGCAGGGCTGAGCACGGGTTCCTCCTGGGGGAGAGAAACTGAGGGTGGGTGGGGGTGGGGGTGTGCGCACTGCCGCGGTTGCTACTGCCAGGTAAGTTACCGCCAGGTTTCGTAGGCGTCTACCGAATGCGCCACCGAATTCACCGAGGCCATTTCCCGGGTTAATTTCGCGTCATCGTGGAGCGAAATTCGAAATGCCGGAATTCCACCACCGCCACCGGAGAGACCGCCACGGACACCGCCACGGACACCGCCACGGACGCCGGAACCGCGGCGCTGCGGCCCGTGGTTGACGCACCGGCACGCAGGCCGCAGGATCGGGGGTCCCGCAGACGGACCCCAGGTCCGTCCGCGCTGAACCCCGAGTCTGGAGGAGCCCGCAGATGGCACTGGACGCCGACGTCATCGTGATCGGAGCCGGCCTGGCGGGCCTGGCCGCGACCGCCGAACTCGCCGACGCGGGCCGCACGGTGATCCTGCTCGACCAGGAGCCGGCCGGCTCGCTCGGCGGGCAGGCGCACTGGTCCTTCGGCGGCCTCTTCCTGGTGGACTCGCCCGAGCAGCGGCGGATGCGGATCCGCGACTCCTATGAACTCGCCTGGCAGGACTGGCTCGGCACGGCCGGCTTCGACCGGCCCGAGGACCACTGGCCGCGCCAGTGGGCCAAGGCCTACCTGGACTTCGCCGCCGGCGAGAAGCGGGCCTGGCTGCACGCGCAGGGGGTGCGGTTCTTCCCGGTGGTCGGCTGGGCCGAGCGCGGCGGACTGCTGGCCAGCGGGCCCGGCAACTCGGTGCCCCGCTTCCACATCACCTGGGGCACCGGGCCAGGGCTGGTCGAGCCGTTCGCCCGCCGGGTGCGGGCAGGGGTCGCCAAGGGCCTGGTCCGCACGCTGTTCCGGCACCGGGTCACCGAGCTGGCCGCGACCGCGGGCGTGACCGACACGGTGCGCGGCGAGCTGCTGGTGCCCAGCACGGTGGAGCGCGGGGTGGCCAGCTCGCGCGAGGTGGCCGGGGCCTTCGAGCTGCGCGCACAGGCGGTGATCATCGCCTCCGGCGGTATCGGCGGCAACCACGAACTGGTCCGCAAGGCCTGGCCGGCCCGGCTCGGCACCCCGCCCGCGCGCCTGCTCAGCGGGGTGCCCGCGCATGTCGACGGCCTGATGCAGCAGGTGGCGGGCGCGGCCGGCGGCCACCTGATCAACGGCGACCGGATGTGGCACTACACCGAGGGCATCGAGAACTGGAACCCGATCTGGGCCAAGCACGGCATCCGGATCCTGCCCGGGCCCTCCTCGCTCTGGCTCGACGCCCGCGGCAACCGGCTGCCCGTCCCGCTCTTCCCCGGCTTCGACACGCTGGGCACCCTGGAGCACATCATGGGCACCGGGTACGAGCACACCTGGTTCGTGCTCACCCAGAAGATCATCGAGAAGGAGTTCGCGCTCTCCGGCTCCGAGCAGAACCCGGACCTGACGGGCCGCAGCCTGCGCCAGGTGCTCGGGCGCGCGCTGCCGGGCGCGCCAGGTCCGGTGGAGGCGTTCAAGCGGTACGGGTCGGACTTCGTGGTCGCCGACCGGCTCGACGACCTGGTGCGCCAGATGAACGGCAGGACGGGCGAGGACCTCATCGACGAGGCCGCGCTGCGCCGGGAGATCGAGGCGCGCGACCGCGAGATCGCCAACCCCTTCAGCAAGGACCTCCAGGTGACCGCGATCCACGGCGCCCGCCGCTACCTGGGCGACAAGCTGGTCCGCACCGCAACTCCGCACCGCCTGCTGGACCCGAAGGCGGGTCCGCTGATCGCGGTGCGGCTGCACGTGCTCACCCGCAAGTCGCTCGGCGGGCTGGAGACCGACCTGTCCGCCCGGGTGCTGCGGGCCGACGGTTCGGTGCTGGACGGCGTCTACGCGGCCGGCGAGGTGGCCGGGTTCGGCGGTGGCGGGGTGCACGGCTACCGCTCGCTGGAGGGGACCTTCCTCGGCGGCTGCCTGTTCAGCGGGCGAACGGCCGGTCGGGCGGTGGCGGCGGCCACCGCCTGATCTGAGCGCTCGTCAGCGGCCGTCAGGAGACCCGGTAGCGCCCGACCATGCCGCCCATCATGTGGTCGGTCACGTGGCAGTGGTAGATCCAGTCGCCCGGGTTGTCCTCGGTGTACTCCACCGTCAGGCTGGTCGCGGGGCCGATCAGCTCGGAGTCCACGTAGCCGCCGTTGCGCAGCCAGCGGTGGCCGTGCAGGTGGAAGACGTGGAACTCCTTGCCGAGCGCCACGATCCGCCAGCGCACCCGCTCGCCGCGCTTGGCGGTGAAGGTCGGGGTGTTGTCCAGGTAGGCGCCGGCGTTGAACATGTCGATGTCCTGGGAGATCGACGGCACGTCGGCCTGGTACACGTCGTGCATGCAGAGGATGAACTCCCGGTCCACCGGCGGGGTGTGCTTGTCCGTTATCGCGATGATGCCGAGCAGGCCCAGTTCCGCGCCGATCTCCATCACCCCGGCCCCGCCCATCGCCATGCCCTGGTGCGGCGCGGCCGCGGCGCCGGCGGCCGGGATGGTCTGCGGCACCGAGTGGTCGTGGTACGGCCAGGTGCCCACCGAGCTGGGCAGCGCCTGCCAGGTGTAGGTGTAGCTGGCGCCGAACGGCACGGCGGTGCCCGGCAGGTCCGGCACGTCGGCCAGCCAGCCGCCGTCGCTGTCGCGGTCGTAGCGCACGCCGTGCGGGTGCATGCTGTGCGGCCACTTGTAGTGCTCGTCGTTGTTGCGGAAGTGCACCACCAGGGTGTCGCCGACCTGCGCGCGCAGCACCGGGCCCGGCAGGCCGCTGTTCTCGCCGATCCCGTGCGGGCTGGTGTCGGCCGGCAGCGGGGCGCCCCAGTTGGCGGTGTAGGCGCGGTAGCCGAGCGCCCAGAAGGTGGTCTGGGCGGCGGTGAAGTGCGTGCCCATCATGCCGTCGTAGCCGTTGGGGACGGCGTTGTGCTCGAAGGACTCGGCCTGGATCCAGTACTCGCGGACCTGCCCCGGTGGCAGCTGCTCCAGGGCGAACGGGTCGGCGCCGGGGGTGCTCGGGGCGGCCTGGGCGGCGGCCGAGGCGCCCAGCGCGGCGGAGCCGGCCATCGCCGCCACGGCGCTGCCGGCCAGCAGGGTGCGGATCGCGCCGCGGCGGCTCGCGTCGGGAAGCTCGGAGCCTGGGCGCCCGGAGCCTGGGCGCTCGGAGTCTGTGGGCATGAGGGTGCCTTTCTTCGGTGAGCAGTGGTGATGGGGAGTCAAGAGGAGTGAAGGGACCCGGTCAAGCGTTCTATCGGGGTTGAGCGGTATACGTCAGGTGCGCCGCAGGTCAGCGTCATGTGAAGATTTGCGGGAGATGCTCTGAGTTCCCTCTCAGTGATCTGACGGATCGTCAGGAAGGGTTTCCGGTACGGAAGACCAGTGAAAGAAACCGGTTCGCCGGCATCCGTTCACCGCTGGTCCCGGCGCCGGACAGCCGAGGATGGCAAAGTCCCGGTCATCGGATACCTCGGTGGATAACCCCCGGCTCGGTGGCAGCCTGTGGAGACGGTGTAAGGCCCTGACGGAGCACTTCGGGCGGGCGGCCGTCCATGAAGCAGGAGAACCCGGGGCCGGCAGGCCCCACGCGGCTCGGCGCCGACTGACGGATGGGCGTCGCGGGTGGCCCCTCGGGAGAGAATGCTCTCCCGAGGGGTCGTTCGGCTCCTCGGCTGCGCTGCGAAAGGGTAGACCGGATGTCACAGCAGGTCAGGGGCGTCATCGCCCGAGGTAAGGGCGAAGCGGTCGAGGTGGCGACGATCGTCGTACCCGATCCCGGACCTGGGGAGGCGGTGGTCAAGGTGCAGGCCTGCGGGGTCTGCCACACCGACCTGCACTACCGGGAGGGCGGGATCAACGACGAGTTCCCGTTCCTGCTCGGGCACGAGGCCGCCGGCGTGGTGGAGAGCGTGGGCGCCGGGGTGACCGAGGTGGCGCCCGGCGACTTCGTGATCCTCAACTGGCGCGCCGTCTGCGGCCAGTGCCGGGCCTGCCGGCGCGGCCGGCCGCATTACTGCTTCGCCACCCACAACGCGAAGCAGAAGATGACGCTGCTGGACGGCACCGAGCTGTCGCCCGCGCTGGGCATCGGCGCCTTCGCCGAGAAGACGCTGGTCGCCGCCGGGCAGTGCACCAAGGTCGACCCGGCGGCCTCGCCCGCCGCGGCCGGACTGCTGGGCTGCGGGGTGATGGCGGGCCTGGGCGCGGCGATCAACACCGGCGGGGTGAGCCGTGGCGACAGCGTCGCGGTGATCGGCTGCGGCGGGGTCGGCAACGCGGCGGTGCTGGGTGCCCGGCTGGCCGGCGCGGCGAAGATCATCGCGGTCGACCTGGACCGGCGCAAGCTGGACCGGGCCAGCGGCCTGGGTGCCACCCACGTGGTGGACGCCTCGGGCGGCGTCGACGTGGTCGAGGCGGTGCGCGCGCTGACCGACGGTCACGGCGCGGACGTGGTGATCGAGGCGGTCGGCCGCCCCGAGACCTACAAGCAGGCGTTCTACGCCCGGGACCTGGCCGGCACCGTGGTGCTGGTCGGCGTGCCGACGCCGGAGATGACGCTGGAGCTGCCGCTGCTCGACGTCTTCGGCCGGGGCGGCGCGCTGAAGTCCTCCTGGTACGGGGACTGCCTGCCGTCGCGGGACTTCCCGATGCTGATCGACCTCTACCTCCAGGGCCGGCTGGACCTGGACGCCTTCGTCACCGAGACGATCGCGCTGGACGAGGTCGAGCAGGCCTTCGCCCGGATGCAGGGCGGCGACGTGCTGCGCTCGGTGGTGGTGTTCTGATGCACATGCCGCCCCCCGAACCCGAGATCGAGCACCTCGTCACCGCCGGCACCTTCGAACTGGACGGCGGCAGCTGGGAGGTGGAGAACAACGTCTGGATCATCGCCAACGACCGGGACGCCGTGGTGATCGACCCCGCGCACGACGCCGCCGCGATCGCCGAGAAGGTCGGCGACCGGCGGGTGCTGGCGATCATCTGCACCCACGCGCACAACGACCACGTGAACGCCGCGCCGGAGCTGGCGGAGATCACCGGCGCGCCGATCCTGCTGCACCCGGACGACCTGCCGCTGTGGAAGCAGGCCCACCCCGGCGACCACCCGGACGAGGAGCTGACGGACGGTCAGCGGATCACGGTCGGCGGCCTCTACCTGCACATCCGGCACACCCCCGGGCACAGCCCCGGCGGCGTGAGCGTCTACGCGCCCGCGCTGGACGCGGTGTTCACCGGCGACACGCTCTTCCAGGGCGGCCCCGGGGCGACCGGGCGCTCGTTCTCCGACTTCCCGACCATCATCAGGTCGATCCGGGAGCGGCTGCTGACGCTGCCGCCGGAGACGGTGGTCCACACCGGCCACGGCCCGACCACCACGATCGGCGACGAGGCCCCGCACCTGGAGGAGTGGATCGCCCGGGGGCACTGAGGTCGTCGCTCAGAGCGCGGCCAGCTGCTCGGCCAGCGTGTCGCTGTTCTGGAACGTGAGGCCGGCCAGCGCGATGTGGCGCCAGCGGACCGTACCGTCGCCGTCGAGGATGAAGACCGAGCGGCGCAGCCCGAGCCCGGGGACGGCGATCCCGAAGGCCTTGGCGACGGTACGGTCCGTGTCGGCGAGCAGCGGGAAGCGCAGGTCGTGGCGGCGGGCGAAGGACTCGTGGCTGTCCAGGTCCTGCGGGCTGATGCCCCAGACCGTGGCGCCGAGGTCCTTGAAGCGGTCCAGGTCCGAGGTGTACGAGCAGAGCTGCTTGGTGCAGACGGCGGTGTTGTCGCCCGGGTAGAAGGCGAGGACGAGCGGGCCGCCCGCGGCCTCGGCGAGGCGGTAGTCGCGGCGCTCGGCGGCGTCGTCCGTGAGGAGCAGCCCGGGGAGGGTGAAGTCGGGTGCGGGGGCGCCGATCTCGGGGGACTTGGCCATGGGGGTTCCTTTGCGCTCGCGAAGGTGGACAGAACGTTCGTTCTCCCGTGGCGATCGTAGTACGGTCAGTGGCGTGAGTACACCTTCCGCCGCCCGCCAGCGGGTCCTCGACACCGCCACCCGGCTGTTCTACGCCGAGGGGATCCGCGCGGTCGGCGTGGACCGGATCGTCACCGAGGCCGGCGTCACCCGGGCCACCTTCTACCGGCACTTCCCCGGCAAGGAGGAGCTGGTCCGCGCCTACATCCAGGAGTGGGACGCCCGGATCCGCAGCGAGGCCGGGGCCGCGCTCGCCGCCCTGACGCCGGTTCAGGCGCTCACCATGCTGGTCACCCGGCTCGGGCAGGAGATGTGCGGCCCCGGCTTCCGCGGCTGCCCGTTCATCAACGCCGCCGCCGAGTACCCCGATGCCGGGCACCCCGTCACCCGGGCGATAGCCGAGCACCGGGCCTGGCTGCGCACGCTGCTCGGGGAGTTGCTCGCCGCCGTCGGGGTGCCCGAACCGGAGCGCCGGGCCGACCTGCTGGTACTGCTGCGCGACGGTGCGATGGTGGGCGCCGCGCTCGGTGACCCGGCGGCGGTCGTCGCCCAGCTGGCGGACGCGGTGGCGGAGCTGGTGGGCCTGGGCCCGGCCGGCGCGGTCAGCGGCGCGGCCCGGCCATGATCACGCCCACGCCGACCAGGCAGATCACCGCGCCGAGCAGGTCGTAGCGGGTCGGCCGGAAGCCGTCCACCAGCACGCCCCAGAGCAGCGAGCCGGCCACGAACACCCCGCCGTACGCGGCCAGTACCCGCCCGAAGTGGCTGTCCGGCTGCAGTGCGGCGACGAAGCCGTACCCGCCCAGCGCCACCACCCCGATCCCGGCCAGCCACCAGGGCCGGGACTCCCGCATGCTCTGCCAGATCAGCCAGCAGCCGCCGATCTCGGCGACGGCGGCCAGCGCGAACAGGGCGGCGGAGCGGAGCGTGGTCACGAGGGTCAGAACTCCGAGTTCGCGAACCAGCGGGCCAGCAGCTCCTGGTCGCCGTGGACCTCGAGGCCGGGGGCCGTCCGGTCGAGGCGGCCGTAGAGCAGGAGCAGCAGGTCGGCGGCGCTGCCCTGGACGGTGGCGTCCGCCGGGGTGTCGCCGTCCGCGTCGTTCGGGGTCAGGCCGAAGCCCTCCGGGTCCAGCCGGACCGTCCAGTCGCCCTCGCCGTCGGTGCGGGTGAAGCGGATCGTCTCGCCGGTGCCGCGCAGCTGGGCCGTCTTGGGGGCGAAGCCGACCGCGAACGGCAGGTTGACCAGGAACTCCGCGACGGCGTCCGCGGCCAGCGCCGGGTCGATCTCCGGCCGCAGGCCCAGCGCGAGTTCGGCGTCGACCCGGTGCACCAGGGTCTCGCAGAGCATCCGGCGGGCCCAGAAGCGGGCGTGCTGGTCGGCGCCCCAGGCCCACATCGGGGCGTCGGACTCGACGGTCGCGAACGCCTCGGCGGCCACGGTGGCACTCGCGGCCAGCCAGTCGCGGTAGCCGTCCTCCTCGGCGGGCAGCGCGAGTTCGACGTCGCGGCTGGTCGGCCGCTGCTGGATCTGCTGGCGCAGCAGCACCGAGAACCAGCGCTGCACGCTGCCGGTGTGCCGGATCAGGTCGAGCAGGGTCCAGCCCGGGCAGCTGGGGACGGGGGTGGTCAGGTCGGCGCCCTTGGTGAGGGTCACGAACCTGGCGGTCTGCTCGGCGACGAGCGCGCGGTGGTCGAGGGAGCTCATGGAGGGAGCCTACCCAGCCGGGTGCTCCGGTCGGTTCTGCGGAGCACCCGGCGGTGGCGGGGCGCGGGTCAGCCGAGTGCCGCGACCCGGGCGGCCGAGGTGCCGAGGCCGCTGGGGGCGGGCACCCGGAAGGCGGTGACCGGGCCGGCCGCCGCCGCGGCCAGCCGCTGGTGGTGCGCGGCGGGCTGGTACTCCTGCTCGGAGTCCCGGTAGCGGCCCACGTCCCGGTGCCAGACGTAGATCCCGCTCATCCAGTTGCGCAGGTCCTGGACGTAGTCCTCGAGTTCGGCGCGCTGGGCGGCGTCGAGCCGGTGGTCCTCGCAGAGCTGGGGCAGCTCGTGGGCGGTCAGGTGCTCGAACTGCCGCATCCGGGAGGTCTGCAGGTCGGAGACCACGCGCAGGGCGTGCGGCAGATCGCAGTTGAGGAAGTTCTGCACCACCAGGACGGCATTGTGGATCTCACCCTCGTACTGGATCTCCTTGCGGTAGGAGAAGAGGTCGTTGATCAGGCAGGCGTAGTCGGCGGCCGCGTGCTCCACGGCCTCGATGGTGCCCGAGCGGAACACCGCGTCGGGCAGCGTGCGCTGGTTGGCGAACCGGGCCAGGCTCATGGTCAGGTCGGAGCCGAAGGTGTGGCGGCGCATCTCGATGTAGTCGACCGGGTCGGGGATGCGGTGCTCGGCGACGTTGGCGATCTCCCAGACCCAGCTGTCCAGCATGTCGCCGACCGCCTTGCGGAAGGCCTCGCGGGCAGCCGGCGGCATCGGGTCGGCGGTGCGCGGCCAGAGGTCTGCCAGGCCACGCTCCAGGGCGGTGACCGGCGTCGGCATCGGCTCGGCGGGGGAGCTGGTCAGGAACTGCGCGAGGCGGTCGACGCAGGCCCGGGCGCCCTGCACGTCGGCGGGGTGGCCGTAGCCGAGCGGGAACCAGTCGTCCCCGTAGGTGCCCCAGACCAGCCACTCGGCGGAGAGGTCCAGCTCCTCCGGGGTGGCGTCCGGATCCAGGCCGGCCGAGCAGAGCGCCAGGTCGACGGCGACGATCTTGTGGTCGTCCCAGACCCCGGAGTCGACCACGCCCGGGATCACGTCCAGGTAGCCCATCTCCCGCGCCCAGGCGGTGGAGTTGCGCCGCGCGGCCGCCAGGTGCGGGCTCAGCCCGGGCTCGAACGGCAGGTACATCTCGGGGACCTGGAACGGCGGCACGTCCTGGTAGGGCACGTGGGTGAAGCTGCGCAGCGCCGCCGGGTCGAGGAACCGGCCGATCTCGGCGGCCGAGGTGCCCAGGCCCACCGGCACCAGCGAGAAGGCCGAACCGCGCTGGTTGGCATGGTCGTTCATGTAGCGGCTGCTGCGCATGTGCCACTCGTGGCCGCCGGACTGCCAGTCCTGAAGGCCCTTGGCGTAGGCGAGCACCCGGGCGATCTCGTCGGGAGCCAGGCCGTGTTCGGCGAAGAGCGGCGGCAGTTCGGTGAAGAAGGTGTTCTCGAACTGGTGCAGCCGGCTGGTCAGCAGCTCGTTGACCGCGTCGGCGGCCTGCTGGGTGCTGTAGTCGAGGAAGGTCTCCAGGACCAGCACGCCGTTGCTCAGTTCGCCCTCCTCGCCCACCTCGCGCTGGTACGAGAAGAGGTCGTTGCGCAGGTGCACGCCGTCCGAGAAGGTGTCGCGCAGCACGCGCAGCGGCCGGCTGCCGGCCACCCGGGCCGGGATCTCGGCCTTGGCCGCGAACTCGACCAGGCCGGCCGACCAGGGCGCGCCGCCGACCTTGCGGCGCATCTCGATGTACTCGACCGGGTTGGCCACCCGACCCTTGTCGATGTTGGAGAGCTCCCAGATCGACTCGTTCAGCAGGTGCTCGGTGCTCTCCCGGAACCGGGCCCGCCAGTCCGGCGACATGTGCGGCACGGTGCGCGCCCACAGGTCGGCCAGGCCCGCCTCGACCGGATTGGTCGGCTCGGGGAAGCCGTCCGTAAGGTCCATCGGCATGAAGAGCGGCAGCCGGTCGAGGTAGGCCTGGCCGCCACTGCGGTCCAGGGTGCGCTTGAAGATCTCCAGGAAGTGGTCGTCGAAGAAGAAGACCCAGACGTACCAGTCGGTGACCAGGTCGAGCGTGGCGCTGTCGCAGTCGGGGTGGGTGTAGGCGCAGAGCAGCGCGTAGTCGTGGTCCTCCAGGTCCTGGAGCTCCCAGATGCCGCTGCCCTCCAGCATGCCCATCTCGCGCGCCCAGCTGCGGGTGTGCTCGCGGGCGGGCTCCAGGTGCGGGTTGAGGGTGGCCGGATGCGGCAAGTAGAAGTCGGGTAGTTCGAAGGGCTGTGCCATGGGATCCCCCCACCGGGAACGTCGGGCTGTCGATCTTCCCCAGTGTCAGTGGCGGATCGACGGCCCGTAAGACGCGTACGGCAGTGCGGGGCAGGCGCGGGTTCCGGTTCGTACCTTGGTCTTTCGGGTGAAGAACCGGCAGTTCGGTGGCGCAGAAACGTTACTGGCGGTAGGTGGTGAGGAAGCGGCCGATCCGGCTGATCGCCGTCTCCAGGTCGTCGGCCCGGGGCAGCGTGACGAAGCGGAAGTGGTCCGGGCGGGGCCAGTTGAAGCCGGTGCCCTGGACGATGTGGATCTTCTCGCGGAGCAGCAGGTCGAGCACGAAGCGTTCGTCGTCCTTGATCCTGTGCACCGCCGGGTCCAGCTTGGCGAAGGCGTACAGCGCGCCCTTGGGCTTGACGCAGCTCACCCCCGGCAGCTCGTTGAGGGCCCGCCAGGTGACGTCGCGCTGCTCGGTGAGCCGCCCGTTCGGCAGGGTCAGGTCGGCGATCGACTGGTGGCCGCCGAGCGCGGCCTGCACCGCGTACTGGGCCGGCACGTTGGGGCACAGCCGCATGCCGGCCAGCATGGTCAGCCCCTCCAGGTAGTCCCTGGCGTGCTGCTTGGGCCCGGAGACCACCAGCCAGCCGCTGCGGAAGCCGGCCACCCGGTAGGCCTTGGAGAGCCCGTTGAAGGTGAGGGTGAGGACGTCGTCGGCGAGCGCGGCCAGGCAGTGGTGCTCGACGCCGTCGTAGAGGATCTTGTCGTAGATCTCGTCGGCGAGGACCATCAGGCCGTGCCGGCGGGCCAGGTCGAGGATCCCGGTGAGCAACTCCTTCGGATAGACCGCGCCGGTCGGGTTGTTGGGGTTGATCACCACGATCGCCTTGGTCCGCGAGGTGATCTTGGCGGCGATGTCGTCGAGGTCCGGGTACCAGTCGGCCTCCTCGTCGCAGAGGTAGTGCACCGCCTTGCCGCCGGCCAGCCGCACCACGGCCGTCCAGAGCGGGAAGTCGGGGGCCGGCACGAGCACCTCGTCGCCGTCGTCCACCAGGGCCTGCACGGCCATCTGGATCAGCTCGGAGGCGCCGTTGCCGAGGAAGACGTCGTTGACGTCCACCCCGGTCACCCCGCGCTGCTGGTAGTACTGCACCACCGCGCGGCGGGCCGGCAGGATCCCGCGCGAGTCGCTGTAGCCGTGTGCGTTCGGCAGGTTGCGGATGATGTCCTGGAGGATCTCCTCGGGTGCCTCGAAGCCGAACGGTGCCGGATTGCCCGTGTTGAGCCGCAGCACGCTGTGCCCGGCCTCCTCCAGGGCGTTGGCCTGGTCGACCACGGGGCCGCGGATCTCGTAACACACGCCCGCGAGCTTGCTGGACTGCCGAAACTCCACTGCTGCCTCCCGGCTTCACCATCTGGTTGCTTTGTTCTACCAAGTAGGCACTTGGAAAGTCCAACCTTTTGGCTA
Organism: Kitasatospora sp. GAS1066B; assembly: GCF_041262605.1. Lineage (NCBI taxonomy): Bacteria > Bacillati > Actinomycetota > Actinomycetes > Kitasatosporales > Streptomycetaceae > Kitasatospora > Kitasatospora sp. GAS1066B. The sequence continues at coordinate 178,048 of NZ_JBGCCO010000002.1, forward strand.
TGCTGATGGCATGTCACGCCGAAGCTACGACCAGTACTGCGCCGTCGCCCGCGCCCTGGACGCGGTCGGGGAGCGCTGGAGCCTCCTGATCGTCCGTGAGCTGCTCGGCGGGCCGCGCCGGTACACGGACCTGCACGCCGACCTGCCCGGCGTCAGCACGGACATCCTGGCCACCCGGCTCAAGCAGCTGGAGGCGGAGGAGCTGGTCGAGCGCCGCAAGCTGGAACGGCCGGCCAACGCGACGGTGTACCAGCTGACCGAGCGCGGCACCGACCTGCGTGCCGTCATCGACGCGCTGGGCGCCTGGGGGCTGCCGGCGCTCGGCCCGCAGCGGCCGACCGACGCGGTGCGCGGGCACTGGGTGACGGGTGCGCCCCTCGAACTGGCGCCCTGAGGCGCCGAAGGATGCTCGGGGCCGTTCGAGAGGGAAGCTCGGACGGCCCCGAGTGCCGGCTGTGCCGGCTACAGCTGAGCGGCCCAGCCGCAGAGGCCGGCCGTGATCCACTCGTGCGCCGCGCCCATGTTGGGGCGCGGGTCGAGCAGGCTCGACAGGGACCAGTAGCGGACCATGACCTCCGGGCCCGAGCGGCGTGCGGCCAACTCCCGTCGGAAGTCGGTGTTGTCGACTTTCCGTTCCGCGCGGGCGAAGACGGAGACGAAGGCGTCCACCGCCTCACCGACCGCCGGGGTGGCGCCCCGGGCGATCTCGGCGGCGGCGAGCGTGTAGGCCTCGCCGACGCCCTGGTAGACCATGGTGGCGTCGCAGCCGGAGTGTTCGAGGTAGCGCGCCTCGGCGGCGCGGGCCCGGTCGACGGTCAGCGCCCGCAGCTCGGCGTAGGCGAGCGCCTGGCGCGGGGTCGGGTCGGCGGGCAGTTCGGGCAGCGCGGCGTCGACGATCGCGGTGCGCAGCGAGGCGGGGATCCGCAGCGGCAGCACCCGGCGCCAGAAGGTGGCGAAGCTGTCACGGGCCGGCCCCTCCTGGAGCGCGTCGCCGAGCAGCAGCAGGTGCTCGGAGGTCTCGGCGGCCGCCAGTGCCGCCGCGCGCCAGCGCAGCCGGGTCAGCTCGCGCGCCACCTCCTCGCGCTGCTCGGCGAGCGCCTGATCGAGCGTCAGTTCCGTGCGCACCACCGCCCCCGCCAGCGGCAGCGGCAGCCCGAGCGCGCGCATCCCGCGCAGCGTGCGCAGCACCTCCAGCGCGTCGGCGCCGTACCGGCGGTGGCCGCCCGCGCTGCGCTCGACGGTGTCCGGGAGCAGCCCCTGGTCGGAGTAGTACCGCACCGTCTTGACGCTGACGCCCGCGGCTTCGGCGAGCATGCCGATGCTGAAGACCCGTGGCTGATCCATCGTCATACCTTCATCGTACGAACTTGTGACTTTTGACCTCCGTCGTGCCACCGTGCTGCCCACCGTCCGCCCCGCGCACAGCGCGTCCAGGCGGGATGCCTGTTGCCCGAGCGGGCGCCGTGAGTGCGCTCAGCGTGTCCGGCCGGATCGCGCCCGTGGCGGCGGAGCCGTGCAGGAGGGTGGCCAGGTCGTGGGGGCGGGCCGGGGCGTCGGTGGGGGTGGCGGTGGTGATCCGGTCCAGGCGGAAGCCGCGGCCGGCCTGTCGGGTGCGGCACCAGGCGATGAGGTACCAGTGGCCGTCGGTGGTGAGCAGGCCGGCGGGTTCGACCTCGCGGTCGGATTCGTGTCCGGCCGCGTCGAGGTAGCGCAGGCGCAGCACCGTCCGCGAGGTCAGGGATTGTTCGACGGCGGTGCGGACGGCGGCGTCGGTGCGGATGGGCAGGGTGACGATCCGGGCCGCGAGGTCGCGGGCCGCTGCCGAGGCGGGGCCGGTCAGGGCGGCCGCGATCTTCTGCGCGGCCGTGCGGGCCGCGGCGGCGTACGGGGCGCGGGCGTCGGCCGCGGCGAGGGCGGCGGTCAGGGCTGAGGCCTCGTCAGGAGTGAACCCGATCGGGGGCAGGGTCAGGTCCGGGTCGATCGACCAGCCGCCGCCCCGTCCGGTGATGGTCCGCACCGGGACGCCGGTCTCCATCAGGGTCTGCAGGTCGCGCTGGAGCGTGCGCTCACTCACCTCGAAGCGGGCGGCGAGCGCCGCGACCGTGCGCGGTCGCGGCGCTGCCGCGCGCAACTCCTCCACCAGGCCGTAGAGGCGGGCAGTGCGGTTCATGGCGTCGACGCTACCGTCACGCGGCGGCCAGGAAGTCCCGCTGGCGGCGCAGTTCGCGCTCGGTGATGGTCAGCGGGAACAGGGTGAAGCCGTGCATCGCGCCGGCGACGACGTCGAGTTGCGCCGGTGCACCCGCCAACTGCCAGCGGGCGGCCATGAAGAGCGAGTCGTCCAGCAGCGGGTCCTCGGTGCCGACGACCATCCGGGCAGGCGGCAGGCCGGTCAGGTCCGCGAAGAGCGGGGAGACCTCGGGGTCGCGGCGCTGCTCCTCGGTCATCTCCGGGACGAACAGTGCACGGCTGGCCCGCATGGTGTCGGTGTTGCTCAACAGCCGTCGTGAGCCGAAGAGTCGCTGGCTCGGGGTCATCGAGAGGTCGAACGGACCGAAGGTCAGGTGGGCCGCCCGGAACGCGCCGGTGACGCCGTGCCGGTCGCGCAGCCGCAGCAGGGTCAGCACGCTCAGGTGGGCACCGGCCGACTCGCCGCCGATCAGCAGGCGGTCGGTGCCGAACTCGGCACGCGCGTTGGCCACCAGCCACATTGCCGCGGCCTCGCAGTCGTCGGGGCCTGCGGGGAACGGGTGTTCGGGCGCGAGGCGGTATTCGACGCTGACCACCGCGAGGTGCGCCTGCTCGGCGAGCTGCCAGAGCCGCTCGTCCTGGCCGTCGGCGGAGCCGAACGCCCAGCCGCCGCCGTGGATGTGAAGGTGGACGCCATCGACCCGGTCCGGCACGAAGGTCCGCACCGTCACCCCATCCGCGACGATGCGGTCGCGGCCCTGCGGCAGCCGCAGCGGCGGTGTGTCGCCGCCGAGCCGGTTGCGCCGGACGGCGGCCAGCGTGGCCGCGTCCGGGGCGGCGGTGCGTGCCGGGCGGTTCGCGGCGGCGGTCTCGAACTCCTTGTTGAAGGCCAGGGTCTCGGCGAGACAGTCCTCGTCGATGAGCGTCAGGGTGTTCACTCCGGTGATCGTCATGCCCCGACCCTCGCAGCCCTTCGCGACAACATCCTGTCACCCTTTTTCGGTGATCCGCGTCACAGGCGCCACCGCCCGACCCGCGAGTAACATCGGGTGCGCCATGGACCAGACCACCACCGCGCCCGCGCCCTTCAGCAGCTACCTCGCCCTCGGTGACTCCTTCACCGAGGGCATGTGTGACGACCTGGGCCCGGACGGGCACTACCGGGGCTGGGCCGACCGGCTCGCCGCCGCGCTCGCCTCGGAAGTCGACGGGGCCGACTTCCGGTATGCCAACCTCGCGGTGCGCGGCAAGTTGATCGGGCAGATCGTCGATGAGCAGTTGGAGCAGGCCGTGGCGTCGGGCGCCCAGCTGGTCACGCTGGCCGGCGGGCTGAACGACGTGCTCCGCCCGGGCTGCGACATCGCCGTGGTGCAGGCGCGGCTGGGCGAGGCGGTCGAGCGGCTGCTGGCCACCGGCGCCACCGTGGTGCTCTTCACCAGCACCGACCCGACCCGGCGGATGGCGGGCGGCGCCCGGCTGTTGCCGGCCATCCGGCAGCTGAAGGCCTTCGTCGAGGAACTCGGCGCCCACCCGCGGGTCGCCGTCGTCGACCTCTTCTCGGCCGCCTGCTTCGACGACCGCCGGCTCTGGGCCGAGGACCGGCTGCACCTGTCGCCGGAGGGCCATCGGCGGGTCGCCGAGGCGGTCTGCCAGGCGCTCGGGCGTCCGGCGGCGTTCGACTGGCGGGCGCCGCTGCCGCCCGCCGCGCCGCCGGGCGGCTGGGCGAAGCTCCGTGGCGACCTGCGCTGGCTGCGGATCCACGTGCTGCCCTGGTTGGGCCGGCGGCTGACCGGCCGCTCCTCGGGGGACGGCCGCCCGCCCAAGCGCCCCGAGCTGCTGCCCTTCCGCGCTCAGGACCTGGACGGGGAGGTCCGGCTGTAGCGCAGGTCGAAGTCGTGGTCCCAGGTGGTGCCGCCGTCCACCGACTTCTCCCACCGCCCGGTGATCACTGCCCGGTCGGCACTGATCTCGCCGTGGTAGCGCTGGGAGAACTCCGGCGTCCGGCGCCACAGGCGCCAGACGGAGTCGGTGAGGCTCATCCCGTACACCCGGGACACGCCGCGGTTGTCGGCGTACAGCACCTGGTAGTCCTGGCCGGAGTCGTCCCGGCCGATGATCCAGGTGGCCGCGCCGCCCTGGCGGATCACCAGAGCGGCGCCGTCCTCGATCCACTCGAAGACGACCGATCCGTGCATGGTGCTCTCCGAGTCGGGCAGGAACTCCGCGCCGGACAGCGCCATGTCCCAGTCACCGACGAGGAAGCGCAGATCGGCCAGGGCCGGGTTGGGTGTCATGGCTCAAGGATCCGACAGCAGCACCGCGCCGACGCGGACCTCGCCGAGCGTGTCGTCCTCGTGCCTGTGCCACCTCCTGATGCCGCGTCAGCCGCTGATCACGCAGGCGCCGGCCCGGTTGCTCCACAGCGGCTGCATCGCGAAGGTGCCGGTGGGCAGCGTCACGTTCTGGAAGTTGCTCTCGCACAGGTCGCCGATCTCCTCGCCGGAGGCGGTCAGCCAGCCGCCCGCGGGCTGCGGGTCGGACATCGACTCGGCGTACTCGTGGCCTTCGACGATGCTGAAGGCGGAGAGCTTGTTGCCGAGCAGGTTGTTCGGGCAGCGGCTGCCGGCGGGGGCGTCCAGCTGGTAGGGCATGTTGGTGTACGAGACGCTGCCCGTGTAGTCGTGCCAGGCGCAGAAGCCGGAGCCGGGCCAGCCGTCGGGGGAGGTGCCGCTGGGGCTCATCACCACGATCTGGGCGTCGGGGTTGCCGGCCACCCCGAAGTGGGAGGCGGCGTTGTCGGCCTCGTCGGCGATGTCCTGCTGCTGCGAGGAGCCCGGCGCCGGGCTGCTGTCGTCGACCCAACTGCCGCCGTAGACCGGGCCGGTGAAGGTCGGTCCGGAGCCGCTGGAGTCCGGGTACTGGGAGGTGATGGTCGACCAGTGGTCCTGGCTGGTGCCCAGCCCCTGGAAGAGGTTGGCCATGTACTGCTGCACGCCGTTGGTGTCGCTGTCCCACTGGCTGCCCCAGAAGTCCAGGTAGACCACGGGGTTGTGCTGCACCGCGCCGCCGTTGTACTGCACCTGGCTGGCGGGCGGCCGCCTGGTCGGCGCGGAGTGGTGGGCCGCGGTGGCCGCGTAGGCGCCGTGCCGCGCCTGCGGGGCGGGTGCGCCCGGGTGCGCCGAGGCGCTGACCGCGGGGAGGAGGGCGAGGGCGAGGACCGCACCGCCGGCGGTGAGTCCACGAAGGAGGCCGTGCTTCGGGCTGAGTCTCATGCCCAGATGGTGGGGGCGTGGCGAGGTCCCCGAAAGTCCACGAACTCGACGTATACACGCCAAGACGGGAACCTGACGGAGCCCTATGATCGGCCGCAGCCCGCTACCGAGGAGCCGCCGTGACCAGCCCGACCGCCACCGAGAGCTACCGCGCCGCGCGTGACCTGCTGCTCCGTCAGGACGGTGCAGGTGACTTCGCCTGGCCCGTCATCGAGGGCCGCTTCAACTGGGCGGTCGACTGGTTCGACGTGATCGCCCGGGGCAACGACCGCACCGCGCTGTGGATCGTCGAGGAGGACGGCCGGGAGGCGAAGTACACCTTCGCCGAACTGGCCCGCCGCTCCGACCAGGTGGCCCACCACCTGGCCGGGCTCGGCGTGGCGGCGGGGGACCGGGTGCTGCTGATGCTCGGCAACCAGGTCGAGTTGTGGGAGGCGATGCTCGCGGTGCTGAAGCTCGGTGCGGTGATCATGCCGACCACCACCGCGCTCGGCCCCGCCGACCTGGCCGACCGGATCGAGCGCGGCGGAGCCAGGCACGTGGTGGCGAACGTGGGCGACACGGCGAAGTTCACCGGGGGCGGGAGCGGGAGCGGGACCGGTTTCGGCCGGATCGTGGTCGGCGGCCCGGTCGAGGGCTGGACGCCCTTCGAGGACGCGTACGAGCTCGCCGACCCGGCCCCGTTCACCGCCACCACCGCGCCCACCGACCCGCTGCTGGTCTACTTCACCTCCGGCACCACCAGCCGCCCCAAGATGGTCGAGCACACCCAGGTCTCCTACCCGGTCGGCCACCTGACCACGATGTACTGGGCCGGCCTGCGCCCGGGCGACGTCCACCTCAACATCAGCTCGCCCGGCTGGGCCAAGCATGCCTGGAGCTGCTTCTTCGCGCCGTGGATCGCGGAGGCGACGATCTTCGTCCACAACTACACCCGGTTCGACGCCGCCCGGCTGCTCGAGCAGCTGCAGCGGGCGCGGGTCACCACCTTCTGCGCTCCGCCGACCGTGTGGCGGATGCTGATCCAGGCCGACCTGTCCAGCGGCCCCGGCGCGCTGCGCGAGCTGATCGCGGCCGGCGAGCCGCTCAACCCCGAGGTGATCGCGCAGATCGAGCGGCACTGGGGGCTGACCATCCGGGACGGCTTCGGGCAGACCGAGACCACACTGCTGGTCGGCAACACGCCCGGCGCGCCGGTCAAGCCCGGCTCGATGGGCCGCCCGCTGCCCGGGGTGCCGGTGGTGCTGGTCGATCCGGTCAGCGGCGAGCCGGCCGAGGAGGGCGAGATCTGCCTGGACCTGACCCGGCGCCCGGTCAACCTGATGACCGGTTACCTGGCCGACCCGGAGCGCAACAGTCAGGTGATGGCGGGCGGTTACTACCACACCGGGGACGTGGCGAGCCGGGACGCCGACGGGTACATCACCTACATCGGCCGCACCGACGACGTCTTCAAGGCCTCGGACTACAAGATCTCGCCGTTCGAGCTGGAGAGCGTGCTGATCGAGCACCCGGCGGTGGCGGAGGCCGCGGTGGTCCCGGCGCCCGACCCGACCCGGCTCGCCGTGCCCAAGGCCTACGTGGCGCTGGCCCCCGGCTGGGCCCCGGACCGGGAGACCGCGCTGGCGATCCTGCGGCACGCCCGCGAGCACCTGGCGCCCTACCTGCGGGTGCGGCGGCTGGAGTTCTTCGAGCTGCCGAAGACCATCTCCGGCAAGATCCGCCGGGTCGAGCTGCGCACCCGCGAGGCCGACGGGCTCGGCGGCGGGCAGGAGTGGCGCGACGACCAGTTCCCGGAGCTCAGGGCTTAGGGCCTCTCTTACGGATCGTGCCGGGCGCGCGACGCCGGACATCCCGCCTGGACCCACCGGCGAATCATCCAAGTACGACCCAGTACGAGGACGATCCGCCGGCACGCCCAGCCGGGCGCCCAACGCCGTGGGCTCATCCGAAAAGATCCGCCGTACAGGCCCTAGGGGTTGAGCGTGATCCGGATCCCGACCGTCCCCTCAAGCCCTCGGCGCAGCCGGCTGCCCAGCATCGTGAGCCGGCCGATCAGTCCGTACTTGCGGCCCAGCAGGGGGCGGTAGCGGGCGGTCCCGGCGGCGTCCAGCAGTTCGGCGGTGGCGGGCACCGACTCGCCCGTCGCCCGGCCGCGCACGTCGCACGGGCCGACCAGGACCTTCGGGTTGCGGCGGATCCGCTTGACCTTCCAGGAGTCGGCGGGCGTCCACACCCCCAGCGCGTCCCCGTCGCGCACCACCCAGACGGGGGTGGGCACCGCCGTGCCGTCCTTCTTGTACGAGGTCACCAGCAGGTACTTGCCCCGGCCCAGCTGCTCCAGCAGCGCGTCATCCATGGCCGGACTGTACAGCTGACAGAATGCGGGGCGTACGCGCAACGCAACTCATGAGAAGGTGACCGGCTTCGTGACCACGCCAGCCGAGCAGTCAGCACAGGCAGCAGCCGCAGCCGATCGGGCCGTCGGGCGGCGGATCGCCGAGGAACTCGGGGTCCGGGAAGGGCAGGTGAAGGCGGCCGTCGAGCTGCTGGACGGCGGGGCGACCGTGCCGTTCATCGCCCGGTACCGCAAGGAGGTCACCGGCGAGCTGGACGACACGCAGCTGCGCACGCTGGAGGAGCGGTTGCGCTACCTGCGCGAGCTGGAGGAGCGCCGGTCCGCGGTGCTGGAGTCGATCGGGGCGCAGGGCAAGCTGGACGACGCGCTGCGCGCGCAGATCCTGGCCGCCGACTCCAAGGCCCGACTGGAGGACATCTACCTCCCGTTCAAGCCCAAGCGCCGCACCAAGGCGCAGATCGCCCGCGAGGCGGGCCTGGAGCCGCTGGCCGAGCAGCTGCTCGCCGACCCCGCGCGGGACCCGGCCGCGCTCGCCGCCGGGTTCGTGAACGAGCAGGTCGCCGACGCGCCGGCCGCGTTGGAGGGCGCCCGGGCGATCCTGGTGGAGCGGTTCGCCGAGGACGCCGACCTGATCGGCACGCTGCGCGAGCGGATGTGGGGGCGCGGCCGGCTGGTCGCCAAGGTCCGCGACGGCAGGGAGCAGGAGGGCGCCAAGTTCGCCGACTACTTCGACTTCGCCGAGCCCTTCACCAAGCTGCCCTCGCACCGGATCCTGGCCATGCTGCGCGGCGAGAAGGAGGAGGTGCTCGACCTCGACCTGTCGCCGTTCGACGGCGAGGCGGAGGGCGACCTGCCGGGCGCCAGCGACTACGAGCAGCGGATCGCGGCCCGCTTCGGGGTGGCCGACCACGGCCGCCCGGCCGACAAGTGGCTCGGTGACACGGTCCGTTGGGCCTGGCGCACCCGGATCCTGGTCCGCCTGGGCCTGGACCTGCGCGGCCGGCTGCGCCAGGAGGCCGAGGACGAGGCGGTCAAGGTCTTCGCCGCCAACCTGCGCGACCTGCTGCTCGCGGCCCCCGCCGGCACCCGGGCCACCATGGGCCTGGACCCGGGTTTCCGCACCGGCGTCAAGGTCGCCGTGGTGGACGCCACCGGCAAGGTGGTCGCGCACGACACGATCTACCCGCACCAGCCCGCCAACAAGTGGGACGCGGCGCTGGCCACCCTGGCGGCGCTGGCCAAGGCGCACCACGTCGACCTGATCGCGATCGGCAACGGCACCGCCTCGCGGGAGACCGACAAGCTGGCCGAGGACCTGATCAAGCGGCACCCCGAGCTGACGCTGACCAAGGCGATGGTCTCCGAGGCCGGGGCCTCGGTCTACTCCGCGTCCGCCTTCGCCTCGCAGGAGTTGCCCGAGCTCAACGTGTCGATCCGCGGCGCGGTCTCGATCGCCCGGCGGCTGCAGGACCCGCTGGCCGAGCTGGTCAAGATCGACCCGAAGTCGATCGGGGTCGGCCAGTATCAGCACGACCTCAGCGAGTTGAAGCTCTCCCGCTCGCTGGACGCGGTGGTCGAGGACTGCGTGAACGCGGTCGGGGTGGACGTCAACACCGCCTCCGCCCCGCTGCTCACCCGGGTCTCCGGGGTGACCGCGACGCTGGCCGACAACATCGTGGCGCACCGCGACGACAACGGCCCGTTCCGCACCCGCAAGGCGCTCAAGGACGTGGCGCGGCTGGGCCCGAAGGCGTTCGAGCAGTGCGCGGGCTTCCTGCGGATCCCGGACGGCGACGACCCGTTGGACGCCTCGGCGGTCCACCCCGAGGCCTATCCGGTGGTGCGGAAGATCCTGGCGAAGACCGGCGGGACGATGCGCGAGCTGGTCGGCAACGGGGCGGCGCTGCGCGCGCTGCGGCCGTCCGAGTTCGCCGACGAGACCTTCGGCATCCCGACCGTCACCGACATCCTGGGCGAGCTGGACAAGCCGGGCCGCGACCCGCGCCCGGCGTTCAAGACCGCGACCTTCAAGGAGGGCGTCGACAAGCTCGGCGACCTGGAGGTGGGGATGGTCCTGGAGGGCGTGGTGACCAACGTCGCCGCCTTCGGGGCCTTCGTCGACGTGGGCGTGCACCAGGACGGCCTGGTCCATGTCTCGGCGCTGTCGGCGAAGTTCGTCAAGGACCCGCGCGAGGTGGTCAAGCCCGGTGACGTGGTGACCTGCAAGGTCGTCTCGGTCGACGTCCAGCGCAAGCGGATCGGGCTGACCCTGCGGCTCGACGACGAGGCCGCTCCCCGGCCCGCCGCCGGCCCGCGTGAGGGCGGGCAGCGTGAGGCCGGCCAGCGTGAGGGTGGCGGCCAGCGCGAGCGCGGCCCCCGGCCGCCGCGCCAGGACCGGCGCGGTGGCGCGGGTGGCGGCGGGGGTGCCAAGCCCGCGCCGGTGGTCAACAGTGCGATGGCCGACGCGCTGCGCCGGGCGGGGCTCGGCAAGTGAGCACGGGCTGACGGGGCGTGGGGCGGGCGTGGGACGCGCACCCCACGCCCCGTCAGCCGCGCCGCGCCGCCGCCAGTTCGACCAGTTCGGCCCACCACCGCTCACGTCCGCGCGAGAGCAGCCCGCCCGCCTCGGCCACCGGCATCGCGCGCACCTCCACCACCTGCTCGCCGTCCGCCGGATTGGTCGGCTCGCCGTCCAGCAGCACCTCGGCCCAGCCCCAGAGCCAGGCCTTGCGCGGGTGCGGCTGCCAGGGCTTGTAGGGCGTGGGACGGTCCGTCACCGCCAGGTGCGCGCCCAGCCAGCGCGGCTCGCCGAGCACCTGTGCCCCCGCCTCCTCGCGCACCTCGCGGACCAGGCAGTCGCCGATCGTCTCGCCCGCCTCCCGGGTGCCGCCCGGCAGGAACCAGTGGCCCCGCACGTCCCGGCAGAGCACGACCGACTCGCCGATGAACCCGATCAGGTGAATGTTGGTGATCAGCTCGTCCGGCGGCAGATCGAGCGCGAACTGGGCGTCGATACCGCCCCACTCCCAGCGCTGCGGCGCGAACAGCGCGGGAAATCGGTCCTCGGGCGGGGTCACGAGATCGGTGGTTTCGGTCATCGGGTGATCGTAGTCGGCGCCCGGAGGTCGGTCGCGCCTGTGTCAAGGTACTGACGACACATCAGCTCGAGGCGACAGGCGCGGGAGAACCGACTTCGTGGCAGTGCTCTGCAGGCCGGTGACCGAGGTCCCGGAACACGTCATCACGATGGACGACACGCTGGCGCTCGCCCGTCGGTTGCACCACGGCCACCCGGACCTGGAGCTGGCGCTCCGGCTGATCAGCCGCACCGGGGTCCGCAAGCGCCACCTGATCCAGCCGATCGAACGGGTGCTGGAGCACCCCGGGTTCGACCGGCGCAACGAGCTGTTCACCCAGGAGGCGAAGCGGCGGGTGCCGCGGGTGGTCCAACAGGCCCTGGAGCACGCGGGGTTGACGGCGGACCGGATCGACCTGATCGTCTTCGTCTCCTGCACCGGGTTCAGCATGCCCTCGCTGACCGCCTGGCTGATCAACACGATGGGATTCGGCCCGCAGACCAGGCAGTTGCCGATCGCGCAGCTCGGCTGTGCGGCCGGCGTCGCGGCCGTCAACCGCGCGCACGACTTCTGCACCGCCTACCCGGGCGCCAACGCCCTGGTGGTGGCCTGCGAGTTCTGCTCGCTCTGCTACCAGCCGACCGACCTCGGGGTGGGCCAGTTGCTCTCCAACGGCCTCTTCGGGGACGCGGTGGCGGCGGTGGTGCTGCGCGGCGAGGGCGGCACCGGCATCCGGCTCGAGCGCAACGGCTCGCACCTGATCCCCGACACCGAGGACTGGATCTCCTACGCGGTGCGCCCCACGGGTTTCCACTTCCAGCTGGACCGCCGGGTCCCGGCCACCATGGAGCCGCTCGCGCCGGCCCTCGCGGAGCTGGCCGAGCGGCACCAGTGGAAGGTCTCCGACCTCGACTTCTACCTCGTGCACGCCGGCGGCCCGCGGATCCTGGACGACCTCGGCCGGTTCCTGGAGGTGCCCGACGAGGCGTTCCGGCACAGCCGCGCGACGCTGACCGAGTACGGCAACATCGCCAGCGCCGTGGTCCTCGACGCGCTCGGCCGGCTCTTCGCGGAGGGCAGCTCGGTGGGCGACCACCGGGGCATCCTGGCGGGGTTCGGGCCCGGCATCACCGCGGAGATGTCGCTGGGCAGCTGGACCGAGGCGTGACCACCCCCGTCCCCTGCACCGGAGGTCCCGTGCCCGACGCCCCTGCCGCCGTTGGTGACGAAGTACGGCTCTGCCCCTTCGACTTCGCCGAGGCGCTCGACTTCGACCCCTCGCTCGCGAGCTTGCTGGCGGCCGGACCCGTCAGCCGGATCCGGCTGCCCTACGGCGCCGACGCCTGGCTGGTCACCGGCTACGAGCAGGTCCGCACCGTCACCACCGACCCGCGCTTCAGCCGCGCGGTCGCCGACTTGGACTACCCGCGGCTGACGCCCGAGCCGATCGTGCAGCCCGAGGCGATCAACGTGCTGGACCCGCCGGCCAGCACCCGGCTGCGCGGCCTGATCGCCAAGGGCTTCACACCGCGTCAGGTCGAGCGGATGCGGGCCCGGACCCAGCGCGCCGTGGACGAACTGCTGGACGCGATGGCCGAGCAGCGCGCGCCGGCCGACCTGATGGCGGGGCTGGCCCTGCCGCTGCCGCTGACCACGATCTGCGAGCTGCTCGACATCCCCGAGCCCGACCGCCCGGAACTGCGCGCCCAGGCCTGGGCGATGATGGACACGGGGGCGGCCGGGCGGGAGCGGGCCGTGCAGGCCAAGAGCGCGCTGCGCGGCTACTTCGCCGCGCTGACGGCCGAGCGGCGCCGCCAGCCCGGCGACGACCTGATCAGCACCCTGGCGACCGCCCGCGACGGGGGCGAGGCGCTGACCGACCAGGAGCTGGCGGTGACCGCCATGATCCTGCTCGTCACCGGCCAGGACACCACCACCTACCAGATCGGGAACATCGCCTACACGCTGCTCACCCGCCCCGCCCTGCTCGCCGAGCTGCGCGCCCGGCCCGAGCTGCTGCCGCGGGCCCTGGACGAGCTGCTGCGGCTGATCCCGTTCCGCAAGGGCGTCGGCATCCCCCGGGTGGCGACCGAGGACCTGACGCTGGGCGGAGTGGCGATCCGGGCGGGCGAGTTCGTGCACGTGTCGTACCTGACGGCCAATCGGGACCCGGCGAAGTTCGACCGGCCCGACGAACTGGACCTGCGGCGCCCGGCGCAGCCGCACATGACCTTCGGCTGGGGTGCCCACCACTGCCTCGGTGCCCCGCTGGCCGTGCTGGAACTCCAGGTCGCGATCGGCTCGCTGCTGGCGCGCTTCGCGGAACTGCGGCTGGCGGTGCCGGCCGAGCGGGTGCGCTGGAACACCGGCTCGATCTGGCGTTTTCCGCTGGAGCTGCCGGTCGCCTGGTGACCGTCCTCGGACCGCAGACGCGGCGGGACCGAACCCCTACTCTGTAGGTGTCCAACTTACTCGCGAGTAGGGAGCAGGCCGTGCCGCACACCCACGAGGTCACCAACCAGGTCCCGCCGCCCTACGGCCACAACCTCGCCGAGGACCCGGCCCTGCTCGCCGCCCTGCACCGGGCCGGCGCGGGCTGGGCCGAGGCCGAGCTGCGCGAGCTGGGCGTGCTGGCCGGCACCGAGCAGGCCGCCGAGTGGGGGCGGTTGGCGAACGAGAACGAGCCGGTGCTGCGCACCCACGACCGGTTCGGGCACCGGATCGACGAGGTCGAGTTCCACCCGGCCTGGCACCAGTTGATGAACGTGGCGGTCGAGCACGGCCTGCACGCCGCCCCCTGGCGCGATCCGCGCCCGGGCGCGCACACCGCGCGGGCCGCCAAGTTCTACCTGTGGAGCCAGGTGGAGGCCGGGCACGGCTGCCCGATCTCGATGACCTACGCCGCCGTGCCCGCGCTGCGCGCCACCCCGGAGCTGGCCGAGCGGTTCGAACCGCTGCTCGCCTCCACCGTCTACGACTTCGGGCTGCGGGAGCCGCTCGGCAAGCGCGGCCTGATCGCCGGCATGTCGATGACCGAGAAGCAGGGCGGCTCGGACGTCCGGGCCAACACCACGGTGGCGCTGCCGGCCGGGGACGGCACGTACCACCTGACCGGCCACAAGTGGTTCACCTCCGCGCCGATGTCGGACGTCTTCCTGACGCTGGCTCAGGCGCCGGGTGGCCTCAGCTGCTTCCTGCTGCCCCGGGTGCTGCCGGACAGCACCCGCAACGCGCTGCGGATCCAGCGGCTCAAGGAGAAGCTGGGCAACCGCTCCAACGCCTCCGCCGAGCTGGAGTACGAGGAGGCGGTCGGCTGGCTGGTCGGCGAGGAGGGCCGCGGGGTGCGGACCATCATCGAGATGGTCAACATGACCCGGCTCGACTGCACGCTCGGCGCGGCCGCCGAGATGCGCCTGGGCGTGCAGCGCGCCGTCCAGCACGCCACCCACCGGAAGGCGTTCGGCACCGAGCTGATCCACCAGCCGCTGATGCGCAACGTGCTGGCCGACCTGGCGATCGAGTCGGAGGCGGCCACCACGGTCGCGCTGCGGCTGGCCGAGGCCACCGACCGGGCGGCGGCCGGCGAGGAGGGCGAGGCGCTGTTCAAGCGGCTGGCGCTCGCGGTCACCAAGTACTGGGTCTGCAAGCGCGGTCCGGCGCACGCGGCCGAGGCGTTGGAGTGCCTGGGCGGCAACGGCTACGTCGAGGAGTCCGGGATGCCCCGGCTCTACCGGGAGGCGCCGCTGGTCTCGATCTGGGAGGGCTCGGGCAACGTCGCGGCGCTGGACGCGTTGCGCGCGATGGCCCGCAGCCCGCAGTCCCTGGAGGCCTACTTCGCCGAGCTCGACGCGGTGGCCGGTGCCGACCGCCGGCTGGATGCGGCGGTCGCCGGGCTGCGCAAGGAACTCGGCGATCTGGACGAGATCGAGTACCGCACCCGCCGCCTGGTCGAGACGATGGCCCTCACCCTCCAGGGCGCGCTGCTGGTGCGCCACGGAGACCCGGCGGTGGCGGACGCCTTCTGCGCCTCCCGGCTGGGCGGCGACCACGGCAACGCCTTCGGCACCCTGCCGGCCGGGGTGGACACCGAGGCGGTGATCGCCCGGGCCCGGATGGTGCCGGCGTAGCCCTTGTAGGGCGGCGGCTTCAGCCGGCCGGCCGCTGCTGGATCCAGATCAGCTTGCGGCCGGTCTCGGCGGGCGCCTCGCCCGGCACCTCGACGATCCGGTCCAGCCGGTAGCCGAGCTTGCGCGGCACGGCGGCGCTGGCCGCGTTCGCCTCGTCGCAGTGGATCTCCACCCGCTCGACGTCGGCGAGGTCCAGCGCGGCCCCGGTCAGTGCCGCCGAGCCGTTGGTGGCCAGCGAGCGGCCGGTGTGCTCCTGGTCGATCCAGTAGCCGATCTCGATGCCGCCGGGGCCGATCCGCCGGTGCAGGCCGAACATGCCCACGATCCGCTCCGGCCGCTCGGCGGCCACCAGCACGTAGAGGAAGTCCGAGCCCTGCTCCCAGAGTTCGGAGCCGACCCGGGTCATCTCGGTGCTGTGCGCCAGGCTCGGCGCGGCGCTCGCCCAGGGCATCCACGGCCGCAGGTGCTCGAGGTTGCGGATGACCGCGTCGTTGATCTCCGGCGCGTCCGCCACCGTCCGGCGGCGCAGCGCGAACCCGTCGGGCAGGTCGAGCCACTCCGGTGGCCGGGTCGGGGCGGGCGGCGCGGTGCTGGCAGGGACATCGGTGGCGTGGGTCATGCTAGGCATGATGGCAGCCGGCCGGCGTCGCCGACCAGGGATTTCTCCCACCCCCGGTGCTGCCGCCATGCCTCAGAGCCGGATCAGCACCTCGTCCAGCTCCTTGCGCCGCAGATCCGGCACCGCGGCCCCGGCAGCCGGGTAGCCGACCGGAATCACGTAGGCGGCGCGCTCCTCGGCCGGGCGCTCGCAGATCTCGTTGAGGAACTTCATCGGGCTCGGCGTGTGCGTCAGCGTGGCCAGCCCCGCCTGGTGCAATGAGGCGAGCAGCAGGCCGACCGCGATCCCCACCGACTCCTTGGTGTAGTACGGCCGCGGCGAGTCGGGCCCCTTGTGCACCTCGAAGACCACGATCACGGCCGGCGCGTCCTCCAGGAACGGCTTGCGCCAGTCGGTCCCGATCGGCGCCAGCGCCGCCAGCCACTCCGCCGACGCCCGGTGCCCGTAGAACTCGCGCTCCTCCGCCTCGGCGGCCGCCCGCAACCGCCGCTTGCGCTCCGGATCGGTGATCACCACGAACCGCCACGGCTGCACGTGCGCCCCGCTCGGCGCGGTGGCCGCGGTACGGATCGCCAAGTCGAGCACGCCGTCCGGGATCGGCCGGCGGTCGTAGTCGCGGACGGTCCGGCGCCGGGCCATCAGCTCGTGGAAGTCCCGGGCGCGGGCCTCGGCTTCGTGGGCCGGTACGTGCATCGGGTGCAGGGGGACGGTGGGGTAGGTCGTCATACCTCGATGTATGGGAAGCCGGCGGGTGGTCTAAACCAACGTGTGATGTCGCGGCGCAGGCTCGGCTGGACTGCTGGCGTATATAGATTTCTGTATAGTTGTCCTCGTGAGCGGCCCCTGGCAGATCGAGATCGAGCCGGAAGTCCGGCGGTGGCTGGAACTCCTGTCCGACACCCAGTACGACAAGGTTGAGCGGGCGGCCGACCTACTGACTGTGTTTCGCAAGACCAGGCAGCGCGAGGCGGCCGAGGTCGAGCGCGCTCAGTGGGCCCAGAAGGTGTGTGAGGCGGACCATGGTCTCGCGGAGCACAGGTACGACCGGATCAAGGAGGAGAGTCCGTGAACCACTCGCAGTGGAAGACCCGCCAGACCAGGAAGCTCCTGGGAGAGTCGGTCGAGGAGTCCCCGGCCTACCTGGAAGCCGGGTATGCCTTCGCACTTGGCCAGGCCGTCTACGACCGTCGTACCGAGCTCGGCCTGTCGCAGACCGAACTGGCGCGGCGCGCGGGCATGACCCAGCCGCAGATCTCCAACATCGAGGGCGGTGACGCGGTGCCGACCTTGCCGCTGCTCACCCGCCTTGCCAAGGCCCTGGATGCGTCGCTGACCATCGACCTGGACGGCGATACCTCAGCTTTCGTCTTCACCCCGCACGACGGCCATGAGCCCGGCCAAGCACCCCCGGGCGGGCACCCGGCGGTGGCTTGACCTTCGGACAGCCGGCGCAGGCGGAACCTGACGAGGCTTCAACGAGCTCCTACAGCTCCGTGACCCGCCCGTCCGCCACCGCAAGGCGCCGGTTGACCGAGACCGTCTCCAGCATCCGCCGGTCGTGCGTGACCAGCAGCAGGGTGCCCGTGTAGGAGGCGAGCGCCGCCTCCAGCTGCTCGATCGCCGGCAGGTCCAGGTGGTTGGTCGGCTCGTCCAGGACCAGCAGGTTGACGCCGCGGGCCTGGAGCAGGGCCAGCGCCGCGCGGGTGCGTTCGCCGGGGGAGAGGGTGTCGGCGGGGCGCAGGACGTGGACGGCCTTGAGGCCGAACTTGGCCAGCAGGGTGCGCACGTCGGCGGGGGAGAGCTCGGGGACGGCTGCCTCGAAGGCCGCCAGCAGGGTCTCGGTGCCGAAGAAGAGGCCGCGGGCCTGGTCCACCTCGCCGACCACCACGCCCGAACCCAGGGCGGCCTGACCGGAGTCGAGTTCGAGCCGGCCCAACAGGGCGGCCAGCAGGGTGGACTTGCCCGCGCCGTTCGCGCCGGTGATCGCCACCCGGTCCGCCCAGTCGACCTGCAGGTCCACCGGGCCGAAGCCGAACTCACCGCGCTTCAGGGTGGCCTGACGGAGCGTCGCGACCACCGAGCCGGAGCGCGGGGCGACGGCGATCTCCATCTGCAGCTCCCACTCCTTGCGCGGCTCCTCGACCACGTCCAGGCGTTCGATCATCCGCTGGGTCTGCTTGGCCTTGGCGGCCTGCTTCTCCGAGGAGGAGGTCGAGGCGGTCTTGCGGAGCTTGTCGCTGTCCGGGCTCTTCTTCAGCGCGTTGCGCACGCCCTTGTCCGCCCAGCCCTTCTGCATCCGGGCCCGGGCCTCCAGGCCGGCCTTGGTGTCCGCGTACTCCTCGTACTCCTCGCGGGCGTGCCGGCGGGCCCGGGCCCGCTCCTCCAGGTAGGAGTCGTAGCCGCCGCCGTAGAGGTTGACCTGCTGCTGGGCCAGGTCGAGCTCCAGCACCCGGGTCACCGTGCGGGCCAGGAACTCGCGGTCGTGGCTGATCAGCACGGTGCCCGCGCGCAGGCCGGTGACGAACTCCTCCAGCCGGGCCAGGCCCGCCAGGTCCAGGTCGTTGGTGGGCTCGTCGAGCAGGAAGACGTCGTAGCGGGAGAGCAGCAGCGAGGCCAGGCCCGCGCGGGCCGCCTGGCCGCCGGAGAGCGAGGTCATCTCCTGGTCCAGGCCGACGGCCAGGCCCAGCGAGTCGGCGACCTGCTCGGCGCGCTCCTCCAGGTCGGCGCCGCCCAGGTCCAGCCAGCGGTCCAGCGCCTCGGCGTAGGCGTCGTCGGCGCCGGCCCGGCCCTCGACCAGGCCCTCGGTGGCCTCGTCCAGCGCGGCCTGCGCGGCGGCCACGCCGGTGCGCCTGGCCAGGAAGGCGCGCACCGACTCGCCCGCGCGGCGCTCGGGCTCCTGCGGCAGGTGGCCGATGTTGGCGGAGCGCGGGCTGAGCGTGATCGAGCCGCTCTCGGGACGGTCCAGGCCGGCCAGCAGCCGCAGCAGCGTCGACTTGCCGGCCCCGTTGGCGCCGACCAGGCCGGTCACCTCGCCGGGGGCGACGACCAGGTCGAGCCCGGCGAAGAGGGTGCGGTCGCCGTGGCCGGCGGCGAGGTCCTTGGTTACGAGAGTGGCACTCATGATGTGCCCGATCCTAAACGGCCGCGAATCGCGCAGATAAATCCTTTGCCGGGGCTGCCCCGCCGTCGTAGCGTTGGGTCCGTTGGTCCACCGGAACAGGAGAAGGCCGTTGCTCTACTGAGGTCATGAGACACCGCTCCCGCGCTGCGTACTCGCGCGGTCGACGAGCGTGCTCGGCCTCGGTCCGGAGTCGCCTTCCGTGATCCGTTCCCCCGTCGCCCTCCCGCGGTGTCTCCGTGTTGCCCCTTTCATCCCACGAGCAACCCGCAGGAGGCCCCCATGGCATCGACGACCACCGCGATCCTCTGCACCGACCTCAGCTTCGAGTGGCCGGACGGCAAGCCCGTCCTGGAGCGCTTCCACCTCGCCGTCGGCCCCGGCCGGACCGGTCTGATCGGCCTCAACGGGGCCGGCAAGTCCACCCTGCTGCGACTGCTGGCGGGCGAACTCACGCCGTCCGGCGGCACCGTGCGGATCGGTGGCGAGATCGGCTACCTGCCGCAGGACCTCGCGCTGGACACCGCGCTGCGGGTGGACGAGGCGCTGGGCATCCGCGAGCGCCGCGCGGCGCTGCACGCGATCGAGTCCGGGGACGTCGACGAGCGGCACTTCACCGTGCTCGGCGATGACTGGGACGTCGAGGAGCGGGCCCGCGCCACGCTGGACAAGCTGGGCCTGGGCCGGCTCGAGCTGGACCGCACCACCGGCGAACTGTCCGGCGGCGAGGCCGTGTTGCTGCGGCTGGCGGCGCTGCTGATCGAGCGCCCCGACGTGCTGCTGCTGGACGAGCCGACCAACAACCTGGACCGCGCGGCCCGCGAGCACCTCTACGAGGCGGTGGCGAGCTGGACCGGCGTGCTGGTCCTGGTCAGCCACGACCGCGAGTTGCTCCGCCGGGTGGACCAGATCGCCGACCTGCGGGACGGCGAAGTCACCTGGTACGGCGGCAACTTCGACGAGTACGAGCAGACCCTGGCGGCCGAGCAGGAGGCCGCCGAGCGGATGGTCCGGGTCGCCGAGGCCGACGTCCACCGGCAGAAGCGGGACCTGGTGGAGGCCAACGTCCGCCTGGCCCGCAGCGCCAGTTACGGCAAGAAGCGCTCGATCACCAGGAACGACCCGAAGATCATCGCCGGTGCGCTCAAGCGACAGGCCGAGGTCACCGCAGGGCGGGTGCGCGGCCTGCACACCGAGCGGCTGGCCGAGGCCACCGAGCGGCTCAACGCCGCCGAGGACGCGGTGCGCGACGACGCCGAGATCCGGATCGACCTGCCGCGCACCGAGGTCCCGGCCGGCCGCACCGTGCTGACCATGGAGAACGTCCGGCTCGCCTACGGCCACCAGGTCAAGCTGGACCTGCGCGGCCCCGAGCGGATCGCCCTGGTCGGGGCCAACGGCGCCGGCAAGTCCACCCTGCTGCGTACCATCGCCGGCGAACTGCCGCCGCTGGAGGGCGAGATCACCTGCCCGGTGCCGATCAGGTACCTGCCGCAGCGGCTCGACCTGCTGGACGACTCGCTGAGCGTGGCGCAGAACGTCAAGGCGTTGGCGCCGGCCGTCTCGGACAACCAGATCCGGGCCAGGCTGGCCCGGTTCCTGTTCCGTGGCGGCCGGGCCGACCAGCGGGCCGGCACCCTCTCCGGCGGCGAGCGGTTCCGCGCCACGCTGGCCGCGCTGCTGCTCGCCGACCCGCCGCCGCAACTGCTGCTGCTCGACGAGCCGAGCAATAACCTCGACCTGGCGAGCATGCGCCAGCTCACCGACGCGCTGGAGTCCTACCAGGGCGCGCTGGTGGTGGTCAGCCACGACCTGCCGTTCCTGCGCGGGCTCGGGCTGACCCGGTGGCTGCGGCTGGACGAGGGCGGGCTGCGGCGGGTGGATCCGATGTGAGGCCGGCGCGGTGCGAGGCGTCCGCGGCGCCCTCCCGTCCCCGGTGCGGGAGGGCGCGGCGGGCGGTCGGGCGTCAAGCCCGCTGCGGGCCGGACGGAGAGGTCACGGGGGGCCGCGAGGCGATCGAAGGCGTGGGCAGGGCGGCCGCCAGCGACGACCAGAGCGGATCGAGCGCGAGGGCGGACAGCTGCTCAGAACTCAGCAACAGCGTGTTGGTGTAGGGCACGGTCCGGCCGGTGCCCGGGCCCGGGATGTTGCTCACGTTCACGATCACCCTGATCCCGTCGGGTCGGTCGAGCGTGGCGCTCCAGTCCTGCTCGCCGCCGGCGGCGCGAGAGGGGTGATGGACCAGCAGGTGGGCGCCGTCGGGCTCTGCGCTGCCGGTGCAGTCGGGGCCGGCCGGTGAGCAGTTGCCGATCGGGGGCGCGGTCGGGTTCGGCCACGGTAGTGCGCGCTGGACGGTGATCTCGAAGCTGCCGGCTCCTCGACTGTCCGTCCCGGTGATGGCGGCATAGCGCATCGACAACCCGTACGGGTTGTCGTCCTGCGTCATCGGGTCGCTGAACCGCAGATCGCCGGGCAGCTTCGCTTCGAACAGCGCCAGCAGTTGAGCGGCGGTGACCGGCGTCGTGGCGGTCGGTGGCGTGGTGGCCGTCGGCGCACCGCTCGGCGGCGCGGTGACCGCCGGGGCGGGACGGTCGGCCGCGCTCGGGGTCGACACCTCGGTGGACGGGCGCCCCTGCAGGGTCAGCACACCAAGGCCTGCGAGCATCGCCACGGTTGCGGTGCTCGCCACCACGGCACGCCGGCGCTTGCGGCGCCGGCCGCGCTGTGCGGCGCCGGTCGCCAACAACTCGATCGGCGGGGCGGGGGCCGCGTCGACGGCCTCGCGCAGGGCGACGCCGAAGGCGTCCTCGAACGGGGTTTCGTCATCGAATGACATGGCGGGGCATCACTTTCACGAAGATGCGAAGACACGAAGACACGGAGAGGTGCGGGAGTCAGGGCGCGTCGGCCCGCTCGGCGAAGTCGTCGCCCAGCAGCGCGCGCATCCGGCCCAGGGCGCGGTGGCTGCGCGAGCGCACGGCGGTGGAGGTCAGGCGCAGCGCCGCGGCGGTCTCCTCGACGCTGCGGTCCTCCCAGAAGCGCAGCACGAGCACCGCGCGGTCCGGCGCGGAGAGTTCGCGCAGCGCGTCCAGCAGGGTCAGGCGCAGGGTCGGGTCCCGGTCGGTGACGGCGACCTCGGCGAACTCGGCGGTGACCCGCTCGCCGCTGCTGCGCCGGCGACGCAGGCTCACGAAGGTGTTGACCAGGACGGTCTGCGCGTATCCGGCCGGATTCTCCAACCGGGACAGCCGCTTCCAGCGCGAGTACATCCGGCTGAGCGCCTCCTGCACCAGGTCCTCCGCCAGATGGGAGTCACCGCCGGTCAGCAGGTAGGCCGTTCTGTAGAGCTGCCCGCCTCGGGCCGCGGCGAAGTCCAGGAAGTCGAGCGGGCCTGGGAGCGCCGGTTCGGTCGTCGGTGAGTGGTCCATGCCTGCCTAACGCAGTGGGTCGACCGGGATGTTGCAGCCGTTCCCAGGAAATCCCCAGACCCCTGTCCGGTCCGGTACCGCTCCGGTACCCTGAAGCGCATGCCGGCTCTCAACATCGAGTACACCGAGGCGGAATTGGCCGCGATTCGCGAGGCAGCGGCGGCCGACGGAAAGACCGTCAAGGCGTACGTACACGACCTGAGCGTGCGCGAGCAGCAGCGCCGAACCTTCGTCAACCACGCGGTGGCGTTCTGGAACGCGCACCTGGAAGAGTTCGACGCCGCCTTCCCGGAGGACACGCCCGCCGCTCGGCGCAGTGCGGCGTGATGATCCTGCACGTCGACATCCGCTGGCTCCTCGACGTCCAGGAGCAGGCGTCGCCCGAGGACCTGAGCGTGCGCGACTACTCCGCGCTGCAGGCGGCCGTGGCCCGGCACCGGGTGAACACCGCCCAACTCGGCCACGACGCCGACCCGGCCTGGTGCGCGGCCGCGTTGATGCACACCATCGTGCTGCTGCGCCCGCTGCCGGTGCGCAACAACCTCTACGCCTGCATGGCGACCGCGGCGTACATGCACGCGGCCAAGGAGGGCATCGACCCGCCGTACGGCGCCCTGGTGGAGCTGGCCCGGGACGTGGCCGACGCGAAGGCGGACATCTTCGTGGCGGCCGACCGGATCCGGGAGTGGCGGATCTGACCCCTGACCTCGGATGTTGGGGTCAGGGATGTTGCGGTCAGGCCGGCACCACGGCGGGCCGCAGTCGCCCGCGCACCGCCGTGCCGAGCCGGTCGAGCCCGACCACGGCCGTCGCCAGCACGATGAACTCCACCGTCAGCTGGGCGATCTGCAGCCAGACGTAGCCGTAGCCGTGGGTGCTCGGGTCGAAGAAGAAGTACGGGTACTTGTTCGGGAAGCTCGGGAAGAGCGCCGCCCGGGCCATGGTCACCGCCGCGTAGCCGAGCGGGAAGGAGAGCCAGAGCGGGATGTCCTGCCAGCGCGAGGCGTTGCGCGGGCGCGCGCAGAGCCAGTCGAGCAGCACCAGCACCGGCGTGGCGTAGTGCAGCAGGAACAGCGACCAGTTGGTCAGCCGGTCCGGCCCGGAGACCAGCCCGGGCAGCGGGTTGGCGCCGTGGTTCAGCAGGATGTGCGCGACCAGGCCGGTGATCAGGATGTAGAGGGCGGCGGCGCCGCGCAGCCGGGGTGCGGGGGCGTCCACCGTGCCGCGCTTGACCATCCAGTAGACCGCGCCGGCGAAGTAGCCGAAGACCAGCGTGTTGCTCTCCACCGTGAAGTAGACGAGCGAGCTGGTGCCGAGTGCCAGGCCCAGCCCGCTGGAGAGGACGATGGCCAGGCGCCACCAGAGCGCGGGTCGGGTCCAGATGTTCACGGGGCGCTCACCGGTCTGTTCTGTCGGGCACGGGTCCGTCGTGCGGGCTGATCGCCGTACTCTACCCACGGGTAGCCGCCGATGGGAGTCGCGCGGGAGCCGCTCTTGTTACTCGCCGGTCACCGGCATACCATCCCGAGTGTTACAGCTCTACTGTCACGCTCGCGAGGAGGCGACCGGGTGACTGGGCCGTTGGCCGGGGTGCGGGTGGTCGAACTGGCCGGGATCGGCCCCGGGCCGTTCGCCGCGATGCTGCTCGGCGACCTGGGCGCGGACGTGGTGCGGGTGGACCGTCCGAGCGCATCGCCGCTGGCCGGCGACCCCGCGCTGGACCTGACCAACCGCAACAAGCGCTCGGTCCTGCTCGACCTCAAGGCGCCGGACGGACCCGACCGCCTGCTCGACCTGGTCGAGCGCGCCGACCTGCTGATCGAGGGCTACCGCCCCGGGGTGGCCGAGCGGCTCGGCGTCGGCCCCGAGGCCTGCCTGGCCCGCAACCCCGCTCTGGTCTACGGCCGGATGACCGGCTGGGGACAGGACGGACCGCTGGCCGCCGCCGCCGGGCACGACATCGACTACATCGCGCTCAGCGGAGTGCTCTCGATGATCGGTCCGGCCGACGGGCCGCCGACCGTGCCGGCCAACCTGCTCGGCGACTACGCGGGCGGCTCGCTCTACCTGGTGGTCGGCCTGCTCGCCGGCCTCCAGCACGCCCGCGCTACCGGCCAGGGCCAGGTGGTGGACGCCGCGATCGTGGACGGCAGCGCCCATCTGGCCACCCTCTTCTGGGGCCTGCTCGCCGAGGGCCGCTGGCAGGACCGCCGCGGCGTCAACTTCCTGGACGGCAGCGCCCCTTGCTACGCCGTCTACCAGGCCGGCGACGGCGGCCAGTTCGCGGTCGGCGCGCTGGAGCCGCAGTTCTACGCCGAGTTCGCCCGGCTGCTCGACCTCGGCCCCGACGCCCCCGGCCAGTACGAGACCGCCCGCTGGCCCGAGTTGCGCGCGCTGATCGCCACCCGCTTCGCGAGCCGCGGCAGCGCCGAGTGGGACGCCGTCTTCACGGGCACCGACGCCTGCGTCACTCGAGTGCTGACGCTCCGCCAGGCTGCCGCCCATCCGCACCTGACGGCCCGCGGCACCTATCCGACCCAGGACGGCGTGACCCAGCCGGCCCCCGCCCCGCGGTTCTCCGCCACCCCCACCGCGCTGCGCCGCCCGCCGGCCCGCCCTGGCGCCGACACCGCCGAAGTGGCCCGCGACTGGGACCTGCCCGAGCTTGCCCACCCGACCGACTCTGCTGATTCGACCAACTCCCCCGAGAGGCAGCAACCGTGAGTACCGAAGCGTACGTCTACGAGGCGATCCGCACCCCGCGCGGCCGTGGCAGGAACGGTTCGCTGCACGCCACCAAGCCGGTCGACCTGGTGGTCGGACTGATCCGTGAAATGCGCGCCCGGCTGCCCGAGTTGGACCCGGCCGCGATCGACGACATCGTGCTCGGCGTGGTCAGCCCGCTCGGCGACCAGGGCTCCGACATCGCCCGGATCGCCGCCGTCGCGGCCGGCCTGCCGGACACCGTGGCCGGCGTCCAGGAGAACCGCTTCTGCGCCTCCGGCCTGGAGTCGGTCAACCTGGCCGCCGCCAAGGTCCGTTCGGGCTGGGAGGACCTGGTGCTGGCGGGCGGCGTGGAGTCGATGTCCCGGGTGCCGATGGGCTCCGACGGCGGCGCCTGGGCGATGGACCCGATGACCAACTTCGACGTCTCCTTCGTCCCGCAGGGCATCGGCGCCGACCTGATCGCCACCATCGAGGGCTTCACCCGCGCCGACGTCGACGCCTTCGCCGCCGAGTCGCAGGCCCGCGCCGCCAAGGCACAGGCCGACGGCCTCTTCGACCGCTCGGTGGTCCCGGTGCGCGACCGCAACGGCCTGCTCGTGCTGGAGCGCGACGAGTACCTGCGCCCGGGCACCACGGTGGAGACGCTGGCCGGCCTGAAGCCCGCCTTCGCGGCCGTCGGCGAGGCCGGCGGATTCGACGCCGTCGCGCTGCAGAAGTACCACTGGGTGGAGCGGATCGACCACGTGCACACCGCCGGCAACTCCTCCGGCATCGTGGACGGCGCCTCGCTGGTGGCGATCGGTTCGCCCGCGATCGGCGAGCGCTACGGGCTGCGTCCCCGCGCCCGGATCGTCTCCGCCGCGGTCTCCGGCTCCGAGCCCACCATCATGCTCACCGGCCCGGCCCCCGCCACCCGCAAGGCGCTCGCCAAGGCCGGGCTGACTGCCGCCGACATCGACCTGGTCGAGATCAACGAGGCCTTCTCCGCGGTCGCGCTGCGCTTCATGCGCGAACTCGGCTTCTCGCACGAGCAGGTGAACGTCAACGGCGGCGCCATCGCGCTCGGCCACCCGCTGGGCGCCACCGGCGCGATGATCCTCGGCACCCTGATCGACGAGTTGGAGCGGCGCGAGCTGCGCTACGGCCTGGCCACCCTCTGCGTGGGCGGCGGTATGGGCATCGCCACCATCGTCGAGCGCATCTGATCCCCCTTCAGGAGACCACTCTCATGACCGAGTTCACTGTCATTCGCTGGGAGCAGGACCAGGAGGGCATCGTCACCCTCGTCCTGGACGACCCCAACCAGTCCGTCAACACCATGAACACCGCGTTCACCGCCGACTTCGAGGCCGTGGTGGCCCGGCTGGCGGCGTTCGAGGGTCTGCGTGGCGTGATCATCACCTCCGCCAAGAAGACCTTCTTCGCGGGCGGCGACCTGCGCATGCTCTCGGCGGTCGGCCCCGACGGCGCCGAGGCGTTCTTCGAGGGCTCGTTGCGGCTCAAGCGCGCGCTGCGCACCCTGGAGACCCTCGGCAAGCCCGTGGTCGCCGCGATCAACGGCAGCGCGCTGGGTGGTGGCCTGGAACTGGCGCTGGCCTGCCACCACCGGATCGCGCTCACCGCCCCCGGCAGCAAGCTCGGCTTCCCCGAGGTGACGCTGGGCCTGCTGCCCGGTGGCGGCGGCGTGGTGCGCACCGTGCGGCTGCTCGGGCTGGCCGACGCGCTGCTGAAGTGGCTGCTGACGGGCCGTCAGTACCGGCCCGCTGCCGCGATGGAGGCCGGCCTGGTGCACGAGCTCGCCGCCTCGCCGGAGGAACTGCTGGCCAAGGCACGGGAGTTCATCGCGGCCCACGAGACGGCGACGCAGCCGTGGGACGTCAAGGGCTACAAGATCCCCGGTGGCACCCCGGCCACCCCGGCGCTGGCCGCCCAACTGCCCGCCTACCCCGCCAACCTGCGCAAGCAGCTGAACGGCGCCCCCTACCCGGCCCCGCGCAACATCCTGGCGGCGGCGGTCGAGAGCAGCCAGGTGGACGTGGACAACGCCTTCGTCATCGAGGCGCGGTACTTCACCGAGCTGGTCTGCGGGCAGACCGCGAAGAACATGATCCAGGCGCTCTTCTTCGACATGCAGGCGGTCAACTCCGGTGGCTCGCGGCCGGACGGCGTCGCCGAGCGGCAGGTGCGGAAGGTCGCTGTGCTGGGCGCCGGGATGATGGGCGCGGGCATCGCCTACTCCTGCGCCCGGGCCGGTCTCGAGGTGCTGCTGAAGGACGTGAGCGTCGAGGCGGCGGAGCGCGGCAAGGCCTACTCGGCCGCACTGCTGGACAAGGCGGTGGCGCGCGGGCGCAGCACCGAGGCGCAGCGCGAGGAACTGCTGGCCCGGATCACCCCGACCGGGGAGGCCGGCGACCTGGCAGGCTGCGACGCGGTGATCGAGGCCGTGTTCGAGAACGTCGAGCTGAAGCAGAAGGTCTTCCAGGAGATCCAGTCCGTGGTGGACGCCGACGCGCTGCTCTGCTCCAACACCTCGACGCTGCCGATCAGCCTGCTGGCGGAGGGAGTCGAGCGGGACGCCGACTTCATCGGCCTGCACTTCTTCTCGCCCGTCGACAAGATGCCGCTGGTCGAGATCATCAAGGGCGAGCGCACCGGGGACGAGGCCGTCGCCCGTGCCTTCGACCTGGTGCGGCGCCTGGGCAAGACCCCGATCGTGGTGAACGACTCGCGCGGCTTCTTCACCTCACGGGTGATCGGGCAGTTCATCAACGAGGGCGTCGCGATGGTCGGCGAGGGCATCGAGCCGGCGTCGATCGAGCAGGCGGCGGCCCAGGCCGGATACCCGGCCAAGGTGCTGTCGCTGCTGGACGAGCTGACCCTGACGCTGCCCCGCAAGATCCGCGCAGAGGCCGTCCGAGCCGCCGAGGAGGCCGGCGAGCCCCTGCGGCCGCACCCGGCCGAGGTCGTCTTCGACCGCATGGTCGAGGAGTTCGACCGCCCCGGACGCAGCGGCGGCGCCGGCTTCTACGACTACGACGCGGACGGCAGGCGCGGCGCTCTCTGGCCGGGGCTGCGCGAGCACTTCGGGCGGGCGGACGCTGACGTCCCGTTCGAGGACATGAAGGAGCGGATGCTCTTCGCGGAGGCACTGGACTCGGTGCGCTGCCTGGAGGAGGGCGTGCTGACCTCGGTCGCCGACGCGAACGTCGGGTCGATCCTGGGGATCGGGTTCCCGGCGTGGACGGGCGGGGTGCTGCAGTACATCAACGGGTACCAGGGCGGGGCCGCCGGGTTCGCCGCGCGGGCCCGGGAGTTGGCGGCGACGCACGGGGAGCGGTTCACGCCGCCGGCGCTGCTGGAACGGGTGGCGGCGGAGGGCGGGGCGTTCAAGGACTGAGCGGGCGGGGGCGGGGGAGGGGTGGCGGCCCGGGAGAGCGGGGGCCGCCACCCCGGCCGGTTGTCCAACAGGCTCAGGCCGTCGCATCGACGATCGAGCCCGCGTGGGTCGGCCGCTGCACGACGCGGCGGCGGGGCAGGGTGGGTCATCAACCACTCTCAGTACCCGGCACCATGCCGGTCACGCCCTGGCTTCGCCCATCTGGGTGGTGAGCATTCGCCCCGCGCGAACACGCCAGCACCGCCCCCGGAAAAGCGATGGGATGAGGGACAGCACTGCGGCCGCCGAGGCCGCAGCACGACGCAGGGACGGGAGAGCACCGTGATCGTTCGCATCATGGGCGAGGGCCAGGTCAAGCTGGCCGACGCCCACTTCACCGAGCTGAACAAGCTCGACGACGAGCTGCTGGAAGAGATGGAGTCCGGCGACGAAGAAGGCTTCAGGAGGTCCCTGGGCGCCCTCCTCGACGCAGTCCGCCGCCTGGGCACCCCCCTTCCCGACGACGCCCTGGAGCCCTCCGAGCTGATCCTGCCCTCACCCGACGCCGCTCTCGACGAGGTCCGCGACATGCTCAGCGACGACGGCCTCATCCCCGGCTGACCGCCGAATTCGAGCGATCACCGCAGTGCGGGTCGGCCGGCCCTACGCGCCGGGCAGGGCAGCTGGGAGGTCCGGCACGTGCCCCGAGGATCACCGGTTCTTGAACTCCTCGATGGCCGTCCGGCTCGCCTGGTGCATCGCTTCGCTGCCGGCGTGCCCGGAGTCCTCGATGATGTGCAGTTGCGCGTCCGGCCACGCCTTGGCCAGCTCCCACGGCGCCTGTACCGGGCAGCTCATGTCATGGCGGCCGTGGACCACCACCCCCGGGATCCCGGCCAGCTTGGGGGCGTCGCGCAGCAGTTGGCCGTCCTCCAGCCAGGCGTCGTTGCTGAGGAAGTGGGCGCAGATCCGCACGAATGCGATCCGCGCGTCGACCTCGCGATTGCCGTACAGGCCGGGCACGCCGTTGGGTTCGTCCGCGATGACCGCGTCCTCCCAAGCGAGCCAGGTGGCGGCGGCCTTCTCCCGGACGGCCGGGTCGGGGTCCTCCATCAGCCGCGCGTAGGCCGCGAGCAGGTCGCCGTCCCGCTCGTCCTCGGGGACGCCGTCGCGGAACCGGTCCCACGCCTCGGGACGGAACCGCCCGGCGCCCCGGTAGAGCCAGTCGACCCCGGAACGGTCGGCGAACATCGCCGCCTGAATGACGATCTCGCTGACCCGCTCGGGGTGCTGCTGCGCGTAGGCCAGGACGAGCGTCCCACCCCAGGACACGCCGTCCAGCAACCACCGCTCGATGCCGAGGAGTTCGCGCAGCCGCTCCATGTCGTCGATCAGGTGCTGCGTGGTGTTCAGACTCATGTCCGCCGCCGGATCGCTGGCGTGCGGGGTGCTGCGACCGCAGTTGCGCTGGTCGAAGCGGATGACGCGATAGCACTCGGGATCCCAGGCCCTGGTCGGCCGCCGCGGCGCGCCCGCCCCCGGACCGCCGTGGACGAACAGGGCGGGCTTGCCTTCGGGGTTGCCGAGTTGCTCGTAGTAGACGCGGTTGCCGTCTCCGGTGTCGAGGAATCCACTGTCGTACGGACTGGTGGGAGCGTAGAGATCGACCATAACCATCGATCCTAGGCTGCGATCGGTGATGGAGCGCGGTGATTTTTCACGAGAGCTGATTGACCGTCATCTCATCGAAGCAGCAACGGTCGTGGTGCGTTACGGCTTTCGGTGACGTCCCCGGCCGGCCGCCGTCGGATTGCGCAGGCCCGTACTCTCCGGGCGCGGCATCATCCCCCGCATCACGCCGTCACCGGTGATCCCGTGAAAGGCACGCTGAGCCGCCGCGTAGCCATCCGTCGCACCGACCACCACCCACTGGACCCCGTCCCACTCCTCGACGACCCGGGGCGCGGCGGGGTCGACGTGGGAGGCGCGCAGGACGCCGTCGGCATGGCTGACACGCCGTTCACCGACCTTGCGGCGAAGGGCATCACGCCGTGCCGCCCACAGCTCCAGCGGCTCCTCGGACTCGTCCACGACGTCCTCCCTCAGATCGTCCAGGCGTTGGCCGGGGCGTCCAGCCATGCCCGATGGATACCGTCGGAGGTTACCGTCAGCCCGAACCGTCGGGGCCCGGCTTGGGATGGCCACTTCGGTGGTGTTGATCAGGGCGAGTCGGATTCGGGTCTAGGCGCGGAAGGCCCTCCGAAGGAGTTCGCCGAACTCGGCGGGGTGTGTGGTCAGGCCGGTGTGCCCGCCGGGGAAGTGCTGGAGTTCCGTGCCGAGGCGCTCGGCCAGGAAAGCGGCGGGACGGTAGGGCAGCTCGCCGCGTGAGTCCTGGCCGCAGGCGAGCACGAGCCGGTCCGACAGTGCCTGCAGCTGGTGGATGTCCGGGGCGTAGGACATGAAGCTGGGCACGATGCGCCCGACGAAGTACGGCAGGTTGGCCATCGTCTGTTCGGCCCGCGCCGCTGCTTGCGGCGGAAGCTTGATTTCGGCCTTCGGCTCGGTGGTGTCGCCGTCCTTCTTCAGACCTGCGGCGAACACGGCCATCGCTGGCATGAGCCCCTGTGCGCGGAACGTTGCCTGCACGCGTGCGATGAGCGCTCGGTGTTCGGAGGCGTCCGGCAGGACCTCCACGATCGGCGGCTCGTGCGCCACGACGCGTTCGAGGCGTTGGGGACGGGTGGTGAGCAGGTGCAGGGCGGTGATCGCGCCCGAGCTGGAGCCGAACACCCGGGCGGGTTCACCTGGCGACAGCAGTTCCAGTATCCGGAACGCGTCGTCGGCGTGCTCGGCCACTTGCTGCTCGGCCTCGGGGTCGTCCAGCGTGCTTCGGGACATGCCGCGCGGGTCGTAGGTCGCGACGGTGTATTCGGCGGCCAGGTCGTGGGCGATGGCGTCGAAGGAGGCCGCGCCGCCCGTTCCTCCGGGGATCAGCAGCAGGAGCGGGCCGTGGCCGCGCACTTCGTAGTGCAGGGTCGCACCGTTCACGCGCAGGTGGCCGATGGTCGGGTCGGTCATGAGGAGTCTCCTTCTCGAGACGGGGGCCAGTGCTCCAGGAGGGTGTGCAGGGCGTCGAGGGCGCGGACCCAGGAGTGCTGCGGCGAGCGCTTGTGCGCGAACCCGCCCGCGGCCTCCAGGGCGACGAACCCGTGGAACGTGCTGCGCAGTAGCCGGACCGCGTCGGTCAGGTCGGGCTCGGTCAGTCCGTAGCCGCGCAGCATTCCGTAGGTCAGCTCGACCGCGCGCCGGGGTCCGGGCGCTTTTGCGGCCAGCTCGGGGTCGATCTGGATCGGGGTCTGCGTCGCCATGTAGCGGCCCGGATGCCGGTGGGCGTACTCCCGCCAGGCGTTGGCAAACGCGACCAGCGCGTCCCTGCCCGCC
This sequence comes from Kitasatospora sp. GAS1066B, assembly GCF_041262605.1. Taxonomy (NCBI): domain Bacteria; kingdom Bacillati; phylum Actinomycetota; class Actinomycetes; order Kitasatosporales; family Streptomycetaceae; genus Kitasatospora; species Kitasatospora sp. GAS1066B. The sequence continues at coordinate 209,782 of NZ_JBGCCO010000002.1, forward strand.
CGCCCGGCGGTCGCCTCCGCGATACGGATGGTCTTCTCGTCCGCCGCAAGGAGCGCGATCCGTCCGCGCAGATCCTCCAGGCTGCGGACGTGCGTGTAGAGGCTCGCGTCCTTCACGCCGAGCCGCCGCGCAACCTGCGACATGGTCACCTGGTCGAGCCCGACCTCGTCCGCCAGCTCGGCGCCCGCGATCGTCACCCGCTCCGCCGTCAGTCCGGCCCGCACCATGCACCCTCCCAAGATCCTAGGGCCCCTAGGTTATACCTAGGAGTCCTAGGAATGCCAAGCAGGAGTGCGTTCACGCGGGTACCGCTGTTGCGGATGACGGGGAATCAGAACTGGCCACCAGCGCCTGTGCGTGCGGCTGCCCGCCTGGCCGGTCGACTGTCAGGCGCGTCTACAACCCCGGCCGCACCGGACGAAGGCCGCGCCCCGCTGCTCGGCAGGGCAGTCCCCTGGTGGGCTGATGTGCCGTCAGGCCGCCTTGTCCAGGCGGATCCCGGCGACGACGGACTTGCCGCGCGTCGGACGGGGCAGGACGGCCCAGGCGTCGCAGAGCGCGTCCACGAGGAGCAGGCCCCGGCCGCCGCAGGCGCGGGGGCCGGGCGTGCCGCGGGTCGGGTGGCCGGGGCCGGGGTCGGAGACGGCGAGCCAGTAGTGGCCGTCGGCGGTCCAGAGGACCAGTTCGATCACCTCGTCCTCCTCAGGGTCGGTGCCGTGCAGGATCGCGTTGGTGACCAGCTCGGAGGTCAGCAGGCGCAGCTCGTAGGAGAGTTGGGCCGGACAGTGACGCGGCAGCGTATCCCGGACCACCTGCCGGGCGCGGGGCACCGAGGCGAGGCGGGCGGGGAAGCGCCAGTGGGTCGGGACGGCGGGGACGGTGAGGGTGGGGGAGGGGAGCGGGACTGCAGGCATGGCTGACTCCGTGAGGGAGTGGGGTGGTTGACGCGGCGGGGCCGGTGGCTTGCCTCCCTGGGCGCGGGCACACCTGGTCCAGGGCAGGTGGGCGTGCTCGCGCGGTGCACTTCCGGCGTTGCCGTAGGTGAGTTCCTTGCTACTTGAAGCTAGCGGCCTCTGTGGCAAAGTGCCACTGAAACACCAGTAATTGCCACTATCGTGTTGGACTGGGGCCGGTCAGCCACGGCAGACTGATCCCGAGTCAGCCTGAGAGGATGGCATGCCGACCCGACCTGTTCCGACCGAGCGCCAGAAGCGTCTGGGCGCCGAACTGCGCAAGCTCCGCATCGCCGCAGGTGTCAGCACCGAGTACGCGGCCGGTCTGCTTGGACTCGACCGTACGAAGATCTCCAACATGGAGTCAGGCGTCCGGATCGTCAGTCCGGATCGGGTGCGGACGTTGGCCTGCAACTACGCCTGCCCTGACGAGGCCTATGTCGAGGCGCTCGTGGCCATGGCCGACAACCGGGAGCATGGCTGGTGGGAAGAGGATCGAGGCACTCTGCCGCAGGGCATGCTCGACATCGCTGAGCTTGAGTGGCATGCGGTACGTCTCCATACGGCGCAGACCGTCCATCTGCCGGGTCTCCTGCACACGGATGAGTACGCCCGGGCTGTCTTCAGCGCCGTGCTACCCCCACTGTCACGGTTGGAGATCGAACTCCGAGTGAACCACCGTATGGCACGGCAGCGTGTTCTTGAGCGGTCTGACCCGCGGCGGTACGTGGGCTACGTTCACGAGGCCGCGCTGCGGATGCAGTTCGGTGGACGCAGAGTCATGCGGGCCCAGCTCGAATACGTATGCGCCAAGTCGGAGCAGAAGAACATCTCCATTCGGGTACTCCCGGTGGAGTGTGGTGCGTTCCCAGGTGCGGGTCATGCCCTGCTCTACGCCGAGGGGCCTGTTCCCCAACTCGACACCGTGCAACTGGACTCCGCCCACGGGCCCGAATTCACCGATGCCGGGGCGCAGCTCGCAAAGTATCGTGCACACCTCGACTGGATGGCAGGGGCGGCGCTGTCGCCGGAGAGGTCACGAGACTTCATGCATGCCATTGCTCAACACCTCTAGGAGGTCTTATGTCTGACATCAACTGGGAAGACCCGTTCTGCGGCGAGGGCAACAACTGCTTCCGCCTGGGCGCCGACGCCGCCGGCAATGCCTACATCGCCGTCGCCGGTCAGGAAGATCATCCCCTCACCGACTCCATGGACGCCCTGCGCACCCTCATTCTCGACATCAAGGCGGGCAAGGCCGACCACCTCCTGTAACGCCCACGACCCGTCCACTCCACGCGAACGCGCCCCCGTGTCAAGGCATGGCCGGACGGGGGCGCGTTCTGCGTTCAGCCCACCCCGCGGCTGCGGACCCGGACCGGCTCCGCCACTGCCCTCGCTCCTTCGGGTTGGAACCTCGCGACATCCGAATGTGGACGACGGCGGTTCAGCCGTCGAGGCTGTCGAGTGCGATTTCGGCGTAATGGGGCCAGGCATGGGCGTGGGTGACGGGGATGGCGACCCAGTCCTTGAACGGCCGGTGCTTGCCGGAGGGGTCGAAGAGTTCGGTTCCGGGCAGGGCAAGGGCCTCGGTGTGGGCGTGGGTGCCCGCGCCGAGCCGGAAGGCCAGCAGGTCGCCCTTGAGGCAGGCGAAGGCTTTGCCGTGGACCTTGAGGGCACGTTTGCCGAACATTGCTCCAGCGGTGGCACCGCGTGGGGCGAGGTCGGTGGCGATCTCGCCGAACAGGTCGTCAGAGGTCATGTGGCGGGTCCTCGCTCCTTCGAGTTGAAACGTCTCGCGACATCCAACCGGCACGTGGCCTGCCGACGCCAACCCGGTGAACCTTCTTCCTTGTCATTGAGACCGCCCGACGGGGGCGGTCATGGCGTCACCTCGAAGCGAGAACTCGGTGGCGAGCTCGGGCTGTTGCAGACGAGCATGCACCACACGAGTGACCAACCCGCGCGATGGAGCCAGGCAGTCGTCTACCCCGACATGTGGGCTGATCCGGACGACGACCCGCGACACAGCGAGAACAGTCCGGACGGCGAGCTTGCGACGCTGCATGACTTCCTGACGAACTACCGCATGACCCTGCGGATGAAGTGCGAGGGCCTGGAGGCGGAGCAACTGGCCCGACGGTCGGTTCCGCCGTCGACGATGTCGCTGCTCGGCCTGGTGCGGCACCTCGCCGAGGTGGAACGGGACTGGCGCAACTGGATCAGCGATGGCGACCCGCTGCCGAAGCTGTACGGCGAGCGTAACGCGGACTTTGCCGGAACTGTCGCCGTACAGGCCGAGGTTGACACCGCGTTCTGTGATCTTCAGCGCGAGCAGGCCGCGACCGACGCCGCGCTGGCCGAGCACCCGGACCTGAACGAGCGTGTGGGGAAGGACGGGATCGCGGTTCGGGAGCTGATGGTGCACAGGATCGACGAGTATGCCCGTCACTGCGGGCACGCCGACCTGTTGCGCGAGTGCATCGACGGCAGGGTGGGCCAGTGAGGGCGGCCGGGGTCAACAGCCGCCCCACCGGCCCGGGTACCTCGCTGTTCGGCCGTCGGCACGTTCGCGGATAGGGCAGGCCCAGTGACACCGAGCGCCGCCCGCCCAGTAGCCGCCCGCGAGTGCTGGTGGCCACCCGGGCTGCGGTGGGTCAGTGCATCAGTGGGATCGCCAGGGCGACCGCGGCCAGCGCGGCCACCAGCAGCAGCCACTTCCGCGAGCTCGCGCGGCTCCGCCTGTCGAGGCCGTCCAGCCGGCCGATGCCCCGACCGTACGTCTGACCGAGCCACAGGTAGGCGGCGCCGGCGTCCTGGCCGCTCTTGCCGTGGTGGTGGTGATGGTGGTGGCCGCCGAAGTTGCCACCGTGGTGGTGGCCGCCGAAGCCGCCGCCGTGGTGACCGCCGAAGTCGCCTCCGCTGTGACCGTCCATGGAGCCCTCCCCTGAGTGTCGCTTCTCTCGAGCGTGACACTTCTCGGCCCGCGCTACCTCAGCGCAGGCTCTGAACTGTGAAACCGCCACCACGCTGATCTTCGTCAACTCCGTTGTGCGAATAGCCGAGGAGACGCAGGTTTCGGACGAGACGCCGGTCAACAGGCAACAGCAGCGCCGCCGCCGGGGCCGCCACGCGGCGAGGCGACCGCGACCACACCCCGGCGGCCTGGTGCGGTCGTCGGCGGTGATGGCGCTCGGCACGGTGGCGTCGCGGGTCACCGGGCTGGTGCGGCTGGTGCTGCAGGGAGCGGCGCTCAGTTCGGGGCTGGTGGCCAGTACCTACAACACGGCGAACACCGTGCCGACCAGCATCTCCGTGCTGCTGGTGGGCGGCGCGCTCAACTCGGTGCTGGTGCCCCAACTGGTGCGGGCCCGGGCGGAGCACGCGGACGGTGGACGCGCGCATGAGCAGCGGCTGATCACGCTGGCCGCCGCGTACAGCATCTCCTACGCGATCGGCCTGCTGGTCACCGCGGTCTGGCTGCGCCGCCGACTCGCGGGCCGGCTGGACGGCAAGCGGCTGACCCGCACCTACGGGAAGCTGACGGTCGCCGCGGCGGCTGCCGGCGCGGCCGGCTGGGCGGCGGCGCACGCCTGCGGTGCGGCGGGTTCGGTGGCGCTCTGGGGGCCGGTGCTCGAACTGGTGGCAGGCGGTGGGGTGATGCTGGTGCTGTTCCTGGCGCTCGCCAGGGTGCTCAGGATCGGCGAACTGCGGATACTGCCGGGCCTGCGGTGAGCAGCTCAGCAGGGTCGGCCTAGGATCGGTGAACCGGAACAACCAACGGGTGGGCATGAGATGAAGCGCGCGACGGGGGCCCTGCTGGGGCTGGCGATCGGGGATGCGATGGGCTTTCCCACCGAGTTCAACACCCTCGCGCAGATCGAGGCGAAGTTCGGGTCGTGGCGCACGCTCCCACTGCCGATCTCCTCGGGTACCGCCTATGTCACCGATGACACCCAGATGACGCTCGCGCTCGGCGAGGGGCTGCAGGTGGCGCTGTCCGGCGGCCCACTCACCGCCGAGCGGATGGAACCGCCGGTCCGCGAGCACTTCCTGGCCTGGTACCACTCGCCCGAGAACAACCGGGCCCCGGGCGGCACCTGCCTGCGGGCCTGTGAGGCGCTGGACCGGGGTGGCGTCTGGCAGGCGGCCAGTGAGGTCGGTTCCAAGGGTTGCGGGGCGAACATGCGGGTCGCGCCGCTCGGCCTGATCCCGGGTCTGAGCGCCGAACAGCGCTCCGGTGCGGCCCAGTTGCAGTCCGGCCTCACCCACGGCCACCCCACCGCGCTCGCTGCCAGTGACCTGACCGCGCAGACCGTTCACCTGCTGGCCCAGGGCACTGCGCCGACCGAGTTGCTGCCGCTGCTGCGCGCCTACGCGCAGGAGAGCCGGGAGGTCTACCGGGCCGACTGGCTGGGCGACTTGGCCGAGCACGCCCAGGACCCGGACCGGGTGTCCTTCATCGCCCGGGGCTGGGCGGAGTGTCTGGCCGTCCTGGACCGGGTGGCGGCCGCACTGCCCGCCGCCGATCCGGACGCCGACCCCTGCCTGGCCACCGGCGCCGGCTGGATCGCCGAAGAGGCCTTCGCCACCGCCCTTTTCTGCTTCCTCCAGCATCCCGACGATCCGGTGACCGCGGTGCGCCGTGGCGCCTACTCCTCAGGTGACTCCGACTCGATCGCCGCGCTGGCGGGAGCCTTCGCCGGTGCGTGCCACGGGGCGGCGGCCTGGCCGTCGGAGTGGGTGGCGGTCATCGAGTACCGCGAGCGTCTGCTGGCCCTGGGTGCGGCCTGGGATCATTAGGGGGCCGCTGCGCTCGGTGCGGGTGGCCCGCACCACCGCTGCGCGGGGCTCTGAGTCCAGAGCCCCGCGAGCTGCGCCCGGCTACCGGGTCAGTAGTTGACGATCTGCAGATTGCCGGTGTTCCCGTTCACGGTGCCGCCCACGTACAGGGTGCCGCCGTCGGGGCCGACGGCCAGGCCGCTGGCCGAGTCCTCGTTCAGCCCGCTCACCGTCTCGTCCGGGAGGGCCGCGCCCGTGGTGGCGTTGAAGGCGAGCACCGAGGGGCCGTTGCTGTAGTCGTTCTCGACCACGTAGAGCCGGCTGCCGTCCGCGCTGACCTGCGGGTAGTCCAGCTCGCCGGTGCCACTCAGCAGCCGGAGGTTCGTGGTGACGGTGTCGGTGGCGGGGTTGATCAGCGCGCCGGCGCCGGTGCCGGTGCCGTTCACCGCGAACAGGCGGCTGCCGTCCGGGGTGAACGCCAGCGCGTAGTCGTAGGCGGTGGCGGTGCCCGGGACGGTGCCGACCAGGCTCGGTGCGGCGCCGGCCGTGCTCAGGTGCAGCACGCCGGCGATGCTGCCGACGTACACGTCGTGGCTGCCTGGTCGGACCGCCACCTCGCCCAGTTCGCTGGCCGGCACCTGGACCTGCGTGGTGAACGCCCGCTGCGCGGTGGCGAACTCCAGCACCCGGCCCTGCCCGTACTGACGGTAGGTCTCCGGCCCGTCCTGGGCCAGGTAGAGGGTGGACCCGTCCGGGCTGAGCGTCAGCCCCTCGGTCACGCCCGGGGTCCAGCCGGTCGGGCGGGCTTGGTCGGGCAGGGTGAGTGAGGCGAGTGCGGTCAGCGAGGCGGTGTCGACCACGCTGAGGGTCTGCCCGTTCAGCACGTAGAGCAGCGAGCCGTCCGCGCTGAGTGCCAGGTACGGTCGCCACTGGTCGGCGCCCAGGACGAGCTGCCCGGTCACCGTGTCGGCCTGGGTGTCGACCACCGTCACGACGACGTTGTTGTTCGCGTCGGTCGCCACGACGTAGGCCTTGCTGCCGTCCGGGCTGACCACCGGCGCGACGTCCTCGGTGCCCACCGCGATGGTGGCCTCGTTGCCGGAGACCGGCGGGGTCGATGTGACGGGCGTGGCCGCGGTGGCCACGCCGGCGGCCGGGCCGAGCAGCGCCGCGACAGCGAACGCTGCGGTGCCCCAACGGAAAGTCCGTGCAGGAGACTTCATGTGTAGCTTCCCTCCCCATGGCACCGCACGACGCGCTGCCGCAGGGCACGCTAGACGCTGCCCGGTCGAGGTGGAAGGGGGCCTGGGCGGGGGCCGTCCGCTCGCGAACCTCCGACCTGGACCGATCCGGGCCGGCGCGAGCCGGCACGGGCCCACTGTTCGTCCGCCGGTCACCTTCCCGAGCGGGATGAGATTTCTTCGCCGTGCTCGCAACCTCGGCCGGTGTCGCGCGTCTGGTGGGTTGAAGGCGCCCTTCAGCTGATGTTCCAGACCTTGTTTCCGTCACTTCCTCGGGAGAGTCACATGTCCTTGCACGCCAAGCGGAACTACCGTCCCCGCGCCCGCGTCGTGGGTACCGTCACCGGTATCGCGCTGCTGCTGGGCGGCGGCTTCGCTGCGCAGGCCGTCGCCGACTCCGGCGTGAAGGTGACCGACGCCACGCCGACGGTCACCACCACCGGGGACGCGACCCCGCAGGTCGCGTCGACGCCTGGCGTCTCGACGCCGGGCGGCGGTTCGAAGGTCGTGAGCCCGGGCACGTCGGCCGATGCTTCGAAGGTCGTCAGTGCGGGCACGCCGGCCAGCGCGGGCAAGTCCGGCGTCGTGACCGCTCCGGCGGCTGCCCCGGCCGCCGCCCCGGCCGAGGGCGCGCCGCGGGTGATCCAGCCGGGCAGCGGCGTCCAGAAGTAGCAGCAGTACCAGTACCAAGGGGCGGGCCGGCCGCTGCGCAGGTCGGCCCGCCCCTCCCGCTCCACCCGCAACGGATCGAGGCCCATGCAGTACGCCATTCCCGCAGCGTCGCCCTGGTGGTCCCGGTTGCTCTCCCGGATGACCGAAGCCGGGGACCCGCAGGTCCGGGGACGTCAGTTGCGGGCCGTCGGTACGTCGTCCTATGACGACGAGCCGCCGCCCACGCTGACCGAGCTGTACTGGGCACGGCGACTCGACATGCTGCGGCTCGCGATCTTCCTGGTGGACGATCGGCACACCGCCGAGGACGTCGTTCACGACGCCTTCGCCGCGCTCTGCCGTACCTACGGCACCTCGCTGGACGGCCTCCAGGATCCCGGGGCCTACCTGCACACGGCCGTCGTCAACGCGGCCCGCTCCGTGCTGCGCAGGCGCCGCACCGCCCGTGCCTACACCCCGCCGCACCAGGGTTACGGGCCGCCCGTCGACGAGGGGCTGCTGCTTGCCGAGGAGCACCGTGAAGTTCTCGTCGCGCTCGCAGAACTGACGGACCGTCAGCGCGAGGTGCTGGTACTGCGCTACTGGTCGGAGCTGACCGAGGCGCAGATCGCCCAGACACTCGGGCTGTCGCGCGGCACGGTGAAGTCCACCGCGAGCCGCGCGCTGGACATCCTGGAGAAGAAGCTGGGGGAGGAGCGATGAAGCCGACTGCCGAGGACCGCCGGTCCGCGACCGAGGACCGGTTGCGCGCCGCGCTGGCCGCCCGCGCCGCGCTCGTCACGCACCGCGACCTGCGCCACGACGCGCCGCCACAGGGCCGCAGTTGGGGAGTGCGCCGGGTGCGCGGGGTCGTCTTCGCCGTGCTCGGGGCGGCTGCCGCCGTGGCGGCCGGGTGCCTGCTGCTGCCCGGCAACCCGCCGGACCCGGCGCCGTTGCTGCCTGCCGGCACCCCGGGCATCAGTGGACCATCGCCGTCCGCACCCGCGAGCCCGGTCGGCCCGTCCGTCGTGAGTCCTGGCGTGCTCAGCACGCCGTAGCCGGGGGCGTGACCGCCAGCAGGTCATTGGCAGGCGGGACAGGGCATCGGTACCCCGTCGCCGCCCATCGGGCCGACGGTCAGGGTCGTGGAGCTGACCATGATCGCGTCGTCGGCCGGGGACTTGGCGTACAGGTTGTCGATGTCGGCGACCAGTGGCTGGGTCTCGTTCGGCGGGATGACCTGGACCTTGACCGCGCGCGGGTAGCCCGCGCTGGCGCCCGGCGCCTTGGTGTCGAACTGGACGTAGGCGGCGCTCGCGGTCTGCGGGCTGTTCGAGCTGCGGGGGGCGAGGGTCTGCTGGACGGGCTTGCCGCTGCCGCTCGAGGCTGCGTTGCGCACGTCCTTCATGCCGAGTGGCCGGCCGGTGCTCTGATCGAGCAGTTCCACGCCCGGGTAGCCGTACAGCGTGCAGGTGTGGGTGGAGGTGTTGATGAGATGGATGTAGAAGTCGCCCTTGCCGCCGCTGGGCGAAGGGGCGTCCTGCGGGCCCATGATGACCTGGAGCAGGAGGTCGCTCGAGTGACAGGCGGCGCCGGCCGAGGCGGGAGTTGCGCCCGAGGTCACGGGCGCGTTGGTCACGGGCGCGTTGGTCACCGGTGCGTCAGTGACCGGCAGGTTAGTGGCCGGTGCACTGGTGGCCGGCGCGCTGGCCGTCCTCGAGGGCGCAGCGGCCGTGGTGGCTGGCGCACCGGCCGCCGTGCCCGAGGACGTGGCGCCGCACGCCGTGAGCGCCACCCCGGCCGCCAGTGTCACCGCGAGCCGTTGAATTCGCATCAGTTCCCCCAGGGTCCAAGCCAGTTGACGCCTTACGTTGTCCTTACGCCAGGGCGATCGCCGACGGTTTCAGCTGTTACCGTCCTGGAACACGACCGGTACGGCTGGCAGGATCGTTTCGTGGACCGACCTGTGGACCGACCCGTGGTGACCCTGCGCAAGATCACGCTCGACGACTGGCCGGCCGTGCACTCCTGGGCCGGGCTCGACGAGGCGTGCCGCTACCAGGCCTGGGGGCCGAACACCGAGGAGCAGACCCGCGCGTTCGTGGAAGTCGCTGCCGCAGGCTGGGCGCAGGACGATCAGCGGCGGTTCAGCTACCTCGCCTGCCTGGCGGACGAGGTCGTCGGCATGGGGGAGTTGCACATCCGCAGCCGGTCCCAGCGGCAGGGCGAGATCAGCTACGTCGTGGCCCCGCGCGCCTGGGGACGGGGTGTGGGCACGGCGATCGGGCGGCAGCTGCTCACGCGCGGGTTCGGGGAGTTGGGGCTGCACCGGATCTACGCCACCTGCGACCCGCGCAACCTCGCGTCGGCCCGGGTGCTGCGCAAGCTCGGGATGAGCCATGAGGGGCGGCATCGGCACACCGCGCTGATCCGGGACGGCTGGCGGGACTCCGAGGTGTTCGCGATCCTCGAGACGGAGCACGGCTGAGACGGAGCACCGCTGAAGCCCGCTGAAGCCCGCTGCGGCCCGGTGCTTCCTCAGCGTCGTGCGTGGCGGATCTTCACCCGGCCGAACTGCAGGGTTCCCGTGATCCGGATCGTCGGCCCGCCGCCGTGAGCGCCTCGCGGGGCGCGGTAGTCCGGGGCCTTCCACACGCCGCGCAGATCCTCGAGGTCGACGACCGCGCCGCGCGGAACCGTGATCTTCGCCCGGCCGGTGCCGAGCTGCAACTCGATGTCGACCACCGGGTGTTCGATGACCGCCCGGGACAGGTCGAGGTGCACTCTGCCGAAGGCGGACTCGACTCTGAGGACCCGGGGCACCCGCCAGACGCCGCGCCGTCGGATCGCTCCGCTCATCGCGCCGATCGTGGAGGCGGCTCCCGGCTTCTCGGCCGGGAGCGAGGCCAGGGCCGGCACGAGGTCACCACGCGTCCGGGCGGTGAGGACCCGCTGGAGCAGTGCGTCCATGTCCTCGTGCGAGAGGTGCCCTTCGGCGTACGCCTCTTGCAGGCGCCGCACGGCCGTGTCGCGATCGTCCTCGGTGATCCGTGGCGGTGGGTCTTCCGGCAGCGAGGTCACCTCGCCACTCTACGCCGTGACCTCCGCCGAATCCCCGCCGCCGGCGGCGAGTTGTTCCGCCAGTGAGCGGTGAAAGGCGGTCACCAGCGCCTGGGTCAGCAGGGGTTCGATCTGTCCGGCCTGCTCGCGCATCCGGTCGACCTCGGCGTCGTCGGCGCCGCTCTCGCGGAACGGCTTCCAGACGGTCTCGCGGAAGAGGCGGTGCAGTTCGCGGGCGGTGGCCTGGCTGTGCAGGCGGACCACTGCGCGGGTGGCGACGATGGTCTCCAGCGGGATCGGCAGGTCCAACACCCGTGCGCCCAGCGGGAGCAGGCCCGGGTCGACCAGGAACTCGTCAGCGCGGTCGGTGCGTTGGAGGGCGCCCATGGCGACCAGCTGGTCCAGGTCGGCCTCCGAGAGGTCGCGGCCGACCCGGCGGGAGAGTTGGCCGGTGCTGGCCTGCTCGGCGGTCTCCGGGGCCCAGACGGCGATCAGGGCGCGGTGGATGGCCAGGTCGAGGGCGCTGATGTCGGGCGGGAGCTGGTCCAGGTAGCGCTCGATCGCGGCGAGCGTGAGGCCCAGGCGCTGCAACTCCTCGATCAGCTCCAGGCGGTCCAGGTGCTCGGCCCCGTACAGGCCGACCCGGCGCGGCCCCAGCTGTGGTGGCGGCAGCAGGCCCCGGCTGCCGTAGAAGCGCAGGGTCCGCACGGTCACCCCGGCGCGGGCGGCGAGTTCGTCGACGGTCAGACGCAGCACGGTGGGGGCTCCTGGTGGGACAGTCCTGCTGTGACAGTAGCAGTGTGACCATCCCACCAAGGCCATCCCACCAAGGCCATCCACCAAGGCCATCCACCAAGGCCCGAAGGCAGCCCGAAGTCAGCCCGCCAGCTCCGCGTGGTGGCGCTTGGCGACCTCGGGGTGAGCGCGCAGGTAGCCTTTCAGCTCGTTGCGCCCGAACTCGGCGTAGAGCGGGTTGGCCGGGTCCTCCGTCGCGCCGGGGGCGTGGTGGGCGCGCGGGAACTCCAGCGGCTCGATGTGGGCGTCCAGCCGCGGGTTGTAGAAGAACGGCACCGAGTAGCGCTCGCGGCCGCCGGGCGGGCTGACCACGCGGTGGTTGGTGGCCTTCAGGTAGCCGTCCGTGGCGACCTCCAGCAGCTCGCCGAGGTTGACCACGAAGGAGCCCGGCATGGACGGCACGTCCAGGAAGTCGCCGTCGGGCATCTCCACCTGCAGCCCGGGCACGCTGTCGGTCAGCAGCAGGGTGAGGAAGCCGTAGTCCTTGTGCGCGCCGACCCCCTGGCCGCCGCCGTCGGGGGCGCTGCCGGGGTAGCGGACCAGCTTGAGGCGCAGGTGCGGGTGACCGGCGAAGGCGTCGTCGTAGAAGTCGGGCTTGGCGCCGATCGCGGTCAGCAGCTCGTGCAGCAGGCGGTCGGCGACGGCGCTCAGGCGCTCGATCCAGTGCAGCGAGGCCCTGCGCAGCTCGGGCAGGCCCGCCGGCCACTGGTTGGGGCCCTCCAGCCACCAGTAGTCCGGCTCGTCGGCCGCGGGGCGGTGCGGGGGCAGTTCGGCGCCGATGTCGAGCTGGTCGCGCCAGTCGCTGCGACCGCCGGTGCGCTCGTCGCCGATCCGCGTGTAGCCGCGGAAGTGCGGGGAGTTGAGGTTGCTGATCGCCAGCCGCTCAGCCTCGGGGAGGGCGAAGAAGGCGTGCATCGCCTCGGTCAGTTCGGCGGTCTCGCGCTCGGTGACGCCGTGGCCGATCAGGTGGAAGAAGCCCACCTCGGTGGCCGCCCGGTTCAGTTCGTCCTGGAACGCGGCCCGCTGCTCGGGGGTGCCGGAGGCGGCCGAGAGGTCGATCACCGGAAGGCCGGTGGATATGTGCTGCTGCTGCGACATGAGGGTGACATCCGCTGGGTTCGGCCCGGCCGGTCCCGGCGGTGGCCGGGTGGACCGGGGACGCTGCGGATGATGGCGCGGCGCCCCCGGTGCCGGGGTCCTGAAAGGTGAGGGTGAGGGGTCAGCGGTGGCCGCGACAGGACATGCTCGTGACGCGGAGCAGGTCCACGTGGCGACGCCTGACGAGAATGAGCACGTCCACCAGGGTAGAGGGCTCAGGGGGGTGGGTGGATTGTGACCTGCATGACAGGCGATTATGCGGGCGGGTCCTGCAGCCCGTCGATACGCAGATCGGCCAGTCGTACCTGGTACCAGACAACGGTGGTCTTTCCGCCCGCCCAGTCCTCGGTGAGGATCACGGTGGTGTGGCCGGCGCCGCTGCCCTCGTCCTTCACCGACCAGTCGTTCGGTCCGTTCTGGGCGCGGAAGATCGGATCCGCCTGGTGCGAGGTCGCCCACTGGCTCAGCTCGTTGTTGAGCTCCGTGGTGAGGAACTCCTGGCGCACCTCGAGCGGGTCCTGGTTGGGGGTCTGACCCAGGACGGCGTCCCGGTATTGGCCGAAAAAGGCGTTTACCTGGTCTTCGGCCCGGGTCCGCTGCGGCACCGCGTGCGCGGGGGCGGCCAGCAGACCGGCGAGTGCGAGGGAGGAGACCGCGGCGAGCGCGGTGCGGATGCGTGGCATGCGGACATTCTGTTACCGCCTGGTCACGCTCCGTGGGATGCCGCGCTCACCAGTGTCGGAAGTCGGCTGAACCGACTTCCGACACCGCGCACCAGGCCGGTCAGGCCTGCGGTGCCTGCTCCGCGGCGATCTTGGCCCGCACCTCGTCCATGTCCAGCTGCTTCGCCTGCTGGATCAGGTCCTCCAGCGCGGCCGGCGGCAGCGCGCCCGCCTGGGCGAAGATCATCACGTTCTCCCGGATGATCGCCAGCGTCGGGATCGAGGTGATGTCGAAGGCTGCCGCGAGCTCCTGCTGCGCCTCGGTGTCGACCTTGCCGAAGACCAGGTCGGGATGGGCCTCGGCGGCCTTGTCGTAGACCGGCGCGAAGCTGCGGCACGGACCGCACCAGGACGCCCAGAAGTCGATCAGAACGAACGAGTCCGCGTTGACGACCTCGTCGAAGTTGTCCTTGGTGAGTTCCACGGTAGTCATGCCGCAGTCAACCGCCCTCGCCGCACGGCTATTCCGCGTCCCGGTAGGTCTCCAGCAGCCGCAGCCAGATCTCGCTGACCGTCGGATACGCCGGAACCGCGTGCCAGAGCCGGTCGATCGGCACCTCACCGACCACCGCCACCGTCGCCGAGTGCAGCAGGTCGCCCACCCCCGGCCCGACGAAGGTGACTCCGAGCAGCACCTCGCGGTCCAGGTCCACCACCATCCGGGCCCGACCCTGGTAGTTGTCGGCGGCCAGCGAGGCGCCCGCCACCTGGCCGATCTCGTAGTCGACCGCCTTGACCCGGTGCCCGGCCCGCCGGGCCTCGTCGGCCGAGAGGCCGACCGCCGCCACCTCCGGTTCGGTGAAGATCACCTGGGGCACGGCGGTCAGGTCGGCGGTGGCAACGTGCGGGCCCCAGGGGGCCGGGTCGACGGTCCGCCCCAGCGCCCGGGCGGCGATCGCGGCGCCCGCCATCCGGGCCTGGTACTTGCCCTGGTGGGTGAGCAGCGCCCGGTGGTTGACGTCGCCGGCCGCGTACAGCCAGCCGCCCTCGACGCCGCGCACCGCGCAGTGGTCGTCCACCGACAGCCAGTCGCCGTCGTTCAGGCCGACGCTCGCCAGGCCGAGACCGTCCGTGTGCGGCGCCCGGCCGGTGGCGTAGAGCAGCTCCTCGGCGGCCAGTTCGGTGCCGTCGTCGAGCCGGACGGTCACCACCGCGCCGTCCCGCGCGACCGACGCCACCTCGGCGTCGAACCGCACCGTGACGCCCGAAGCGCGCAGCCCGGCCGCCACCAGCTCGCCGGCGAACGGCTCCAGGCGCGGCAGCAGCCCGCTACCGCGGACCAGCAGCGTGACCTGCGAGCCGAGCGCCTGCCAGGCGGCCGCCATCTCCACCCCGACCACCCCGCCGCCCACCACCAGCAGCCGGGCGGGGGCCTCCTTGGCGCTGGTCGCCTCCCGGCTGGTCCAGGGCCGTGCCTCGGCCAGCCCGGGCACCCCGGCGGGCAGCACCGCCCGGGTGCCGGTGCACACCGCCACCGCGTGCCGGGCGGTCAGCACCCGCTCGCCGCCCTCCGGGGTGCGCACCACCACCCGGCGCACGCCGTCCAGCCGGCCCTCGCCGCGCACCAGGTCCGCGCCGATCCCGGCCACCCAGGCGGCCTGCCCGTCGTCCTTCCAGTTGGCGGTGAAGGAGTCGCGGCGGGCCAGCACGGCCGCCGTGTCCAGCTTCCCGGTGACGGCCTCGCGCGAGCCGGCCACCGCGCGGGCGGCGGCGAGCGCGGCCGACGGGCGCAGCAGCGCCTTGCTCGGCATGCAGGCCCAGTACGAGCACTCGCCGCCGACCAGTTCGCTCTCCACCAGCGCGGTGCTCAGCCCGGCGGCCCGGGTCCGGTCGGCCAGGTTCTCGCCGGTCGGGCCGGCACCCAGCACGATGACGTCGTACTCGGTCGTCGCGGCGGTCATCTGTGCGGTCATCTCGGTGGTCATGCGGTCTCCCTCGGGATGGCTGATGTTCCGTCAGCCATCCTGGAGCACCGCGGGCCGGAACGGGGCATCCCCGCAGCGCCGTGTGGTGTGCTCAGAGTGCCTTGCGGCGCTGCAGCAGCCCGAAGGCGGCCCAGCCCGGCAACACCGGCAGCAGCAGCGTGATCAGCCGGAACAGCACCACCGGCGCGTACGCCTGCGCGTTGCCGATCCCCGTGGTGGCCGACAGCAGGGCCGCGGTGGTGACCTCCACCCCGACCACCCCGCCCGGGGTCGGCGTCGCCGAGCCCAGCGCGTTGCCGAGCAGGAAGGCCACCGCCACGGCGGCGAAGCTCGCGGCCAGGCCGGTGGCCCGCACGCAGCAGTAGAGGCAGCTCACCATGGTCATCGAGATCACCAACTGCCCGAGCACGCCGACGGCCAGCCGGCCCGGGTGGCGCGTCAGATCCCGCAGCCGGGTCAGCGAGCCCTCGGTCAGCGGCCGCAGCCGGGCCAGCACCCAGCGCCGGGGACGGGGGACGATGAGCAGCGCGAGCGCCAGCACGGCCAGCAGTCCGGCGCCGATCAGCACGACCAACTCGGCGGTGCCGTCCGCGTGGTGGTCGGGCTGGAAGCCGGTCAGCCAGAGGAAGAAGGCCAGTTGCGCCATGTGCAGCACCAGCCCGAGCAGTTGCCCGGCCCCCACGCTGGAGGCCGCCGGGCCCGGCGCTATCCCGGCCCGCAGCAGCAGTCGGGTGTTCAGCGCCATCCCGCCGAAGCCGCCGGGTGCGACCAGCTTGACGAAGGCGCCGGCCAGTTGCGCCGCCGCGGCGCGGGCGAATCCGATCCGCTCCGGCACGAAGCCCAGGAACCCCATGGTCGCCGTCGGGTAGCTGGCCGCCATCGCCAGCACCGCGAGCAGCGCCCAGGCCGGGTCCGCGGCCAGCACCAGCCGCACCGGATCGACGTGCGAGCCGGTGCCCTGGAGATAGAGCAGCGCACCGAACATCAGCGCGCCCGCCACCATGATCGCCGTGCGCGGCCTGATCCACCCCGGCCTGCGCGCCTGTTGCGTCTGCGATATCCCCGTCGTCACCGTCGCATGCTCCCACGGGGCGCTCGAGCGACGCCCGGCTGTTTCCTCGACCTCCACCGGGTGACGGGTGCGCCGGTCTGCTCGACCTTGCTCGCGGTCAGTAGGGAGAGGGCTGGTTGTGGACGATGACCAGGGACGTGATCTTGCCGTCCGCGACCGTGAGGTAGCTGGTGAGCACCAGCTCTTCGGGCAGGTCCGTCTTGTCGTACTCGCCGTCGTAGCGCGCCCGCACGATCGTCAGGGCGCGGTGGTTCACGACCTCGGCCACCTCCATGGTGACCTTGTCGCCGACGATCTCGCGGCGTACCCAGGCGCGGATCGAGGTGGGGTCGGCGAACTCGCGGCGCACGTCGTTGACCACGGCGTCATCGGCGAAGGTCGCCATGACGGCGTCCACGTCGAAGGCGTTGACCGCCTCGATGTAGGCGGCGACGACGTCGGGCAGAACCGCGGCCTGGGTGTCGGTGTTCATGGCGAGCTCCTTCGTTGGTCCCGGCACTGTGCGGTGCCTGTTCAAACGGTGGGCCCTGCCCGTGTGGGAGAGTCAACCGCCGGTCCTGCCCTGGACCCTCCGGCAGGGGGAGGGTTGACACTGGTGCCATGCACACAGGCCTGACGGTCGGCGAGTTCTCCTGCGTGACCCATCTGAGCATCAAGACGTTGCGGCACTACCACGACGTGGGGCTGCTCGCGCCGGCTGAGGTCGACCAGGGCACCGGCTACCGGTACTACTCCCTGGACCAGGTGCCCACCGCTCAGGTGATCGTGCGCCTGCGGAACCTGGACATGCCGGTGGCGGACGTGAAGGCGGTGCTGGCCGCCGAGGACGTGAGCACCCGCAACGAGCTGATCGCCGCGCATCTCGCCCGCCTGGAGGACCGGCTCGCGCAGGCGCAGAGCGCCGTCGAATCGCTGCGCGACCTGTTGGTCCGGCCCGCGCGCAGGTCGGCCATCGAGTACCGCACAGTCCGTGAGCAGGCGGCGATCGGGATCCGCGCTGTCGTCGACCAGCAGGACCTGGCGGGCTGGTGGCAGGGCGCTCTTGGCGAGCTGCACGGCTTCACCACAGCCCGCGGACTGCGCACGACCGGCCCGATCGGCGGCCTGTTCGCGAATGAACTTCTCCAGGACGAACGCGGTGAGGCACTCGTGTTCGTCCCGGTCGACGGCGAGGTTCGCCCGGTCGGCCGGATCGACACGCTGGTGGTGCCCGGCGCGGAACTCGCGGTCGCGGTCCACCGCGGGTCCCTGCAGACCATCGACCTCACCTACGGTGACCTGGGCAGCTACGCCGCACGGCACGAGATCGGCGTCGACGGCCCGCTGCGCGAGTTCTACCTGCGCAGCCCCCTCGATGTGGCCGAGGATGACCAGTGGGTCACCGAGGTCTGCTGGCCCATCTTCCGCGCGGACGGCTAGTGCGGCACTAGCGACCGGGCCGCGCCGAACAACGCCGTTCCGCAGGTACGGGTTACGTCTCGCGCAGGAGGAAGGGGACGTAGCCGTAGCGGGCGCCGTTGACCTGCAACTCCAGGGCCTGGCCGCCCGGATGGAACCGGCGCGTGGTCAACGGCACGAACTTCTGGCCGCGGGTCAGAGCCAGCTTCTGGCCGGGAGCGAGAACGCGCGTGCTGAGCTTGTACACCCTGGGCGCCAGCGCGCCGTTGGCCTTGCGGTAGTGCACCACGTAGTCAACGGCGGTCTTGACCGGCTCGGCCCCGGTGTTCGTGATCGTCACGTCGAAGGTCAGGGTCTCGCCGACCGTGACCGAGTCGCTGTGCAGGTGGGGTCCGTCCACGCTCAGGTCGTCCGCCGTGCCGTAGCCCAGCAGTGCGAGGGCACCCGGATCCGCCTGCTTGATCAGGGTGCGCAGCCCGTGGCGCACCACACCGGCCACCGTGCCGGCCGTGCCCGGTGTCGCGGTCTCGGTCCAGCGGCGGGCGGTGGTGACGGCCAGGGCGGGGGCGGAGCGGCTGAGGTCGTTGAGGTGGTTGGCCACGGAACGCCGGACGTAGTCCGACGGGTCGGCGTGCAGCGCGTCCAGGATCGCCTCGGTGGCGGCGGGTCGAGCCAGAAGCGCGGGTACCCGTTTGGCCCAGGGCAGGCGGGGTCGAGTGCCCTCACTGGCCAGTCGGCGCACATGCGCGTCATCGTCCTGCGTCCAGATCTGTGCCATCACGAGGGTGCGATCCAGGTCGGTATCGAGGAAGGTGCGCAAAGCGAACTCGCCGGTCAGGCGGGGCGTCAACCGTGCCAGCAGCACCAGGCCCGCGTCGAAGGCGACCGCCGAGCCGTCACCGGTCGCGAGGCTGGCCACGGCCTCCGTCACCGGCCAGATCATCCAGCCGGTAAAGGCCGGATCGTCCAGCGCCCGGGAGATGATCTTCTCACTGGCCGACCACGTGCCCGGCAGGTCGTTGATCAGCGCGTCACGCACCGCCCGGGCGCGCTCGGACAGCGCCATGCCCGGCAGGCTCGCGGCGACCGCTCGGGTGGCCCTCCACGGACGCCGCGGCGCGACGCTGCTCAAGACCTCGGCCAGCGCTTCGACACAGTCCACGCTGATCAACTGATCGGCGAACGGCATGCCGTCCTCATCTCCTTCGTCGCTGGCAGTGCGGCACGCTCACCGTAGGGTGTGTCCCCCTACGGGAGGGAGTCAGAGCGGCCGAGGTACTGCGTGAACTGCAGGGTCAGCCCGAACGTCGTCTCCGGCACCGTGAAGATGGAGTGGACCTCGTCGGTCTTGAACTCGCCTTGGAACGCGACCCCTCGGTGTGCGAGTTCGGCCTTGGTGTCTTCGAGGTCGTCGACTTCATATCCGAGATGGCCGATGACCGCAGTCTCGCCGTCCTCGAGCATCGGCATGCCGAAGCCGGCGGCGCGGAGCTCGATCAGTTCCAGGCGCGTTTCACCGAAGAGCAGGAACTGCAGGTCGAGGTCGTCGGTGAGAATGCGCTCGCCGAGAGCGCTGCCATCAACGGTCTCGCCCGCCCGCGCGATGGTTCCGTCCATATCGCGCACGACGATTCCGATGTGATCCAACCCGAGGAGCTTCATGGCCCTCAATCCTCCTTGTTCTCTTGCTGTTTTCTGTGCGTCACGATCTGATGCCAGCGTTCGTGCTCCCGCTGGGGGAGGGTCAAGAGCGGAGTTTCTGTTTGACTCTCCTACGGGGGGAGAGTCAGGCTGGGCTGGTGGACTCGACGATGCCCATCGGCGACTTCTCCCGGGCCACGCACTTGAGCGTGAAGATGCTTCGCCACTATCACGAGGTCGGCCTGTTGGAGCCGGTCGAGGTGGACGTGGACAGCGGGTACCGGCGCTATGCCGCAGAGCAGATCGTCAAGGCACAGATCATCCGCCGTTTCCGCGATCTGGAGATGCCGCTCGATGACATCCAGATCGTGCTTCAGGCTCCTGACGTCGAGACCCGCAACCGGGTGATCGCCAACCACCTGACGCGTCTCGAGTCCAGCCTGGCCCGAACCCAGGAGACGGTCGCATCCCTGCGGGGTCTGCTGGACCGCCCCCAGGACAGCACCGTCGCGATCGATCACCGCCATGTCCCCGCCGCGCCCGCCGCTGCCATCACCGACACCGTTGACCAGGCCGACGTCGTGGCCTGGTACCGGGGAGCCATGGGCGAAGTGGCTGCCACCCTGTCCGCCCAGGGCATCAACCCGGCCGGCCCCCTGGGGGGCGTCTACGACACGGAGTTGTTCACCGAGGGCCGGGGGCGGGTCACGATCTTCCTTCCGTCCGACCCCCTGCCACAGCAGGTCGGACGCGTCAGCACCACCGTGATCCCGCCGGCAGAGCTCGCCACGATCGTCCATCTCGGTTCCAGCACCGAAGTCGACCGAACGTATGGTGCCCTCGCCGACTACGTGACCCGACACGCCCTGGCGGTCGACGGACCGATTCGCGAGTACTACCTCGTCGGCCCCTCCGATACCCCGGATGAGTCGTTGTGGCAGACCGAAATCGGATGGCCGATCTTCCGAACCCGGCCCAGGCCTTAGCACGCGGACGATCACACCGTGGTCGGTCCACTTGCGCCCACGATCGCCACCGCCTGCCCGCTCACTCGCACGCGCGGGTCCGCGGGGGAGGCCTCGACCCGGAGCAGGCTGGGCCGGCCGAGATCCTCCCCCTGGCGGATGGTGAGGGCACCGGAGGGTGGGAGGGCGCCGAGGGCGAGCAGATAGCCGCCGAAGGCGGCGGCTGCGGCACCGGTGGCCGGATCCTCGACGACACCGCCGATCGGGAAGGGGTCGCGGGCATGGAAGAGCTCCGGGGCCTCACGCCAGACCAACTGGAGCGTGGTCCAGCCGTGATGGTGCATCACCTCGGCCAGCGCATCGAAGTCGTAGTCGAGGGCAGCGAGACGCTCGCGGGTGGCCACGGCCAGGACCAGGTGCTCGTTTCCGCCGAAGGCGACGTGCGGCGGCAGTGCGGGGTCAAGGTCCTCCGGGGACCAGTGCAGCGCCGCGAGTGAGGCGTGCACCTCCGCTTCGCTCGCTGGCCGGGAGCGGGTGGGGACGCTGGTGAGCGTCGCCGTCACGGAGCCTCCGGGCGCTACCGAGGTGTCCAGGGCGATCTCACCCACCGGCGTGTCGAAGACGAGCGGGCCGGCGCCGATCCGCTCGGCCAGGGCCACTGCGGTGGCAACGGTCGCGTGACCGCAGAAGGCGACCTCCGCGAGCGGGCTGAAGTAGCGCAGCCGGAACCGGCGTGCCGCCCGGTCCGAGGCGGTGACGAACGCAGTCTCCGAGTAGCCGACATCAGCGGCGGTCGCGAGCATCGCGGCATCGTCCAGTGCGCTCGCGTCGAGCACGACACCGGCCGGGTTGCCGCCGGCGGGGTCGGTGCTGAAGGCGGTGTAACGCAGGATCTCGGGGCGTGTCTTCAGGCTCATGCCCCTACCGTGGCACCGCACAGGCATCCGGACAAACGATGGATCTCGATCCTTCCCATCGGCATCCACGATGGACAAGCATTACCGTCGACGGCATGGACACCCGACTGCTGCGCACCTTCGCCACCGTCGCCCGCACCGAGAACCTCACCGCCGCCGCAGAACGCCTGCACCTCGTCCAGTCCACCGTGACCGCCCAGGTGCAGGCGCTGGAGAAGGAACTCGATCTGCGCCTGTTCGACCGGTTGCCGCGCGGAGTGGTGCTCACCGGCGCCGGACGCGAGGTGCTGGCGCACGCGGAGGCAGTGCTCGAGGCCGAGTCCCGGCTGCGGGCAGTCGCCGCCTCGACCGGTTGCGCGGACGGTCGGGCGACCGGACGCGTGATGCTCTCGGCCGGCGAGACGCTGGTGTCCGCGCGACTGCCGGGAGTCGTCGCAGCGCTGAGGCGCAGTCACCCCGGGGTCGAGGTGGACCTGCGCACGATGGGTACCGCAACCGCCGTCGCCGCGCTCCGTTCCGGCGAACTGGACCTGGCCCTGCTGCTGGAGGACGAGGCGGAATTCCGCGACATCGAGTGCACGCCGCTGGCCCGCGAGCCGCTGGTGCTCGTCTGCTCCCCGGAGCACCCCGCCGCCCGCAGAGCCACCAACTCGTCCACCGACTGGGCGGAGCTGGCCCGCGAGGACTACTTCCTGCATGAGCAGGGCTGCTCGTACAGCGACCGCTTCATCGAGCGGCTGCGCGCCGCCGCCAAGGACGCGCCGCCCCGGATCACCCGCTTCGGCAGTCTGGAGGCCGCCAGGTCCTGCGTGGCCGCAGGTCTCGGCCTCAGCCTGCTGGCCCGCGCCAATGTCGCGGACGCGCTCGCGGCGGGCCGCCTGACACAGGTGCCCGGCCCGCAGTTCCCCGACGTCACCGTCCAACTGGCCCGCCACCGCCGGCGCTGGCTCTCTCCCGCAGCGGCCGCGCTCACCGCGGAGCTGCCGCACCACCTCCCGCGCTGAGCGCAGTTGCGACAGCGGACAGCGGACAGCGGACAGCGGACAGCGGCCCAGCCGCGCGCCCGAGTCGTCCTCGTACTGGACGTACTCGGGCGATTCGGGCGTGCGTCCGGGCAGGATGCCCGGCGTCGCGCGCCCGGCGAGATCGGCTGGACAGGACCTAAGGGATTCCTCACGTTCCGCACCCTCGTGCTTGCTCGCTGCCGCATGGCATACTCCGAAACCGTGACCACCTGCCGCCTGACCCGGACGCTGCGCGCGACGCTCTTCGCCGCGCTGGCCGTTCCGCTGTCCGCGGCCGGTCATGTGGTGGTCACCGGGCAGCCGTTGCCGCTGACCGTGGTCGCGGCCGCCGGTGTGGTCGTCTTCCTGACGGCCGCGGTGCTGGCCGGCGCCGATCGCGGGTTCGTCCAGATCGTCGCGCTGCTGCTGCCGGTGGAGCTGCTGCTCAACACCACCTTCAACCTGGGGCAGCAGACCTGTGCCCGGCCGGTCCACCAGAGCGGGCGCGGCCTGGACCTGATGGTCTGTGGCGGTGGCCAGGTGGGCGGCGCGGACGGCGGGCTCTCGCTCGCCCCGGCACTGCTGGAAATCGTCCTGCTGGCCGTGCAGGTGGCCGTCACCGTGCTCGCGGCGTTCTGCCTGCGGCTGGCTGACGCGGCCCTGGTGACGTTGCCCGAGCTGGTCGGCGCGCTGGCCCGGCTGGCGCCCGGGGCGCTGCGGGCGCTGCTGCTGCTCGCGCCGGTGCCGGCCCGTCCCGCGCCCGGGGCACCGCTGCCCGAGCCCCGGCCCGAGCACGCGCCCACGGAGGACCTGCCGCTCGCGCCGTCGCGCCGCCGCGGTCCGCCGGCGTCCTTCGCGCTCGCCTGCTGAGCCCCTCCCGCCGTTGTGAGGCGGGGAGCCGGGCCGGTGGCGTGCGCTGCTGACGCCCACTCCCAGCTTCCAGCGTCCGGCCGGCCCGCGTGTCCGCGTGCCGTGCGACGCGGTCAGGACACTCCCATGAGCAACAAGTCGAACAAGTCCCAGCAGTCCTACGAGCAGAAGAGCGCCGACCGCCGGGCGAAGCTGCACGAGGCCCGGCAGCGCGAGCAGCGGGCCGCGACGGTGCGCCGCCGGATCGTCATCGGCGCCTCCGCCGTCGTGGTGCTGGCCCTCTGCGGCGGCGTGGCGATCGCGGTGAACAGCGGTGGCGGCCACAGCGGCGGCAGTGCCGCCGCGAGCGCCCCGGTGGTGGTCCCGGCCAACGCGGGCGGCCCGAACGGCACCGTGGTCACCTACGGCAAGGCCGACGCCGCGCACACGCTGGACGTCTACGAGGACTTCCGCTGCCCGATCTGCAAGAAGTTCGAGACCTCCGACGGCCAGACCGTGCAGCAGCTGGCTGACAACGGAACGTACAAGATCCAGTACCACATGGCCGCGTTCCTGGACGACAACCTGGGCGGCAAGGGCTCGATCCAGGCGCTGGCGGCCGCGGGTGCGGCGCTGAACCAGAGCGTGGACGACTTCAAGAAGTTCCACGACGCGCTCTACGCGAACCAGCCGAGCGAGCAGACCGACGGCTACGGCGACGTCAACACCATCCTGAACGTGGCCGGCCAGGTGCCGGGCCTGAAGACCGACGCCTTCGTCAACGCGGTGAAGGCCGGCACCTACCTGCCGTGGGCGCAGCAGGTGGCCACCGCCTTCAACAGCAGCGGCGTGACCGGCACCCCGACCATGAAGCTGGACGGCAAGCAGCTGGCCATCTTCGACAGCCAGGGCACCCCGGTCACCGCCGACCAGTACACCGCGCTGATCCAGCAGAGCGCCGGCACCAAGTGACCACCGCCGAGGAGATCGAGGCGCGGCCCGACCCGGGCCGCGCGTTCGCCTGGCTGCTGCTGATCGCCGGTGCGGTCGGCCTGGCCGCCTCGGCCGTGCTGACCATCGACAAGATCCACCTGTTGCAGAACCCGCACGCGGTGCTCAACTGCAACATCAACCCGATCATCGCCTGCGGCTCGGTGATGACCAGCCACCAGGCCTCCGCCTTCGGGTTCCCGAACTCGCTGCTGGGCCTGGTCGGGTTCGCGGTGGTGCTGGCCATCGCCACCGGTGTGCTGGCCGGTGCCCGGTTCCGCCGGTGGTACTGGCTGGGCCTGCAGCTCGGGACGGTGTTCGCGCTGGTCCTGATCCACTGGCTGATCAGCCAGTCGCTCTACTCGATCGGCGCGCTCTGCCCGTACTGCATGGCGGTCTGGGCGGTGACCATCGCGCTCTTCTGGTACACCACGCTGGCCAACCTGCGCACCGGGGTGATCCCGGTGGGGGAGCGGCTGCGGCCGGTGGTGCGGGAGTTGAACCGGTACCACTGGGTGGTTCCGGTGCTCTGGTACGCCGTGATCGCACTGATGGTGCTGGGACGGTTCTGGTACTACTGGAAAACCCTTCTCTGACAGGTGAGTTGGCGAGTGACCAACGGCCCGGGCGGCGCCGTCACGGCGCTGCCCGGGTTCTGCCACAGCCTTGTACCAAGGAGGGTGGCCGAGGCTGGAAGGGGCAAGACTGAGCCATGACAGCCTGTCTGCCCGGCGAAGGAGTAGCACCATGTACCGCAGGCTCACCCGGACCCCGATAGCCGCCGCCACCCTGGTCGCCGCGGCGGTGACGCTCACCCTGGCCGGGTGCTCCTCGTCGGCGACGAAGGCCGCGCCCACACCGCCGCCGGCCGGCGCGGCGAGCAGTGCTCCCACCCCGGCGGGCTCGGCGGCGGGGACCGCCCCGGTGGCGCCCGCCCCCGGGACCTCGGCACCGACCGGCGCGGCATCCGGAACGCCCGGCTCGGGCGGCTCGGGCGGCTCGGTGCCGACCGCGGCGCCCGCGCCCGTCTCGGCCCCCGACACGCCCGCCGGGCCCGGCGCCTGCACCTCGGCGGAGTTGAGCGTCGCGCAGAGCGACCCGGGCGTCGGTGCCGGCCAGTACTACGCCACCCTGGTCTTCACCAACACCTCCAGCCGCAGCTGCACCCTCACCGGCTACCCGGGCGTCTCCTACGTGGCCACCGGGGGCCAGCAGTCCGGCAACCCCGCCACCCGCACCGGCGAGTCGTACGCCACCGTGACCCTCGCCCCGCACGGCACCGCCAAGGCCACCCTGCACGACGCCAACGGCATCGGCGGCTACGACCCGACCCAGTGCCAGCTCAGCCCCGCCCAGGGCCTGCGGATCTACCCGCCCGGCGAGAAGGCCGCGCTCTTCCTGCCCTGGCAGACCCAGCACTGCGCGGGCCCGAGCATCCATTCGCTGACCATCGGCCCGCTCACCTCCTGAACTGAACAGCCAGGGTCGGCCCGCGCCACCCGGTGCGGGCCGACCCTGCTTGCCGGTGGCCGGAGTTCAGCCGGCCGCCGCCGTCGGGTTCGGGCTGCGGGGGACCGGCTGCTCGGCTTCCGGTGGCCCGGCGGCCGCGGGCTCGGCCGTTCGCGTCTTCTGTCCGGGGCGCAGTCCGGGGCGCAGTTGGGCGACCACCAGGGCGCTCAGGATGACCAGGGCGCCCAGCAGTTGGGTGAGCGAGAGGTGCTGGCCGAGGGCGAGCCAGCCGACCACGGTCGCGACCAGCGGGGAGAGCAGGCCGAGGAAGGTCACCTGGGTCGGTGCCAGGGCGCGCAGGCCGCGGAACCAGAGTGCGTAGGCGACGGCGGCGCCGATCAGCGTCAGGTAGCCGTAGCCGAGCAGGTTGCGGCCGGAGAGCGCGTGCGGCGGCGGGCCCTCGACCAGCAGCGAGAGCGGGAGCAGCAGCAGTCCGCCGGCGACCAGTTGCCAGCCGGTGGTGGCCAGCAGCGGCGCGGGGGAGGGCCAGCGCTTGCTGAGCACCACGCCGGTCGCCATCACCACCGCGCTGCCGACCGCCGCCAGGACGCCCAGCCAGTCCAGCCGGGCGTCCGCCCGCAGTACCAGCAGGCTCACGCCGACCACTCCGGCCAGTCCGGTGAGCAGCGTTCGGGGCTTGAGCCGCTCGCCCAGCAACCCGGCCGACAGGGCGGCGACCAGCAGCGGCTGCAGCGCGCCGATGGTCGCGGCCACCCCGCCGGGCAGCCGGTAGGCGGCGACGAAGAGCAGCGCGAAGAAGGCGCCTATGTTGAGCGCGCCGAGCACTGACGCGCGCCACCACCAGGCGCCGTGCGGCAGTCGCCGGGTGACCGCGACCAGCAGCAGTCCGGCCGGCAGGGCGCGGACGGTGGCGGCGAGCAACGGGCGGTCGGGTGGCAGGAACTGGGTGGTCACGTAGTAGGTGGTGCCCCAGACAGCGGGGGCGAGCGCGGTCAGCAGGACGATCCCTGCACGGTCTCTTAGCACTAAGATAAAGTATCTCAGCGCTAAGAGATTGGCTAGTCTCCTGCTATGACGGATACGGATCACGTGGACCTGGTGCTCGCCGAGTGGGCCCGGCAGCGCCCCGACCTCGATGTCTCCCCGATGGCGGTGATGGGGCGGCTCAAGCGGCTCGGCCGCCTGGTCGACGCCGAGCTGAAGCGCACCTTCGCGGCCCACGGCCTGGACCCGGCCGCCTTCGACGTGCTCGCCACCCTGCGGCGCAGCGACCCGCCGCACCGGCTCACCCCGGCCGAGCTGATGCGGGCGGCGATGGTCACCTCCGGCGCGGTCAGCCAGCGCCTGGAGAAGCTGGAGGAGCGCGGCCTGGTCTCCCGCCGGCCGAGCGCGACCGACGGCCGGGTGGTGCACGTCGAGCTGACCGAGGCGGGGCGGGAGCTGGTCGATCGGGTGCTGCCGGACCACCTGGCCACCGAGCGGCGCCTGCTCGCCGCCCTCGGTGGGCCCGAGCGCGGCGCGCTCGCGGACACCCTGCGCGCGCTGCTGCTCGCGCTGGGGGACGCATAAGAGGCCGGTCGGTGATGCGTTGAACTGTTGGGCGCGCTGCCGCGTACCCCTGGTCGACACGCGATGCTCGACCTGGAGGTAGGGGTGCGCCAGGATGGCACTGTGACCGATGAACTCCGCGGTGGCGGCTCGGCGGGCACGGGCGAGGAGCTGATCCGAGCGCTCTACCGCGACCACGCGGGCCCCCTCTTCGGTTTCGTGCTGCACCTGGTCGGTGGTGACCGCCAGCGCGCCGAGGACGTGGTCCAGGAGACCCTGGTGCGCGCCTGGCAGCATGCCGACCGGCTGGACGTGGGTGCCGGATCGGTGCGCCCCTGGCTCGTCACGGTGGCCAGGCGGATCGTCATCGACGGACACCGCCGGGCCGTCGCCCGGCCGCCGGAGATCGACGCGGCGCCGCTGGAGCTGCTCCCGGCCGAGGACGAACTGGACCGGGCGCTACGGATGATGGCGATCACCGACGCGCTCGGCGCACTCACCGAGGCCCACCGGGAAGTGATCGTGGAGACCTACCTGAAGGGCCGCACGGTCGCCGAGGTGGCGGCCGAACTGGGCATTCCGGACGGTACGGTGAAGTCGCGGGTCTTCTACGCGCTGCGCTCGCTGAAGATCGCTTTGGAAGAACGGGGAGTGACGTCGTGACAGCGCCCGAGGGTCCCTGGGACCCGCAGGCAGGGCGGGACCGGCATCTGGACGCCGGCGCCTATGTCCTCGGCGTGCTCGACACGGCGGACCGGGTGCGCTTCGAGGAGCACCTGGCGAGCTGCCCGCAGTGCCAGGCCGAGGTCGCCGCGCTCGGCGAACTGGAGCCGCTGCTGGCCGAGTTCAAGGCCGACAGTGCGGTGCTCGCAGGCCCGGGCGCCGACCGGCGCGGCCCCGCGGGGCCGGTCTGCTCCGCGGAGCTGGCCGGCGCGAGCTTGGCCGGCCCGGGCCCGCGGCTGCTCGACGGGCTGCTCGCCGAGGCCGCCGCCAGCCGCCGGCGGACCCGGGTGCGCCGCCGCTGGCTGGTCGCGGTCGCGGCGGTGCTGGTGGTCGGCGGTCCGGCCGCCACGGCCGCGGTGCTGCAGAGCGCCCCGGTGGCCGGCGTGCCGGTCGCCGCCGCGGCCAGCCACAGCGCGACCGCGGCCACCGGGGCCAGCGCGACGGTCGGGGTCACCCCGGCGAGCTGGGGCAGCGTGATCACGCTGCGGCTCACCGGTCTCGCCGGACCGCGCACCTGCGACCTGGTGGCCGTCTCGACCCAGGGCGCCCGCCAGACGGTCACCAGCTGGACCCTCCCGGCGGGCGGCTACGGGCCCGGGTGGGCCGCTGCCTCGCAGCTGACCACCACGGGCGGCACCGGCTTCCAGCCCGCCCAGATCGGCCACTTCGAGATCCGCGACCTGGCCGGTGACCAGCTGCTGCTCTCGATCCCGGCCATCTGACGCGACGTCAACTCTCCTCAGGCCAAACCGGGTCAGCCCTGGTCGGCGCCTTCCTCCAGGTCGCCCTCCGCCTCCAGGAAGGCGGCCTGCAGCTCGGCCAGCAGTGCCGGGTCCGGCGCGGCCCACAGCCCGCGCTCGGCCGCCTCCAGCAGCCGCTCGCTGATCCCGTGCAGCGCCCAGGGGTTGGCGGCGGTGAGGAACTCGCGGTTGACCGGGTCCAGCACGTACTCCTGGGTCAGCCGCTCGTACATCCAGTCCGCGACCACGCCCGTGGTGGCGTCGTAGCCGAACAGGTAGTCCACCGTGGCGGCCATCTCGAAGGCGCCCTTGTAGCCGTGCCGGCGCATCGCCTCCAGCCAGCGCGGGTTGACCACCCGGGCCCGGAAGACCCGGGCCGCCTCCTCGGTCAGGGTGCGGGTCTTCACCGTCTCCGGGCGGGTCGAGTCACCGATGTAGGCGGCCGGCGCCGAGCCGGTCAGCGCGCGGACGGTGGCCACCATGCCGCCGTGGTACTGGAAGTAGTCGTCCGAGTCGGCGATGTCGTGCTCGCGGGTGTCGGTGTTCTTGGCCGCGACGGTGATCCGCTTGTACGCGGTCTCCATCTCCTCGCGGGCCGGGCGTCCGTCCAGTCCCCGGCCGTAGGCGTAGCCGCCCCAGACCGTGTAGACCTCCGCGAGGTCGGCGTCGGTGCGCCAGTCCCGGCTGTCGATCAGCTGCAGCAGGCCGGCCCCGTAGGTGCCCGGGCGGGAGCCGAACACCCGGACGGTGGCCCGGCGTTCGTCCCCGTGCTCGGCCAGGTCGGCCTGCACGTGGGCCCGGACGAAGTTCTCCTCGTCGGCCTCCGGCTGGGCCGCCGCGAGCCGCACCGCGTCGTCCAGCAGGGCGACCACGTGCGGGAAGGCGTCGCGGAAGAAGCCGGAGATGCGCAGCGTCACGTCCACGCGCGGGCGGCCGAGTTCGGCCAGCGGGATCGGCTCCAGGCCGGTGACCCGGCGCGAGGCGTCGTCCCAGACCGGGCGGATGCCGAGCAGCGCGAAGGCCTCGGCGATGTCGTCGCCGGCGGTGCGCATCGCGCTGGTGCCCCAGAGCGAGAGGCCCACCGAGGGCGGCACCGCGCCGTCGTTGTCGGCCCGGTAGCGGGCGACCAGCGATTCGGCCAGTGCCTGCCCGGTCTCCCAGGCGAGCCGGCTGGGCACCGCCTTCGGGTCCACCGAGTAGAAGTTGCGCCCGGTCGGCAGCACGTTGACCAGCCCGCGCAGCGGCGAGCCGGACGGCCCGGCCGGCACGAAGCCGCCCTTCAGTGCGTGGATCACCGCGTCCAACTCGTCGGTGGTGGCGGCCAGTCGCGGGACCACCTGGCGGGCGGCGAAGTCCAGCACCTCGGCGACGGCGGCCGGCTGCCCGGCGGCGACCTTCTCGACGGCCTCCGGCGCCCAGCCGGCCGCCTCCATCGCCTCGACCAGCTCGCGCGCCTTCGCCTCGGCGGCGTCGGTGGCACCCAGCGTCAGCGCCGCCTCGTCCAGCCCGAGCGCCTCCCGCAGACCCGGCAACGCGCTGACACCGCCCCAGATCTGACGAGCCCTCAGGATCGACAGGACCAGGTTGACCCGGGCCTCGCCGACCGGGGCCTCGCCCAGCACGTGCAGGCCGTCGCGGATCTGCGCGTCCTTCACTTCGCAGAGCCAGCCGTCGACATGGAGCAGGAAGTCGTCGAACCCGTCGTCCTCGGGCCGCTCGTCCAGACCGAGGTCGTGGTCGAGGCGGGCGGCCTGGATCAGGGTCCAGATCTGCGCCCGGATCGCGGGCAGCTTGGCCGGGTCCATCGCGGCGATGTTGGCGTGCTCGTCCAGCAGTTGCTCCAGGCGGGCGATGTCACCGTAGGACTCGGCGCGGGCCATCGGCGGCACCAGGTGGTCGACCAGGGTGGCGTGCGCGCGACGCTTGGCCTGGGTGCCCTCGCCCGGGTCGTTCACCAGGAACGGGTAGATCAGCGGCAGATCGCCGAGCGCCGCGTCCGGGCCGCACTCGGCGCTGAGCGCGGCGGTCTTGCCGGGCAGCCACTCCAGGTTGCCGTGCTTGCCCAGGTGCACCACCGCGTCCGCGCCGAACCCGCCGTCTGCCTGCGCGGCGGCGATCCAGCGGTAGGCGGCCAGGTAGTGGTGGCTCGGCGGCAGGTCGGGGTCGTGGTAGATGGCCACCGGGTTGGCGCCGAAGCCGCGCGGCGGCTGCACCAGCACCAGCAGGTTGCCGGCTCGCAGACCCGCCAGCACGATGTCGCCGTCCGGGTTCCGGCTGCGGTCCACGTACAGCTCGCCGGGGGCCGGACCCCAGTGCTCCTCGACCCGCTCGCGCAGCGCGGCGGGCAGGGCGGCGTACCAGCGGCGGTAGTCGGCGGCCGGGATCCGGACCGGGTTGCGGGCCAACTGGTCCTCGGTGAGCCAGTCCTGGTCGTAACCGCCGGCGTCGATCAGCGCCTTGATCAGGGCGTCACCCTCATGCTGGCCTTCTTCGGGCTCCATCCCGGGGAAGCCCTCCCCCAACTCCCAGCCCTCGTCGCGCAGGCGGCGCAGCAGCCGGGCCCCGCTGGCCGGGGTGTCCAGGCCGACCGCGTTGCCGACCCGGGCGTGCTTGGTCGGGTAGGCGGAGAGCACCAGGGCCAACCGCCGCTCGGCGGCGGGGATGTGGCGCAGCCGCGCGTGCCGGACCGCGATCCCGGCCACCCGGGCGCAGCGCTCGGGGTCGGCGAGGTAGACGGTCAGGCCGTCCTCGTCCAGCTCCTTGAAGGAGAACGGCACGGTGATCAGCCGCCCGTCGAACTCCGGCACCGCGACCTGGGTGGCGGTGTCCAGCGGCGAGAGGCCGTCGTCGCTGGACTCCCAGGCCTCCCGCGACCAGGTCAGGCAGAGCGCCTGGAGGATCGGGCGGTCCAGCGCGGCCAGCGCGCCCGCGTCCCAGGCCTCCTCGTCGCCGCCCGCCTGCGCGTCGGCGGGCCGGGTGCCGCCGGCCGCCAGCACGGTGGTCACGATGGCGTCGGCCTCGCCGAGTTCGGCCAGCAGCTCGGCGGCCGCGCCGCGCAGCGAGGAGCAGTACAGCGGCTTGGCTCGCCCGCCGGCGTCCTCGATCGCCGCGCAGAGCGAGTCGACGAAGGCGGTGTTGCCGCTCATGTGGTGCGCGCGGTAGTAGAGGACGGCCACCAGCGGGCCTTCACCGCGCCGCGCCTCGCGCTCCAGTGGACCCCAGTCGGGGGCGGAGGCGGGCGGTGCGAAGCCGTGCCCGGTGAGCAACACGGTGTCGGAGAGGAAGGCGGCCAGCTCGGTCAGGTTGGCGGCGCCGCCGTGTGCGAGGTAGGCGTGCGCCTCGGCCGCCAGGCCGGCCGGGACGGTGGACAGTTCCATCAGCTGCGCGTCCGGCGCCTGCTCGCCGCTGAGCACGATCACCGGGCGCGGCCCGGCGAGCAGCGCCTCCAGGCCCTCCTCCCAGGCGCGCCGGCCGCCGAGCAGCCGGACCACCACCAGGTCGGTGCCGTCCAGCAGTTCCGGAAGGTCCCCAGCCCGCAGCCGGGCCGGGTTGCCCAGGCGGTAGGGGACCGGCCCGGCGCTGGCGCGGGCCGAGAGCAGGTCGGTGTCGGAGGTGGAGAGCAGCAGGATCACGCGGCTGGCCTTCCTCGGGGTCCGCGCCCCGGGCGGTGGGGGAGACGGCAGGAGTTCCTGGCTCCCGATGGCCGTTGAGCCATGGTCACAGTGGCGGGACCGCACCGGTGTCGCACCGGTTTCCTCCCCTGACGCCGTCTCGGGCGTGAGCGGGCCAGGCGGCCCACCCGGCGGACATCCTAACGGGCAGGCCCAGCGCGGCGGGGCGGACGCCGAAGGGGCGGTGCGGGGTGCGCTCACGCGCCGTCCCGCACCGCCCCTCGGCGGTGAACCCCTCAGCTCTGGATCACTTCCAGACGAGGCCCTTGTCCAGGGTGAAGGGGTCGCCCCAGTACTGGGCGCCGGTGATCTTCGTCGAGGACGACGGCGAGAGCACCAGGGCGCAACCCTGGGCGGTCTGGCCGTTGGTGAAGCCGCTGGGCAGCGAGTCGTTCTTGCACTTGTCGAACGTGCCGATCAGCATCACGTCCTGGCCCTGGGTGCCGTCCGGCAGCAGGCCCGTCATGTGGTCCACCGTGGTGAAGGAGAGGTCGGTGGTCCCGACGTTCTTGACCGTGTAACGGATGTAGTACGGGATCTTGCCGGACGCCTGGTCGCCGAGCTTGAGCGGGACCAGGTCGGCGGGGGTGCCCGCCTCGATCGCGGTGACGGTCAGCGCGATGGTGCCCTTGGTGTCCCCGGAGGAGAACGGGAGCTGGGCGGTCTCGCCGATCTTGAAGGTCTGCCCGGCCGTCGCCATCGCCCCGCCGCCGCCGGTGGAGGTCGGCGCGCTGGACTTGGCCGCACCGCCGGTCGCCGGCGAGCTCGGCTTGGGCGCGGTGCTCTGGGAACCACCGGTCGTCGCCGCAGTGGTGGCGGGCGGCGTGGTGGCCGTCGTCGTGGTCGTCGTGGTGTCGTCCGGACCGCAGGCGGTCAGCGCGAACATCCCGACGGTGGCCAGTCCGATCATGTTCCGGACGGCCTTGCTGGTGATGCTGGTGCTCATGAAGTTATTCCCCGTTTGGTTGCCGCTGGCCGTCAGCGCACGGCCGTGTAGGCATAGTTGATAGCGCACCAGGACCTTCGAACTCCACTTGGCGGCCCGGTACGTGACGCAGGCCACTGTCCCGGTGGCCGCACGCGCCAATCCGTCACGGAACCCCCGCACAGACACCACTCCCGGCCGACCCGAGAGCGGGTCGGCCGGGAGTGATCACCCTTCCCTCTTCCCTCGCGCGGTCACATCTCCTTGAGCTGGGTGAGCCGGATGTTGTTGCCGGAGGGGTCGCGGAAGCCGCAGTCGCGCCCGTAGGGCTGGTCGGTCGGCTTCTCGTTGAACTCCACGCCGCGCGCCGACAGCTCCGCGTAGGCGGCGTCGACGTCGTCGGTGGTCAGGAAGACCGCACCGGAGGCGCCCTTGGCGGTCAGCTCGCGGACCTGCGCCTGGGTGGTGTCGTCGAAGACCGGCTGGCCGGGGATCGCCATCAGCACGATGGAGACGTCCGGCTGGCCGACCGGGCCGACCGCGAGCCACCGGAAGTTGCCCATCTCGGCGACCGTGACGTCCATCCGGACCTCCATGCCGACCTTCTGGGTGTAGAACGCGAGCGCCTCGTCCTGGTCCAGGACCCAGAGCTGCGCGGTGGCGATCTTGATCATCGGTTCCTCCTGCTATCCATGCTTACGTGTGCTTACCAGCGCTTACCAGCGCTTACGTGTGCTTTGCGGCGATAACGTCACGCTATGCCGGGGCCGTCGGCGCCGTCTTCTCGAAACGTGCGGTGTTGCGGACGCCCGTAGGCCCGGCGGACGCAGCCCGGCACGATGGCGTGCGCGGCGGCCGGCGGGAAGGCGGCCCGGTAGGCGGCGGGAGCCAGCCCGTACATCCGGGTGAAGCTGGTGGTGAACGAGCCCAGGCTGTTCAGCCCCACGTCGAAGCAGATGCCGGCGACCGGGCGGTCGGTGTTGCGCAGCAGCGCGGCGGCCCGCTCCAGCCGCCGCGTGAGCAGGTACACGTGCGGTGACTCGCCGAACGCGCGGCGGAACTCCCGGCTGAAGTGCGCCCGGGAGAGCCCGGCGGCCGCCGCCAGTTCGGCGACGGTGAGGGGCTCCGCGTACCGGGCGTCGACCAGGTCCTTGGCGCGCAGCAGATGGCGGGCGGGGGGAAGGTGGGCCACGGGATCCAGGGTAGTGAGCGGGACTGACAGGTGGGCCTCGGCGGAGGTGCGCCGGTCGCACGGCAGGGTGCGGCCGGTGCGTCGGAGACACAGCTCACGCCTGGAGCGGGGCATACCTGCGGTCAGATCATCGGTATGCTCGCGGCCATGTCACCCTCACCCGACGCCATCGAGCCTGCCCCCGCGCGGGTCGGCCTGGGCCGGGACCGGGGGCGTGACGACGCCTGCCCGGGCGCGCTGCGGCTGCACGCCGCCGATGACGGGGCGTTGGCCCGGATCCGGGTGCCCGGCGGGCTGCTGTCGGTGACTCAGACACTCGCCTTGGCGCTGGCCGCCGAGGAGTTGGGCGACGGCGCGCTGGAGGCCACCTCGCGCGGGAACGTCCAGCTGCGCGGCCTGCGCGCGGACGCCGGCGGGGAGTTGGCGCAGCGGCTGCGTGCGGTCGGGCTGCTGCCCTCGGACTCGCACGAGCGGGTGCGCAACATCGTCGCCTCGCCGCTCGCGGGGCTGGACGGCGGCGCGGACCTGTGGCCGTGGCTGCGCGAACTGGACACGCTGCTGCTGGCGAGCGAGGCGGCCCGGGAGCTCTCCGGGCGCTTCCTCTTCGCGCTCGACGACGGACGCGGTGACGTGGCCGCGCTGGACGCCGACCTCACGCTGATCGCCCACCCCGACGGCGCGTTGCTGCGGCTCGGGCGGGCCGGGGCCGCGCTGGCGGCGGACGGCCCGGGGACGGTGCTGCGGGCGGCCGAGGAGTTCGTCCGGCTGCGCAGCGGTTCCTGGCGGATCCGCGAGGCCGACCCGGACGGCTCGCTGCTCACCGCCCGGCTCGGCCTGGCCCCGCGACCGCTGCCCGCCCTGCCGGGCACCCGCCCGGCGGTCGGCGCGTTCGGCTACGGGTGCTGCGTGGGTCTGCGGTTCGGCCGCGCCACCGCCGCGCAGTGGCGGCTGCTCGCGGCGCACGCGCCCACCGAGCTGCGGGTCACCCCGTGGCGGGCGGTGGTGCTGCCCGGCGCCGGCGCCGAGGCGCTGCCCGCGCTCGCGGCGGCCGGCCTGCGCACCGAGGCCGCCTCGGCCTGGGCGGGCGCCACCGCCTGCACCGGCTCGCCCGGCTGCGCCAAGTCGCTGGCGGACGTCCGGTCGCACGCGGCGGCGGCGCTGGACGCGTCGGTCGCACTGGACGCGGCGGCGGCGCTGGACGCGGATGCTCCCGGCCGGCTGCTCCCGGTGCACTGGTCAGGATGTGAACGGCGCTGCGGCCACCCGGCCGGCGCGTTCGTGGACGTGCTGGCCACCGGCGACGGCTATCGCGTCGGCCACGCCGGCCGTGCGGATGAAGTGACGAACCAACAGATGGCGGCAGCGGTCGCTGCGGCCCGGAGGACCACGTGATCGAGTACGAGAAGGACGGCG
Source organism: Kitasatospora sp. GAS1066B (assembly GCF_041262605.1). Classification (NCBI taxonomy): domain Bacteria; kingdom Bacillati; phylum Actinomycetota; class Actinomycetes; order Kitasatosporales; family Streptomycetaceae; genus Kitasatospora; species Kitasatospora sp. GAS1066B. Next base: position 245,527 of record NZ_JBGCCO010000002.1, read on the forward strand.
CGGCGATCTACCGCGAGTCCTTTGCCACCATCCGCGCCGAGTCGGACCTGGCGGGCCTGCCGGCCGACATCGCCCAGGTCGCGGTGCGGATGATCCACGCCTGCGGGATGACCGACCTGGTCGCCGACCTGCTCTGGACCCCCGGCGTGGTGGCCGACGCCCGGGCCGCGCTGCGGGCCGGCGCGCCGATCCTGTGCGACGTCTCGATGGTGGCCAGCGGTGTCACCCGCAAGCGGCTGCCGGCCGACAACGAGGTCGTCTGCACGCTCTCCGACCCCCGGGTGCCGGGGCTGGCGGCCGAGCTGGGGACCACCCGCAGCGCGGCGGCGATGGAGCTGTGGCGGGACAAGCTGGCGGGCTCGGTGGTGGCCGTCGGCAACGCGCCGACCTCGCTGTTCCGGCTGCTGGAGATGATCGAGGCGGGCGCGCCGCGCCCGGCCGCGGTGATCGGCGTGCCGGTGGGCTTCGTCGGCGCCGCCGAGTCCAAGCAGGCGCTGGCCGAGCACCCCGCGGGCCTGGAGCACCTGGTGGTGCGCGGCCGGCGCGGGGGCAGCGCGATCGCCGCCGCCGCGCTCAACGCGATCGCGAGTGAGGTCGAATGACCGGCCGGCTCTACGGGATCGGGCTCGGCCCCGGCGATCCCTCGCTGCTCACCGTCCGCGCCGCCGAGCTGATCGGCAAGGCCGACGTGATCGCCTACCACAGCGCCCGGCACGGGCGTTCGATCGCCCGGTCCATCGCCGAAAGGTATCTGACGGGTAGTCAGATCGAGGAGAAGCTGGTCTACCCGATCACCGTGGAGACCACCGACCACCCCGGCGGCTACCGGGGCGCGCTGGAGGACTTCTACGAGGAGGCCGCCGCCCGGCTGGCCGCCCACCTGGACGCCGGCCTGGACGTGGCGGTGCTCGCCGAGGGCGACCCGTTCTTCTACGGCTCCTACCAGCACATGCACAAGCGTCTGGCGCACCGCTACCAGACCGAGGTGGTGCCCGGTGTCACTTCGATCAGCGCCGCCGCCGCCCGGCTCGGCACCCCGCTGGTGGAGGCGGAGGAGGTGCTCACCATCATCCCGGGCACGCTGCCCGAGGAGGAGTTGACCGCTCGGCTGGCCGCCACCGACTCGGCCGTGATCATGAAGCTGGGCCGGACCTTCCCGACCGTGCGCGCCGCGCTGGAGCGCTCGGGCCGGCTGGACGAGGCGCACTACGTCGAGCGCGCCACCATGCCGGGCGAGCGGACCGCGCCGCTGGCGGAGGTGGACCCGCAGACGGTGCCGTACTTCTCGGTCGCGGTGCTGCCGAGCCGGCTCAACAACCCCAAGCCCGAACCCGAGCACGGTGAGGTGGTGGTGGTCGGGACCGGCCCGGCCGGTCCGCTCTGGCTCACCCCCGAGGCGCGCGGTGCGCTCGCCGGCGCCACCGACCTGGTCGGCTACACCACGTACCTCGACCGGGTCCCGGTCCGCCCCGGCCAGCGCCGGCACGGCTCGGACAACAAGGTCGAGGCCGAGCGTGCCGAGTTCGCCCTGGACCTGGCCAGGCGCGGCCACCGGGTCGCGGTGGTCTCCTCCGGCGACCCCGGCGTCTTCGCGATGGCCACCGCCGTGCTGGAGGCCGCCTGCGCCGATCCGTACCGCGAGGTCCCGGTGCGCGTGCTGCCCGGGATGACCGCCGCGCACGCCGCCGCCTCCCGGGCCGGCGCGCCGCTGGGCCACGACTACGCGGTGGTCTCGCTCTCCGACCGGCTCAAGCCCTGGCCGGTGGTCGCCGAGCGGCTGCGCGCCGCGGCCGCCGCGGACCTGGTGCTGGCGCTCTACAACCCCGGCTCGCGCAGCCGCACCACCCAGGTCGGCCTGGCCCGCGACCTGCTGCTGGAACACCGCGCGCCGGACACCCCCGTGGTGCTGGCCCGTGACGTCGGCGGCCCGACCGAGCGGGTGCGCACCGTGCGGCTGGGCGAACTGGACCCGGCCGAGGTGGACATGCGGACGATCCTGCTGATCGGCTCCTCGCAGACCCAGGCGGTGGACCGGGGCGACGGCACCGAGGTGGTCTGGACCCCGCGCCGCTATCCCGAGCGCTGAGCCGGGCGCTGAGCCGGGCCCTGAGCCGGGCGCGCGCTCGGCGTGGCGTTCCCGAGTCAGGCCGGGAACGCCACGCCGGTCAGCTGTTCCGAGCACCGCCACAGCCCGGCCGCCGTGTCCAGCGCCGTCGCGCGCCTGGGCACCCGGGCGGCGGCCGGCAGTCCGGTCAACCCGCCGATCCCGTCCGGCCCGTAGTACCCGCCGCCGACCACCGACGCACTGGTCGCCGCCACCAGCAGCGGCAGCGCCCCGCGCACCGGGTCCTGGGTCAGCCCGGGCAGGCTCAGGAACAGCGCCGCCGGATTGAACGTCCCCGGCTTGAACGTGCCCGGCTTGAACGTGCCCAGCTTGAACGGCCCCGGCTTGAACGGCCCCGGCGCCCGCCCGAGCAGCGGGCCGCCGTGCGCCAGGTTGGTCCGGGCCAGCCCCGGGTGCGCGGCGAGGCTGCGCACGCCCCAGCGCTGCCGGGCGCTGAGCCGGTCCAGCTCCAGGGCGAACATCAGGTTGGCCAGCTTGGACCGGGCGTAGCAGTCCATCGGGCGGTAGCGGCGCTCGCTGTTGAGGTCCGACAGGTCGAGCCGGGCCAGCCGGCTGATGAGGCTGGAGACGGTGACCACCCGGGGCGCGGCGGCCGCGCGCAGCAGCGGCAGCAGCCGGCCGGTGAGCGCGAAGTGGCCCAGGTGGTTGGTGCCGAACTGCAGCTCGAAGCCGTCCTTGGTGGTCTGCTGGGTCGGCACGGCCATCACCCCGGCGTTGTTGACCAGCAGGTCGACCGGGCGGCCGCGCTCGTGCAGCACGTCGGAGAACGAGACCACCGAGTCCAGGCTGGCCAGGTCCAGCACCGCCGTGCCGACCTTCTTGCCGCCCTCCGCCCGGATCCGCTCGGCGGCCGCCTCCCCCTTGGCCCCGTCCCGGACCGCCAGCACCACCTCCGCGCCCGCCAGCGCCAGGCGCCTGGCGGTCTCGAACCCGATCCCGCTGTTCGCCCCCGTCACCACGGCCAGCCGGCCGCACTGGTCGGGCACCGTGATGTCCCTGATGTGACGAGCCATCAACGGTTCCTCTCGACTCTTCGCACCACTGGCACGTCCCCCTTCGGTACCCGCTCAGCCGCGTTCCGGCCAGGACCCCCCGACGGTACCGGAGGCGACCCCCAACTCGCCCAGCACTCCGGCCACATCAGGAACTTCGCGGACCCCGGACGGCAGCGCGGGCCGCCGCACGATCAGCACCGGCAGCCCCAACTCGCGCGCCACCGCCAGCTTCGGGGCGGTGGCCGCGCCGCCGCTGTCCTTGGTCACCAGCAGGTCGATCCGGTGCTCCCGGAAGAGGGCCCGCTCCTGCTCCGCACGGAACGGGCCGCGCTCCAGCAGCACGGTCAGCTCCGGCGGCAGCGGCGGGTCCGGCGGCTCCACCGAGCGGGCCACCAGGTGCACCCCGGTGACCTGGGCGAAGGCGGCCAGACCCAGGCGCCCGGTGGTCAGCAGCGCCCGCCGTCCCAGCGTCGGCAGTACGGTGGCGGCCTGCTCCAGCGAGTCGACCCGGTGCCACCGATCGCCCGGAACCGGCACCCAGCTGGGCCGACGCAGCGCGAGCAGGGGAACATGGACGGCGGCGGCCGCCTCGGCCGCGTTGCGGCTGATCACCTGGGCGAAGGGATGCGTGGCGTCGATGAGGGTGTGCACCTGCTGCTCGCGCAGCCAGTCGGCCAGGCCGGCCGGGCCACCGAAGCCGCCCACCCGCACCTCGCCCGGCGGCAGCCGCGGATTGCTCACCCGCCCGGCCAGCGAGCTGGTCACCCGCAGCCCGGGCAGCGGCACCAGCGCCGCCGCCAGTTGCCGGGCCTCGGTGGTGCCGCCGAGGATCAGGATGTGCCGCACGCGCGTTCCTTCCGGGAGGACGGGTGTCTGAGGCTACCGGCGGTCGGGCGGTGACCGGCGGTCGGGCCGGCCAACTCTCCAGCAGCGGCCTGCGCCCCGGCTGGACCACCGGCGCCTGCGCCACCGCCGCCACCACGGCCGCCTACACGGCGCTGCTCACCGGCGAGTTCCCCGACCCCGTGACGATCACCCTACCCAAGGGTCAGCAGCCCGCCTTCGCTCTGGCCGGCGAGGAGTTGACGGAGGGTCAGGTCGCCATGGCGGCCGTCGTCAAGGACGCCGGCGACGACCCGGACGTCACCCACGGCGCCGTGATCCGGGCCACCGTGCGGCACGGCGTGCCCGGCACCGGCGTGGTCTTCCGGGCCGGCCCGGGGGTCGGCACGGTGACCAAGCCGGGCCTGCCGCTGCCGGTGGGGGAGCCCGCGATCAACCCGGTGCCCCGGCAGCTGATGCGCGACGCGGTGGCGGGGGTGGCCGCCGCGCACGGGGGCGGCGGTGACGCTCCCGACGTCGAGATCGAGATCTCCATCGACAACGGCGCCGAGATCGCCCGCAGCACCTGGAACCCGCGGCTGGGCATCCTCGGCGGCCTCTCCGTCCTCGGCACCACCGGCATCGTGGTCCCGTACTCCTGCTCGGCCTGGATCGACTCGATCCGCCGCGGCATCGACGTGGCCCGCGCGGCCGGCCACACCCACGTCGCGGGCTGCACCGGCTCCACCTCCGAGCGGGTCGCGATGGCCGAGTACGGCCTGCCCGAGGACGCCCTGCTCGACATGGGCGACTTCGCCGGCGCCGTCCTCAAGTACCTGCGCCGCCACCCGGTCCCGCGCCTGACCATCGCGGGCGGCTTCGCCAAGCTCTCCAAGCTGGCCGCCGGCCACCTCGACCTGCACTCCGCCCGCTCCCAGGTCGACAAGGCCTTCCTCGCCGACCTGGCCCGAACCGGCGGTGCCGACCCCGAGCTGGTCACAGCGGTGGCCGCCGCCAACACCGGCCTGGAAGCAGTGCAGCGCTGCGGCGCGGCGGGCGTCCCGCTCGGCGACCTGGTGGCGGAGGCCGCCCGTGCCACGGCGCTGGGGGTGCTGCGCGAGGCGCCGGTGGCGGTGGACGTGATCTGCATCGACCGGGCGGGGGCGATCGTGGGGCGCTGTGAACCGCTGGCCAGCCGCTTGTAATTCGGTGGCGGCTCACCCAGCCGCCCTGGCAGGCCCGGTCCTGCGCCCGACCTGCGAAAACACTGCCTCCACAGGTCGGGCGGCGCGCCGCTTGACGTATGCCGATATCGGCATACGATGAAGTCATGGCGAGAGCTGCGACCACGACAGACGCGTTCAACGCCGTCGCCGAACCCCGGCGGCGCGAGATCCTCGACGCCCTGGCGGGTGGCGAGCGGTCCGTCACCGACTTGGTCGAGCAACTCGCCGTGGCGCAGCCGGTGGTGTCCAAACACCTGCGGGTGCTGCGCGAGGTCGGGCTCGTCCAGGTCCGCGACGAGGGCCGGCAGCGGATATACCGGCTCGAACCGGCGCCGCTGCGCGAGGTGTACGAGTGGGTCAAGGACTACGAGCGACTCTGGACCGAGCGCTTCGATCTCCTGGACGCGGTGCTCGAGGACCTCAAGGCGCAGCAGGCGGAGCCCGACCGCCACGGATCGCAACCAGCTGACGCGGAAACGACGGACAAGGAGCGCGAATCATGACTGCGACGAACGACCGGCGGGCGACCGTCACCACCCCCACCGACACCCAGATCCTGATCACGCGCGAGTTCGACGCGCCCCGGAACCTGCTGTACCGGGCCTTCACCACCCCGGAACTGCTGCGCCGCTGGTGGCATGCGAACCGCTGCGAGGTGCTCGGCATCGAGATGGACGTACGCGTCGGCGGCAGGTGGCGCTGGGAGGCGAAGGCGTTCAACGGCTACGAGTTCGCCTTCTACGGCGAGTACCGCGAGGTCGTCCCGGACGAGCGCCTGGTCAGCACGGAGACCTTCTCCGGCGTCCCGGACGCCCAGGCGGTCAACACCACGACGTTCGTGGAGAAGGATGGCGGGACCCACTTGGAGATCCTGGTCGAGCACCAGACCAAGGCGAACCGGGACGGGCACCTGGAATCCGGCATGGAGGACGGCCTGCAGGACGCGCTGACCCTGCTGGAGGAGCTGGTGCGCGAGCGGATCTGAGCCCGCGCGCGGCCTGCTGCACCACGGCGGTCCTGCGGCCGACTTCAGGCCCGGAGGGGTATGCCTGCCCAAGCGCATCAGGGTGTGCCAGCGCGCAGTCAGCGGGTAATGATGCAGCGGCGGGGGGGGGGCCCCCCGGGGGGGGGGGGGGGGGGCCCCCCCGCGCGGCGGGGGGGCGGGGGGGGGCGGGGGGGGGGGCCCCGGGGGGGGGGGGGGCCCCGCGGGGGCCCCACCACTATGTCAGGCCGGCAGGTCCACCAGCTGCGCCAGCCGGGCCCGGTGGCGCCCCGGGGTGCCGAGGGCCAGCTGGTCCGCCTTGGCGCGCTTGAGGTAGAGGTGGGCCGGGTGCTCCCAGGTCATGCCGATGCCGCCGTGCAGCTGCACGCACTCCTCGGCCGCCCGCACCGCGACCGTGCCGCAGTGCGAGGCGGCCACCGCGACCAGCAGCTCGGCGTCCGCCGCCTCGCTCGCCAGGGCGTCGGCGGCCGCGCGGGCGGCGGCGCGGGCGCCGACCACCTCCAGCCACAGGTCGGCCAGCCGGTGCTTGAGCGCCTGGAAGGAGCCCACCGGACGGTTGAACTGCCGGCGCTCCTTCAAGTAGGCGACCGTCGTATCCAGGCACCACTGTGCGACGCCGAGTTGCTCGGAGGCGAGCAGCCCGGCACCGGTCAGCAGGATGTGTGCCAGCGCCGCCGGGTCCTCGGTGACCAGCCGCCCGGGCGCATCGTGCAGCACGACGTCGGCCAGCGGCCGGGTCAGGTCCAGCGAGGTGCGCGGCGTGACCGTGAAGCCGCTCTCCACCTGCCACAGCGCGCCGCCGTCCACCGGCACCACGAGCAGCTCGGCGCTCAGCGCGTCGGCGACCGAGGTGACGGTGCCGGTCAGCCGTCCGTCCGTCTCCTGCACGGTCGCCGCGCCACCGGAGAAGGAGAACGGCACCGCGAGCGTCCCGATCCGCTCACCCGTGCCGGCCAGCAGCACACTGCCCAGGAACGGTGTCGGCGCCAGCGAGTAGCCCAACTCCTCCATCACCACCGCTACTTCACGCAGCGTGCCGCCGGCCTGCGTCAGCTCGGTGACCCCGATCTGGGTCAACGCCCGCCACAGCGCCGGGTCGTAGCCCTGGCCGGCCGAGATCCGGGCCAGCACCGCGTCCAGCGGGCTGCGGTCGTGCAGCAGGTCGCGCACGCTGGCCCGCAACTCCTCCTCGATCTCGGAGTACAGCAGGTTCATCGGGACAGCTCCTTCCACGGGACGTCCTTGTCCGTGCGCGGCTCGGGCGGCAGTCCCAGCACCCGTTCGGCGATGATGTTGCGCAGGATCTCGCTGGTGCCGCCCTCGATCGAGTTGCCCTTGGCCCGCAGGTAGCGGTAGCCGGCCTCGCGGCCGTTGAAGTCGACCAGCTCGGGGCGGCGCAGCGTCCAGTCGTCGTAGCCCAGCCCCTCCTCGGCCAGCAGCTCGACCTCGAAGCCGGTCAACTGCTGGGCCAGCCGGGCGAATCCGAGCTTTCCGCCGGCTCCCTCGGGGCCCGGCTGGCCGGCCGCCAGCTGCTGGCGCAGCCGCTCGCCGGTCAGCCGCAGGACCTCGGCGTCCACCCAGTGCTGGAGCAGCCGCTGGTGCAGCTCGGCGGTGCGCAACTCGGGTCGGGCGCGCCAGGTTTCGGCGACGATGCCGATCAACCCGCCCTCGCGGGGCGTGGCTTGGCCGCCGATCGCCACCCGCTCGTTGTTCAGCGTGGTCTGGGCGACCCGCCAGCCTTCGCCGACGGCGCCGAGCCGGTCGGTGTCGGGGATCCGCACGCCGGTCAGGAAGACCTCGTTGAACTCGGCCTCGCCGGTGATCTGCCGCAGCGGGCGGACCTCCACCCCGGGGTCGGTCATGTCGCAGACGAAGTAGCTGATGCCCTGGTGCTTGGGCACGCTCGGGTCGGTGCGGGCGATCAGGATCGCCCAGCGGGCGGTGTGGGCGCTGGAGGTCCACACCTTCTGGCCGTCCACCGTCCAGACGCCGTCCTCGTCGAGCACCGCGCGGGTGGCCAGCGCGGCCAGGTCGGAGCCGGCGCCGGGCTCGCTGAACAGCTGGCACCAGACCTCCTCGCCGGTCCACAGCGGGCGCAGCCAGCGGTGCTGCTGCTCGGCGGTGCCGTAGCGCAGGATGGTCGGCGCGGCCATCCCCAGGCCGATGCCGATCCGGCGCGGATCGTTGTCCGGCGCCCCGGCGGCGGCCAACTCGGCGTCCACCACGGCTTGCAGGGCACGCGGGGCGCCCAGGCCGCCGAGTCCGACCGGGAAGTGCACCCAGGCCAGGCCGGCGTCGAACTGGGCGCGCAGGAAGTCGAGCCGGTCGACTTCCGCGGGCGGGTGGGCCGCCAGGAACTCCCTCACTCGCTCCCGGATCGCTGAGCTCATGCCTGGTACCTCTTCAGCTCGCGGCGCGCCAGCGAGCGCCGGTGCACCTCGTCCGGACCGTCGGCCAGCCGCAGGGTGCGGTTGCCGGCCCAGAGTTGGGCCAGCGGGGTGTCCTGGCTGACGCCCGCCGCGCCGTGCGCCTGCACCGCCTTGTCCAGGATCCACTCGACGGTCTGCGGGACCACGATCTTGATCGCCTGGATCTCGGTGTGCGCGCCCTTGTTGCCCACGGTGTCCATCAGCCAGGCGGTCTTCAGCACCAGCAGCCTGGCCTGCTCGATCCGCACCCGGGACTCCGCGATCCAGTCCTGCACCACGCCCTGGGCCGCCAGCGGCTTGCCGAAGGCCACCCGCTCGGTGACCCGACGGCACATCAACTCCAGCGCCCGCTCGGCGATTCCGATGGCCCGCATGCAGTGGTGGATCCGTCCGGGGCCGAGCCGGGCCTGGGCGATCGCGAAGCCGGAGCCGGGCTCGCCGATCAGGTTGGCGGCCGGGACCCGGACGTTCTCGAAGAGCACCTCGGCGTGGCCGCCGTGGTCGCGGTCCTCGTAGCCGAAGACCGTCATCGCGCGCTTCACCGTGACGCCCGGGGTGTCGCGCGGCACCAGGATCATCGACTGCTGGCGGCGCACGTCGGCCGTCGGATCGGTCTTGCCCATCACGATGAAGATCTTGCAGTCGGGGTTCATCGCCCCGGTGATGTACCACTTGCGGCCGTTGACGACGTAGTCCTCGCCGTCCCGCTCGATCCGGGTCTCGATGTTGCTCGCGTCGGAGGAGGCCACCTCCGGTTCGGTCATCGCGAAGGCCGAGCGGATCTCGGCGTTCAGCAGCGGCTCCAGCCACTGCTTGCGCTGTGCCTCGTCGCCGAACTGGGCGAGCAGTTCCATGTTCCCGGTGTCGGGGGCCGCGCAGTTGACCGCGGCCGGGGCCAACAGGATGCTGCGCCCGGTGAGTTCGGCGAGCGGGGCGTACTGCAGGTTGGGCAGCTCGCAGAAGAGGTTCCACAGGCCGCGCGCCCTGGCCTCGACCTGCAGCTCGCGGATCACGGCCGGGGTCGACCAGTCCTCGCTGGTGACCAGCCGCCGCTCGGCCGGGTAGACGCACTCCTCCAGGAAGGCGGTCAGCTGCTCGCGCAGCTCCTCGGTGCGGGCGTCGAAGGCGAAGTCCATACTGCTCAGCGCTCCTTGAGTGCGGTCAGGCCGTGTTCGACGAAGAGCGGGACCAGCGCGCCGACCCGGTCGAAGCCGGCCCCGACGGTGCGTCCCTGGCTGTAGCGGAAGTGGATGCCCTCCAGCACCACGGCGAGCTTGAACGAGGCGAAGGCGACGTACCAGTCGACCCGGCCGACGTCCCGGCCCGACTCGGCCGCGTAGCGCTCGATCAGCTCGCCCCCGCTCGGGAACCCGGGCGCCAGCGCGACGCCCGGGATCACCCCGGCGAACTGCGCGGCCAGTTCGGTGTACATCACCAGCAGGCCGAGGTCGGTCAGCGGGTCGCCGAGGGTGGACATCTCCCAGTCGAGGACGGCGGTGATCCGGTCGTCCGGCCCGACCAGCACGTTGTCCAGCCGGTAGTCGCCGTGCACCAGCGTGGGCGCGGGGGAGTGCGGCAGGTAGCCGGCGAGCCGCTCGGCCAGCGCGTCGATCCCGGCCACCTCGCGGCTGCGGGAGGCGGCCAACTGCTTGCCCCAGCGCTGCACCTGGCGGGTCAGGAAGCCCTCGGGGCGCCCGAAGTCGGCCAGCCCGACTTCCTGCGGGTCGATCGCGTGCAGCGCGACCAGGGTGTCGACCAGGTGGTCCGCCAGTGCCCGCACCCGCTCGGGCCCCAGCGCGGCCAGCGCCACGCTGTCCCGGTGAGCGGTGCCGTCCACGAACTCCATCAGGTAGAACGGCGCGCCGATCACCGCCGGGTCCTCGGTCAGCCGCACGGTGCGCGGCACCGGGACCGGCGAGTCGTGCAGCGCGCCGATCACCCGGTACTCGCGGGCCATGTCGTGCGCGGTGGCCAGCACGTGCCCCAGCGGAGGGCGGCGCAGCACCCAGCGGTGCTCGCCGTCGGTCAGCCGGTAGGTCAGGTTGGAGCGGCCGCCCTCGATCAGCTCCGCGCTCAGCGGTCCGGTGCCCAGGTGCTCCTGGAGCGCGGCGAGGTCGAGTCCGGGGGGATTGTCGGTCATGGCATCCTTCGGGAGTGAGACTGACTAAGCGCTTGCTTAGCCTCTCGCCCGACGCCGGGGATGTCAACGGTGGAGGAAACGGAACGGCCGCGCCCACCGGTGGTGGACGCGGCCGTTGCGCGGAGGGTCAGTGGTGGTCGGAGCGCTTGCGGTGCAGCACGAAGCTCTCCATCGGGCTGATCGCCCCGTCCGGCTGGGCCACCCGGTAGTAGGTGACGTGGATGCTGGTGGTGCCGCCCGGCTGGTGGCCCGGGTCCACGGTGAACGCGGCGAAGCCGTACGAGTGGTCCAGGTCCCGCACGCCCACCCACGGCGCGTCCTCGTGGACGTAGACCGGCGTGCGCTTGCCGTTCGCGCCCACCGCGCCGACGCCGGTGATCACCTTCGCCTTGGCGGGCTTGAAGAACGCGCTGTTGGTCGGCGAGGAGGTGCCGCCACCGCCGAGCACCATGTGCACGGTGCCCTGCGAGGTGTCCATCACGTCGGTCGCGGTGGAGACCGGGTTCGGGGTCAGCGTCTCCGAGCCGGAGACCGTGCCGCGCACCGGCAGCGAGCGCTCGTAGTCGTGCTCGTGCCCGCAGACCACCAGGTCCACCTGGTAGCGGTCGAAGAGCGGGCCCCACTGCTCGCGGACACCCCGGTCGGCGCCGTTGGCGTCGGAGGAGCTGATCACCACCTGGTGCATGCAGACCACCACCCAGTCGATCGAGCGGTCCGCGCGCGCCTTGGCCAGGTCCTGCTCCAGCCAGGCGCGCTGGGCGCCGCCGCTGTAGCCGTGCACGTAGGCGTCGCCGGCGTCCTGGTAGGCCACGTCGTCGTTCTGCAGCACCACCACGTGCACCGAGCCGACCGAGAAGGAGTACCAGAGACCCTTGGTCTCGGCGTCGCCACCGTTGTCCGGCAGGTCGAAGCGGGTCTGGAAGGAGGTGAAGCCGATCGGACCGTTGGCCTTCTCGTTCTCGTGGTTGCCGGCCGCCGGCATCCACGGGCGGAACCGGGCCGAGCGGGTGTTGTTGGCGAAGAAGCCCTGCCAGGTGCGCAGCCGGTCCGGCGAGATGTTGGCGTAGCAGAGGTCGCCGTTGAGCAGGTGGAAGAGCGGGTCGACCTGCTCGATGCCGGCCACGATGTCCGCCGAGGCAGGGGAGGCGATGCCGCTGGGGACCACCGTGTAGCCGCCCTTGCCGTCCGGCTGCCAGGTGGTGCTGGGCACCGCCTGGTCGCCGAAGCTGGTGAAGGTGAAGGCCTGCCGGCCGCGCTGGGCGGTCCGGAAGCTGCCGGCGTCGGGGCGGCCGCCGTCGTGCAGCGCGGCGTAGGTGTAGTAGGTGCCCGGCCGCAGGTTCTCCATCCGGGCGTGGTGGGTGTGGACCACCCGGTTGCTCACGCCGTCGGTGTAGGTACGGGTGTCGGCCTGCACGGTGCGGCCGAAGCCGCCCTCCAGGGTGCCGAGCTGGACCCGGGGATTGCGGACCGGGCCGTCGGTGGTCCAGGAGGCGGTCATCTGCCGGCTCGGGTCGGCGCCGAAGGTCAGGTGCAGTCCCTCGACCGCCGGGGCGCCGAGCGACTCGGGCCGGGTGAGCAGCAGCGGAGAGCTCTGGGCCGACGGGGCGTCAGCTGAACCGCTGTCAGCCGCAGCGGGGGTGGCGGCGAGCAGCGGGCCCGCGGCCAGTGCGGCACCGCCCACGGTGGCGCTGAGCCGCAGTGCGGTGCGGCGGCTGACGGTGCCGCCGGTCTCGCCGTCGCTGCTCGGCTCGGGGGCGTCGAAGGGCTGGTCCACAGGAACTCCTCGCCTGAAGGTCGTTGAAGGGCGTCCACGCTAGCGGCGGCGTACCCGGTGCCGGGTGAACGGGAACCGGCTCCCCTCTGAACCCTTGGGCGGCCCCACTGAATGCTCGGACGGGCTACAGTGATGCCATGCGCGCACCACTGCTTCCGTTGAGCTGGTGGCCGTCCTAGGACGGCCGCGCATTCGACATGCCCTGGGCCGTCCGGACGGACGGCCCTTTCGCTTGCTCCCCGCACGGGCCCCGCCGGACGGCACCGACACCCGCCCCGTGCAGAGGAGAAGCAGGATGACCGCCTTCCGTCCCCGCGTGCTGACCGGCGACCGCCCGACCGGCCCGCTCCATCTCGGCCACTACTTCGGCTCCTTGCAGAACCGGGTACGCCTGCAGGCCGAGGGCGCCGAGCTGTTCGTGGTGATCGCCGACTACCAGGTGCTCACCGACCGCGATGTGGCCGACCGACTCGGCGACCACGTCCGGGAGTTGGTGCTGGACTATCTCGCGGTCGGGATCGATCCGGCGCGCTCGGTGATCTTCACGCACAGCGCGGTGCCGGCCCTCAACCAGCTGCTGCTGCCGTTCCTCTCCCTGGTCAGCACCGCCGAACTGCAGCGCAACCCCACGGTGAAGGACGAGATCGCGCACTCCCGGCAGGCCCAGGTCAGCGGTCTGATGCTGACCTACCCGGTGCACCAGGCCGCCGACATCCTGTTCTGCAAGGCGCACCTGGTGCCGGTCGGCCAGGACCAGCTGCCGCACCTGGAGGCCACCCGGACCATCGCCCGACGCTTCAACGCCCGCTATGCGTCAGGGACTTCGCCGTTCTTCCCGGAACCGGAGGCGCTGCTGTCGGCGATGCCGCAGCTGCTGGGCACCGACGGCGGCAAGATGAGCAAGAGCCGGGGCAACGCGATCGCGCTGGGCGCGAGCGAGGACGAGACGGCCCGGCTGATCCGCAGTGCCAGGACCGACGTCGAGCGCCGGATCGGCTACGACCCCGAACGCCGGCCCGAGGTGTCGAGCCTGCTCACCCTGGCCGCGCTCTGTCTGGGCCGGGACCCGCACTCGGTGGCCGAGGAACTCGGCGACGGCGGGGCCAGCGCGCTCAAGACGCTGGTCACCGAGGCGGTGAACGAGCACCTGCGGCCGATCCGCGAGCGCCGGGCCGAGTTGGCGCAGGATCCCGGCCACCTGCGGGAGGTGCTGGCCCGGGGGAACGCGCGAGCCGACGAGGTGGCGCGCCGGACGCTGGCGGAGGTGTTGGAGGTCATGGGGATGCGGTATTGATGCCATATCGACACTGACACCTTGTTGATCCTTGGAGATTCGTCCAAGAGTCGGCGGGTGTGGCCGGTGATCCGACAGGAGCTATTGACGGGCGATGGCGGGCTTCCTAGATTCACTCCAACGCGGAAGTCAGTTTCCGCATCGTGGATGTTCTGTTCACTTGGGTCGGTCTCCTGTTCGCCGCAGGAGCCGGCGGTGGGCGACGGCAGCGCCGTCCGCCAGGGTCGTCCCAGCGTCACCGTGCTCCGTCCCGCACTCCGGTCGTCGTTCCCGGGCCCGAAGCCACCGTCAGATGTGGAGGGACAACAGCCGTGGCCAGTCAGGACCTTGCGCTTCAACCGGACTCCGATCGCCCCGAGGCCGATCTCGCTGACCCCGACAGCCCTGACGCCGATCGCGCTGACCCCGCTGCCGTCCACCCGGTGGACGAGGTGCTGCCGCTGGGCCGGATGTCGGCGGTCGCGCTGCAGCACGTGGCCAGCATGTACGCCGGGGTCGCCGCCCCGCCGCTGATCATCGGCGGTGCGGTCGGCCTGAACGCCGCGCAGCTGACCACGCTGCTGGCGGCCGCCCTCTTCATCGCCGGCATCGCCACCTTGTTGCAGACCCTTGGCGTCTGGCGGATCGGCTCCCGGCTGCCGTTCGTCAACGGGGTCTCGTTCGCCACCGTCTCGCCGGTGCTGGCCGTGGTGGCGGCGAAGAAGGGCGCCACGCTGCCGCTGATCTTCGGCTCCACCATCGTGGCGGGCCTGGTCTGCTTCCTGGCGGCGCCGCTCTTCTGTCGCCTGGTCAGATTCTTCCCACCGGTGGTCAGTGGGACGGTGATCACCCTGATCGGCGTCTCGCTGCTGCCGGTGGCGGGCAACTGGGCGCAGGGCGGCAACGCGCAGGCACACGGCTACGGCTCGGTGAGCAACCTGGGGCTGGCGGCGTTCACGCTGCTCGCGGTGCTGCTCTTCAACCGCTTCCTGCGCGGTTTCGCGCAGCGGATCGCGATCCTCTTCGGGCTGCTGGCGGGCACCCTGGCGGCGATCCCGTTCGGCAAGGTCGACCTGCACGCGCTCACCTCGCTGCCGGTCTTCGAGCTGCCGCACCCGTTCGCCTTCGGTGCGCCGCGCTTCGAGCTGGCGTCGATCATCTCGATGCTGGTGGTGATGGTGGTCTCGATGACCGAGTCCACCGCCGACATGATCGCGCTCGGCGAGGTGGTCGAGCGGCCGGTCGACGAGCGCACCATCGCCGCCGGGCTGCGTGCGGACGGCCTGGCCAGCGCGTTCGGCGGGGTGTTCAACGGCTTCTTCTGCTCCGCCTTCGCGCAGAACATCGGCCTGGTCGCGCTGACGAAGATCCGCAGCCGCTTCGTGGTGGCGATGGGCGGCGGTTTCCTGATCCTGATGGGCCTGCTGCCGGTGGTCGGCGGCCTGGCCTCGCTGGTGCCGCAGCCGGTGCTGGGCGGGGCCGGGGTGGTGCTCTTCGGCTCGGTCGCGGTGGCCGGCGTGCGGACGCTGAGCAAGGCCGACCTGTCGGTGGGCTCGAACGCGCTGATCGTGGCGGTGAGCCTGGCCTTCGGCATCTTCCCGATCGCCTACCCGGGCTTCTACCACGCCCTCCCGCAGCAGCTCGCGACCATCCTGAGCTCGGGCATCGCGGCGGGCTGCCTGGCGGCGATCACGCTCAACCTGCTCTTCAACCACCTCGGGTGGGGGCGTCGGGGAGCTGTGGCCGACGCGGTGGCGGTGCCGGCGGCCGGCGAGTAGCCGGCCGGCAGCGGAACACCCGCCGGCGGAGCGCCAACCCGGCGCGCGGCAGCGCCGGGTGGCGCTCGTGGCGCCGCCCGCTACCGCCCGCCCGCCGCCACCGGCAGGACCGGATCGAACCGCTCCGCCCGCAGCGGCGCGGGCAACTCGCCTGTGTGCACCACCCCGAGGCGCTGGGTGGCCCGGGTCAGCGCGACGTAGAGATCGTTCAGCCCGCGCGGCGACTCGGTGAGGATGCCGGCCGGGTCGAGCACGATCACCGAGTCGAACTCCAGCCCCTTGGCCTGCTGGACGGTGAGCGCCGGCAGCCCGAGCTGCGCCAGGGCGGCGGCGTCCGCCGTCGGCGCGATGACGGCCAGCAGGCCGTCGCCGACCGCCGCCGCCTCCCGCGCGAGCAACTCGGGCAACGCCTCCTCGGGGGCCAGCCACGGCCGCACCCCGGTCTCCCGCACCGCGCGGGGCGCCGCGACCCCGGGGCCGAGGGCCGCCAGCACATCCGCTGCCACGGCCGCGATCTCGCCGGGAGTGCGGTAGTTGACGTCCAGCCGGGCCAGCCGCCAGCGGCCCGCCAGGTACGGGTCGAGCGCCTGCGCCCAGGAGCCGGTGCCACCCGGTGCGCCGGTCTGCGCGACATCCCCGACCAGCGTCATCGAGCGGCTCGGGCAGCGGCGCATCAGCATCCGCCAGTCCATCGCGGACAGTTCCTGCGCCTCGTCCACGATCAGGTGGCCGTACACCCAGCTGCGGTCGGCCGCCGCCCGCTCGGCGGCCGTGCGCCGGTCCCGCTCCTGGTGCCGTTCGGCCAGCCGGTCGGCGTCCACCAGGTCGTAGGCGGCGAGCAGTTCGCCCTCCTCGCCGTCCTCCAGGTCCACCGAGCGCGAGCCGTAGGCCACATCGAGCACCTCCTGCGCGTACGCCAGCCGCCGCCGGTGCTCACGCTCGGCGCCCGCCCGCCGTGCCTGCCGCAGCTCCTCGTCGGGCCCGAGCAACTCGGCGGCCTCGTCGAGCAGCGGGACGTCCGCCGGGCTCCAGCCCCCGCCGGGCGCGCGCAGCAGGGCCTGCCGCTCGACGGCCGACAGCTGCGGCGCCGCGGCGGCCAGGCGGTCGGGGGAGGCGAACAGCTCGGTCAGCAGCCGCTGCGGGGTGAGTCGCGGCCAGAGCCGTTCGAGCGCCGCGTCCACCTCGGGGCTCGCGTGCAGCTCCCGCCGGATCGCCGCCAGGCTGCCCGGGTCCAGCAGGTTCTCGCCGCCGAGCGGGTCGGTCCCGATCCGCTCGGCGTACTGCTCGGCCAGCGCGGCCACGATCCGCCGCTCGACGATCGGCCGGGCCTGATGATGCGTCAGGCCGCTGGCCCGGGCCGCCTCCCGCGCGCCCGCGCAGACCGGCCGGGTCAGCCGCAGCACCTCGCGCTCGTACTCGACCTCGATCGCCTCCTCGGGCTCCCAGCCCGGCACCCACTGCCGGTCGCGGACGGCGGCGGCGATCACCTCCGCCATCGCCGCCCGGCCCTTGGCCTCGGTGGCCGCCGCCGGCTCCGCCCGCTCGGCGCAGACCCCGGGGAACAGTTCACCGATCGTCGCCAGCCGCACGCCGGTCTCGCCGAGCGAGGGCAGCACCTGGCCGATGTACCGCAGGAAGGCGACGTTCGGGCCGACGATCAGCACCGCCCGCTTGGCCAGCTGCTCGCGCCGGGTGTAGAGCAGGTAGGCGGCCCGGTGCAGCGCCACGGCGGTCTTGCCGGTGCCCGGGCCGCCCTGCACCACCAGGGCGCCGCGGTGGTCGGCGCGGATGATCCGGTCCTGCTCGCCCTGGATGGTCGCCACGATGTCGCTCATCCGCCCGGTCCGGCTCGCGTCGAGCGCCGCGAAGAGCGCGGCCTCGCCGCTCAGCTCCTCGCCGCTCAGCTCCTCGTCGTCGGTCCGGCTCGCCCGGTCCAGCAGCTCGTCCTGCAGGTCGACCACCCGCCGTCCGTCCGTGCGCAGGTGCCGGCGCCGCCGTACGCCCTCCGGCACGATTCCGGTGGCCACGTAGAACGGCCGCGCGGCCGGCGCCCGCCAGTCGATCAGCAGGGGCTCGTCGGAATTCTCCGCCCGCAGTCCGAGCCGTCCGATTCGGTGGATCCGGCCGTCCGTCAGGTCGAGCCGTCCGAAACAGAGGCCGTGTTCCACCGCGTCGAGCCGTGCCAGCTGTTCGCCGTACTCGGCTGCCGCCGTGTCGCGCTCGACCAATGCCTGGTGACCGCTGCTGAGCTGCGACAACGCCTGGCCGAGCCGGTCGCCGAGCTGGACCCGCAGGTCGTCGAGGCGGGCGTAGAGCCGGTCGACGCCGGTCTGTTCGATGCTGATTTCGCTGATTGACAATTCGACCCCCTGGACGCTATAGTGACTTTCGGGAGCTACTTTTGATGATTCGCCAAAAGGCAGCCCGAAAGAACAATGTTAAACGAAGCGCCGAACTCCGTACCAGGGGTTCCGGCGCTTTTCTGTTTCCGTCGGCGCTGTTTCCGTCGGCGGCGCACTGCGCGGAGCGGCTCGCACCGGCTCCCGGGGCGATGGTGCGAGCCGCTCCACGTGCCTTCCCGCGGGTCAGTCGCCCGCGTGTGCCCGCAGCAGTGCGGCGATGTCGAGCTTGACCATCGACATCATCGCGGCGGTCGTGCGCGTCGCCTTCTCCGGATCCGGGTCGCTGATCAGGCCGGGCAGCACCTCCGGCACCACCTGCCAGGACACCCCGTAGCGGTCGGTCACCCAGCCGCAGGCCATCGGCTCGCCGCCGTCGAGCAGCCGGTCCCAGTAGTGGTCCACCTCGGCCTGGTCGGCGCACATGATCTGGAACGAGATCGCCGGGTTGAACTTGTACTGCGGGCCGCCGTTGAGCCCGATGAACTTCTGGCCGTTGAGCTCGAACTCGACCACCAGCACGCCACCGGCCGGACCGGGGCCGGCCTCGGTGTAGCGGGTGATCCGGCCGAGCTTCGAGTCCTTGAAGATCGACAGGTAGTGGTTCGCCGCCTCCTCGGCCTGCCCGTCGAACCACAGGCAGGTGGTGAAGCCCTTGCTGGTCATCGCGCCTCCTCGCATCACGCCGTCCGTTTCCTCCAGGTTGGCGCCGGGGCACTGCGCGGGCCCGTCCGACACGCTGGAGCCAGCCGAGCCGGCTCGCCTGGGCGGCGGGGATCACCACGGGGACACCTCGACGTGGGCCCACCGGACGCGCAGCAGGTGCGGACCGTCCGGCAGGCCGAACGACAGGGTGAGGGAGCCGTCGCGCCGATCCCCGTGGATCACTCGATCCGCATGCTGGCCGCTCGCAGAACCCCCACCAGCAGCGCCACTGAGCTGTGGGGGTTCGGCGGCCGATGTGCCACCGGGTTCGGCGGGCACGCCGCGGCCCGTAGCGCGGCTGCCTCGTACTGTGGGAATGGGAAGTCCGCCGGAAGGTTCTTCCCGGCGAAGCCGTGCCGTGACTTGAGCAACTCCAGCGCCTCGCTGCCGGAGATCCACGCTGCGTGATTCGCATAGTGCCACAGGAGCCAGATCTCGAAGCACGGACTGCTGATCGCCAGCGAAATCCCTTCCTGCCGTGCCAGGTTGCAGGCCGCCTCGAGGGACTGATGGCTGTCGACGTCCACCGCGCACCAGGTTTCGTCGTACGGATCGCCGCCACGCTGTTCGCGGGCTCGACGAGCGACCGCCTCGCGCACGACCGACAGTGGATCCTTGCCCAGCCCGACCGGCCTGACGGAGATGACTTGCACCGCCCGCGCGTTGAGGAGCTTGGATAACCCCTCGAAGTATTGCGGCTCGGTTTTCAGTCCCTCGGTCACAATGAGAATCTTTCGGCCGACCGCACGCTTGTTCCGAGCCTTGCGCAGATCCTGGCCGCCACGGATGGAACGCCCCGCCACTCCTTAGCTCCCTACTTCGAGCGCGGTGCGCAGATCACTCCAGGAGATCTGCGGCACTGAGCCGTAACGCCCGCTGAGGTAGCGGCGCTCGATGTTGTGGTCGCGCTTCACCGGGAAGTCGGTCAGCGGATAGAGCGCGGTCACCCCTTGCCTGTCCTTCTCGGTGAACCACACATCCTCCCGGTCGAGCGCACCGCCGGCCAGGTGTCCCAGGAGCGACGTGTCGTGGGAGGCAAAGAGGAGTTGGGCACCCGAGCGATTGAAGTCGGGGGATTTGAAGAGCTCGATCAGGGCGGCGACCAGGTGCGGATGCAGGCTCGCATCCAGCTCGTCCACCGCGAACACACCGCCGGACTCGATGGCTTGCAGGGCCGGGACGGCGACCGAGAGCCAGGAGACGGTGCCGGAGCTCTCCTGCGCGATGTCCAAGCGGAACTCCCCGCCGTCATCGGCCGAGTGCCAGAACCCGATCTCCTTCTGCTGCTCCTCGAGCAGGTCGCGCCACTCACCGTCGTCGGTGAGGAAGGAGGGCTTCGCCTCATCGGAGCCGAAGGCGGCTTCGACAATCCCGCGCATGGTGCTGACCGTCCCCTCCGGAAGCTTCCGGTGTTCCGCCGTGATCCGCAGAATGCCGAGATCGGCGAAACGCAGCAAGCTCTCCGCGCTGCGCCGCGCCTTGTCGTCCTCGATCCACTTCCGGATCGATCGGATGCGGCTGCTCCGTTTGTCGTCGGAGAACGGAATGTAGCTGAAGTCCCGGACCAGACAGTGGCGAACCGCTCGCAGTTCCTGGTGATTCGCCTGGGATGCGACGGAGAGGAAGAGGTTGTGCGGCCCCATCAGGCGGGCGATGCGCTGATTCTCGCCCTTCAGGCTCCGGCCGAACTCCATGTCCCCGGACGGCTCCCGCTCGAAGAGCACCCGCTTCCGGCCGGACGGAAAGCTGTGCAGCCACTCCGACTGAACCCCGGAGCGGTCCGACTCGAATCCGTAGGTGTACCTGACATGCTGCGCCGTGAAATCGATCTCATAGGCGGACGTCTCACCGCGCGACGAGTTGTCGAGCAGGAACGGCTCGTGCGGAAAGAATTCCCGGTCGGTCCAGTGCGCTGAATCCCGAACGGCCGTTCGTGCGAATTCCAAGGCATCCAGGACAGTGGTCTTGCCTGACGCGTTCGAACCAAAGATGCCAGCCACCCGGTTGGTCACCACGCCCCAGTCGCCGTCGGCGGGCCGGGTTGCGGAGAACCCGCTGGACGTCATGGAGAGCTCGGCCGTGTCGCGGATCGAACGATGGTTGGTGACTCGGAACCTCAGCAGCATGGGTCCTCATCTTGGTAGCAGTTTCACAACCCTGTGGGACGAAACCAGCCTTGCACAGGACTGAAACTGTACTCTCCACGCGTACTCCTCGGCAGCACCACGGGCCTACCGGGCCGCGCCGAGGTCCCGTACCGGGCCACATCAGCTCCAGAGCGTGTCGAGATCGAGCCGCAGCGCGGTCGCCCCCCGCTCGCCCGCGACGATCAGCGTGGCGTCACCGCGCAGGGCGAGCGCGGTGGCCGGGTGGAGCAGCGGCAGCGGTGTCAGCCGGCCTTCGAACAACTGCCAGAGATGCAGCCGCTGATCGGACCAGGCGACGGCGAGGACCGGTCCGGCGGCGGTTTCGGCCAGCGCGAGCGCGGTCGGGACTGCCGTGGTCCGGCGTTCCACCGGTTCCGGCATCGCGGCACCGCTGGCCGAGTCCCAGAGGCGGACAGTGCCGTCGAGGCCGGCCGACACCAGCAGGGTGACGCCGGTGTCGGGCAGGACCGCGCAGTCCACTGCCGTGATCGCGGTCCGGTGCAGCCGGTTGGTGCGCGGGCCGGACTGAAGGGTCGTCAGCGACCACAGGTGTACGCGGCCGTCGTCATCGCCGACGACGAACCGCCCGGCGCTGCTCCCGATCGCGGTCGGACGGTTCGACGCCGACTCGACCGTGATCGCGTTGTGGTGCAGCGCCAGGTAGTGGGTGTCGGCGCCGCCGGACCCGGCCTCTCCCACCATCAGCGGGTGCAGGATGCCGTCGGCATCGAGGGCGAGCAGCCGGTCCGCTGCGGCCGCCGCCACGACCGTCGGCCGCAGCTTCGGGTCGACGGTGACCCGGCGGATGAGTGCCCCGTCGTCGGCCCGGTGGAGGCGCACTCGCCCCAGCGGATCCACCGTCACCAGGCGCTCCGCCGCCGGCGTCGCCGCGGGCAGCAGTGCCGCCGAGGACGCTCGGAAGGTCGGCTGTGCCCAACTCGCGTTCCAGCGGTTGGAGCCGGCCAGCGGACGGAGGAACTCGGCGAGCCTCGGGTCCGCACCGAGCGCCGCGGCGTGCAGGATCGCCGCCCGCTCCGGATCGGTCACCGCCGGGGTGGACAGCGCGGGTGCCGCGCACTCCCATACCGTCCGCAGCCGGGCCGGCAGGGGCAGCCGCTCGTCGCCGAGGGTCGCGGTGATCGCCGCCAGCGACCCGTGCACCAGGAATCCCGGATCCTTGAGGAGAGTCACGGCGGTTCCGGCGGCCAGGGCGCGGTCGAGTGCCCGTTCCCGGAGCGCGGCAGGCGCGGTCCGCCAGTCGGCCAGCGGTGTGTTGTCCGTCCGGGTGCCGAACGGATCCGCCGTGCCGGGCGCTCCCGGAGCCTCAGGTGCTGTGGGA
This sequence comes from Kitasatospora sp. GAS1066B, assembly GCF_041262605.1. Taxonomy (NCBI): domain Bacteria; kingdom Bacillati; phylum Actinomycetota; class Actinomycetes; order Kitasatosporales; family Streptomycetaceae; genus Kitasatospora; species Kitasatospora sp. GAS1066B. The sequence goes on from NZ_JBGCCO010000002.1 coordinate 267,682, forward strand.
TCGTAGGCCGTTGGGCCGAGATCGAGGGTCAGCGCGCCCTGCGCCGGCAACAGGTCGAGCTGCCCGACCTCCACCGCCGCCCGCACGTGCGGCAGCGCGAGCAACGGGGCGACGAGCCGCTCGACGACATCCTGCGGTCGAGCCGTCGGCAGATCCGCCGGGCCACGGCCCGCGTGGTGCAGGTCCGGCAGCAGCAGGCGCAGCGGACGAGGGTCGGCGGCGACCCGAGCGATCAAGTCCTCGGGGGACAGCGGGCCGTAGCCGAGCTGGTGGCCGAGTTCCCAGGCGACGGTCTGCGCGATCTGCCCGCCGGCCGGGACGGTCGCGTGAACGGTGGTGCGCGGATCGCTGTCCGAGCCGGCCAGCAGCCAGGCCAGCAGATGGCTCTTGCCGGCCCCGGGACCACCGGTGATCAGGCACAACCGAGGTGCGGCACCGTCCTGACGGGCAGCCCAGTCGAGCAGCGCGGGCACCAGGGCGGCAGCCGGCCCGACCAGCGGCGGCCAGCCGGCGAGAGTGGGAACGGCCGGAGCAGGAGACGCCACGGTTCACTCCCCCTGGGCGCGGTCGGCGGTCGCGACACGCCACTGCCGGATGCCGTCCGCGCGGGAGGCCGCCGTCTCCCCGTACGGGAAACTGTGCGTGACGGCGGCGTTGGGGAAGGACAGTGCGAGCCACATCGAGCAGTAGTGGCCGGGCATGGCGCAGGCCTCCAACTCGGTGTAGACCCTGATCACCTGCTCCGGCTGGATTCCGGCCCCCGCCAGGCTGCGCCAGAGCCGCTCCTCGGGGTGCAGGCAGATCGCGCCCGCGGAGGTGAAGATCTTCTTCTCGCCGCTGTCGTCGACGATCTCGAAGGCGGCGCGGCTCTCGACACTGGCGGTGGTACGGACGTCCTCCAGGACCAGCGGCCACCAGCTCTCGACGTCCGCGAACGCTTGCGGGTCCAGGGACTTCAGGCGTTCCTCGCAGCGCCCGAAGGCGGCGGCGGCCTGGTCGGGATCGTCCGTCGACCCGAGCACGTCGAGCAGTTCGTCGAGCCGGAGCAGGCTCTCGGCGAACGCCTCGGGGGAGGAACTGACGTACCGCAGCGGCTCGTCGGCGTAGCGGATCAGCAGTGCGTGGACCTGTCCGTTCGGGTCCGCCACCAGGTCGTAGGCCCGGTCCGAACCCAGGCGGGCCCAGGACCGCTGCTCAGCCGTGGACAGCTCGGCGCCGATGGAGTCGGCATAGGCGCTCAGCGTGGCGGGCTCGTCGTCGAGCGTGTGGAAGTACGGTCCGACCTGGTGCGGGAGCACCAACCCATCGACCCGGGCCGGCGCGTTGACGTCCGGAAGTCCGGCGTCGGACGAGGCGGCGGCGAAGCGCCGGAGGCCGTCGGCTCCGAACCTCGCGGTGAACGGGTCGTGGGGGGACGTCACGGGTCTCTCCTCGGATCAAGACGTGGAATTGGACTCAGGCCCGGCCGGCGGAGCTGCTAGTAGTCGTCGGTCACACGGTGCAGGACCATGTCCCAGGTGGAGTCGGGAGTTTGGAAGGCCACCGGGTCAGCCTCCAGCAGTTGCTCCCGCAGCCGGTCAGCTGCATCGGGGTCGTAGCCCGCGTCCTCCTCGGCCTCGGGGTCGTCCTCGTCGTGACCGAACTTCTCGAAATCGTAGTTGGGACGTTCCACCTCCAGTAGGTAGAGGGCGTATACAAAAGTGTCGATGCTGCTATTGAGTAGATGCGGCTCTTTGTCAACGGGCCGCACATAGATCTTTCCGCTTGCCACGTCGACGCCGATCGTGTCAGCGAGGATGTGGCCGAGGGAGAGCCAGCGCTCGAAGGCGAAGTTCAGCCCCGGGTAGTCCGCGGCGGTCTGCTGGAATCCGATCTGCGGCTCGCCCCTGCGGAACGTGCGGCTGACCTTGAGCCAGCTCTTGTCGGGCAGGCCGACGTCGCGCAGGAACTCACGGGTCGGCTGATGCGGGACGGCATCGAGTGCGGCGCCCGTGAGGGTGACCAGGTCACCGGGTGGGAACACCGACTCCAGCTTGGTCCTATCAACCCGGTGAGTCATCAGTTTCTCCTGCCAGTCGAGCTGTGTCCGCAGCGTCAGGTGTGAGCCAGTCTACTGTCGGCCATTCTGGCCGGTGCGTGGGATCGGCGGCGGCTACCCGGTGTAGCGCTTAAAGGGTTTCGGCATCCGCAGTGCGTTGAGGTAGTGCTCCATCAACTGGTTTCCGGCCTTGCGTGAATCCGGTGTCTCGCCGTATTCGACGGAATGACTGATCTTGACGTGGTCCGGCAGGTAGTGGTGCATCCATGCGCTGCAGTTCGGGTAGACGGAACACGGCTCACGCTCGGTGTAGAGCGCGGTTATGCCCTGCGCCGACTTGGACTCGAGTAGGGGAATGCCAAGCGCCGGTTCGGAGTGTGCTCCCAGGTACTGACTTCGGGCGACCAGAATGAACCCGTTCTTGTCGCCCTCCTCGCCGTACCGCAGGGCTGCATAGTTGTTGCTGCTGAACTTGTAGTCGCCGGTCTTCTTGCCGGCCTTCTTGATCTCCCGGTACCCGCCGTAGCTCTTGGCCTCGTGGCGGGCGAGCTGGGTCGCCCTGCTCAACTCGTCATGTCCGAAGGGGACCTGTTGCGAAGCGGACTTGGGATGGGTCTGTCCCTCGGCTGTCGGCGGGAGCTTGTAGGCGTCGTCCGCACCCTCGGGCTCGAGAATCTTGTGCTCCGAGTCCAGCTTCAGCGGCAGCCGGTCGAGGTCCTCCTGTTCGAGCTTCTTCGGGCCGGTCTTGGTGAGCTTCTCGACCGTGCCGTCGTCGCGGATGCGGTAGACCGGCGTCGGACCCAGGTCCTCGCGCAGCGCCTCCTTGGTCTTGGCGGCGTCCTTGATCGCCTTGAGTTCGGCCTCGCGCTCGGCCTCGTTCTTGGCGTGGTTCTCCAGGGTCGTCGTCAGACCCTCATGGGTCTTGCCGTAGAGCCCGGACACCGCCTTGCCGGCGTCGTCGACCAGGGTCTTGTCCAGCTTCTCCGCCGAGTCTTCCAGCGCTTTGGTGACTCCTGATTTCATTCGAAGCTCACCCCTGCGATCTTGGACCTGAGAGCCTGCGCGTGCCCCGTCACGGCGTCCGCGTGGTCGCGCATGGTCTGCGCGTGGAGGGCCACCACGTCGGGGTGTATCTCGAAGCTGTTGCCGGCCGACTTGCCGCCGCCGCCCAGGGCCGATTCCGCCGCCTGGTACACCAGCCCGCCGACGGCGCGGCCGACCACCTCGATCAGCGGGCTGACGGCGGCCTCGATCACCTGGCCGATGATGTACTGCTCCAACTGCTGGGCCAGGAAGTCGACCAGCTTCTCGGCCGCCTCATCGATCAGCACCAGCCCGGCCTCGGCCAGACCGAAGGTCGCCACCGCGGCCGCCTGGTCAGCGACGAAGGTGGCCGCCAGGCCGACCAGTTCACCGATCGCCTCGAGCTTCATCCCGACGATGGCGTCGGCCGCCGCGTCCAGTGCCGTGGCCACCGCGTGGCAGGCGTCGATGAGTTCGTGCATGTGGCTGCTCGACATCTCGCCCCACCTGCCGAGCAGGGCTTCGTATCCCGCCCCCTGGTAGGCCTCGCCGAGTTGCTGGACCGTCGAGGTCGCGTTCTGGTGGGTCTGGTCCAGATTGTCGGCGAACTCCTTGATGTGCGCGCCGAACTCGCGGACCTTGTCCTCGTTGACCTGCGGCCAGTTGATCCCGATGAACTGCAGGAAGGACGCGACCTCACTCGGAAGCTCGATGGCCATGATTCCCCCTTACCCAGCCGTCGAATGCGAGACGATAGTAGTACGACCTGACGACATCTCACATCGTCCGAAACGTTCCACCAGTAGGGGGAAGTGGGCCGCCCGGGTCAGCCGGCCCCGACCGCCCGGGACCGCAGCGCCTTCAGCATCGCCACGTCCGCCGCGTGCCCGAACCCCGGGGCGGCGCTGCGATCGGGGGTCTCCAGGATCAGCGGCACGCCGGCGGTGGCCGGGTGGGCGAGGAGTTCGCCGAAGGCGTCGGCGCCGATGTGGCCGTCGCCGATGTTGGCGTGGCGGTCCTTGCGGGCACCGGCGATGTCCTTGGAGTCGTTGGCGTGGATCAGGCGCAGCCGGCCGGGGCCGATCGCCGCTTCGAGGACATCCAGGGCGGCCGCCATGCCGCCCGGCGCGGCCAGGTCGTGGCCGGCGGCGAAGGCGTGGCAGGTGTCCAGGCAGACGCCGAGCCGCGGGTGGTGGTCCAAGGCCTCGGCGTACTCGGCCAGTTGTTCCAGGCGGGAGCAGAGCGACTGTCCCTGGCCGGCGGTGGGTTCCAGCAGCAGCCAGGGCGCGTCCTCGCCGAGGTCGTCCAGTTCGGCGAGCAGCGGGCGCACGTCGGCGCGCACCTGGGCCATCGCCTGGGCCCGGCGCCCGGTGCCGACCGCGGAACCGGTGTGCACCACGACGCCCAGCGCGCCGATCGCGTGGCCGCGGACCAGGGAGTGGCGCAGCGAGGCGGTGGAGCGCTCGCGGGTGGCGGGGCTGTCGGAGCCGAAGTTGATCAGGTACGGGGCGTGCACGTAGGCCGGGATCGAGGCCTCGGCGCAGGCGGCCCGGAAGGCCTCGTCCTGGGCCCGGTCGCCGGTCGGGGTGGCCCAGCCGCGCGGGTTGGCCACGAAGACCTGGACCGCCTCGCCGCCGATCTTCTCGTTGTAGGCGAGCCCGGTGCCGACCAGGCCGCGCCCGGCCACCGGGACGTGCGCGCCGATCGGGTTGCGGAGCCTCTGAGCTGCGGGATTCACCCCACGAGGGTGCCACAGGCGCAAGCGGGCACAACGGCCGAGGCCGCCCCCGCAGCAGCGGGGACGGCCTCGGCGTCGAGCGTGGCACCGACAGACGCGTCAGTTCACGGTGTAGCTGTACGGGATCTGCGCCAGGACGGACCCGGTGGTGGAGTACTGGTTGTTCGAGAGCACGCCGCCACCCGGGCCGGAGACCAGGTAGAGCACGCCGTGCACCACGCTGCCCTTGGCGCCCTTGGGCGTCAGGGTGACCTGCAGGGTGCCGGTGGCACCGGGCGCGACGGTCACCGGGGTGACGGCCGGCGCGGTGGCGTTGTACGCGGCGGCGAACGGGTCACCGGTGCTGGAGGCCAGCGCCGGGTCGAACGCCAGGGTGTGCGCCGAGGCGGTCAGCGTGGCGCTGCCCTTCGGGGCGCCGGTGGCCGGGAACGGGCCGATCTGCTGGAGGTAGGTGCCCCAGAAGCCCGGCACGATCGGCTGCGCGGAGCTGCCGTTGTCGGTCACCGTGGAGATGGTCGAGCCGTCCTGCGCCTTCTTGAGGTCGCCGAAGACGTCGGGCGAGCCGGTGGCGCTGCTCAGCTCGAACTGGCCCGGGGTGGTGGAGGCCGCCACACCGGTCAGCGCGTCGGTGCCCGGGGGCACCAGGAAGCTCGGCACCGGGGTGCTGGTGCTCAGCGGCAGGCTGACCGTCGCGGAGGCGCCGATCGGGACCAGCGGCAGGTTCACCTTGCTGGTGAGCCGGCCGTCGGCCTGGAGCTGCTGGGCGGCAGCGGTGTTGTTGGTGTACTGCACGTCGACCGTGACCGGCTTGCCGGCCGCGAGCTTGGTGCCGGTGCTGTTCGGCAGGCCGGGCGCGGTGGCCTGGTCCTGGTCGAGACCGATCACGCCGTTGAAGGACTGGCCGAGCTCGGCGCCGCTGACCGGGTTGAGCACGTTGAGCACGAAGCGCCAGCGGCCCGCGGCCGGGGCGACGGTGGTTGCCGAGACGCCCGCGCCGGTGGACACGATGGTGCCGGAGGCGTCGGTGGTCGCGTTGCTCTCGGCGTCGATCGGGGTGCCGTTGGGGCTGATCAGCACGCCCTGCATGACCAGCTTCGGGTCCTGCGCGACGGTCACGCCGACCCGCAAGTCCTTCTTGCCCTTCGGCACGTCGAAGGCCCAGGCGAAGGACTGCGCCGGGGAGGAGGCGCGGCCGTTGCCGCCGGTGACGGTGCCGGTGAAGGTGCCGGTGTCGCCGTTCAGCGGGACCAGGCTGCGCAGTACGACCGGGACGCTGGTGGTGGTGCCGTTGGAACTGGCCACCACGACCGACTCGGTGGCGTCACCGCCGGCGGCCGGGGTGGTCACCTGCACGTGCAGGGTCTTGGTCTGACCCGGCTTCAGGTCGGTGACCTGCGGGCTGACCGCGCCGGCCGGGACCGCGCGCTGGGTGGCGGTGTCCAGCAGCACCGGGCCGGTGAAGCCCGCGGTGCCGGCCGGGGTGTAGAGGATGCCGGTCCAGGTGCCCGCGGTCGGGTGCGGGACGTCCACCAGGCCGAAGTTCGGCGAGGTGGCGCCGCCCTGCGGACGGGTGTTGGTCTCGTAACGGCCGGACGGGTCGAGCAGCGTGAGCCGCACCACCGGGGTCACGGTGTTGTTGCCGGAGGCCTGCGGCGCGCCCTGCCACGCTATTGACGCGGCGAGTCGGTCGGCGCCGGCCGGGACGTTGAAGGTGACCTTGTGCGAGACCCACGGAGCGCCGTTGGTGGCGTAGGGGAACTGCGGGTCGGTCGAGGAGTTGAGCTGCACCGTCTGCTGCGCGTCGCCCAGCGGGGCGAAGGCGCGGGTCGAGGCGCTGACCGTCTGCGGCTTGGAGCTCGTGTTCACCACGGTGACGTCGGTGGTGTGGTTCGAGCCGGCCTGGCCGGTCAGGTCGATCTGACCGGTGGTCACCGCGACGGTGCTGCTGTCCTTGGCACCGGCCGGGCTCTGGTAGCCGCGGGCGGCCTCGACGGCGGCGCGCACGTTCAGCAGACCGGCGCCCTGCTCCTGGGCCGGCAGGCCGAGGTCGGCCGCGGTGCCGGTGATGAACTTCTTCACCAGGGCGGGCGAGGGGGAGGCGCCGTTGTGGCTGTCCCGGTAGGCCTGGATGACGTCGGCGGCGGCGCCGGCGGTCATCGGGGCGGCCTGGCTGGTGCCGCCGAAGGGCTGGATGCCGGTGCCCTGGCCGTTGAAGTTGGTGCACTCGGTGTAGATGGTGATGTCGGGCGAGCAGAGCGCCCAGTCCGACTCACCGGGGGCGACCAGGTCGACGGTCCGGCCGGCCTGGGTGACGCCACCGGAGGAGAGCGCCGAGATCCGGTCGTTGGCCCAGGTCCCGTTGGAGAACTGGAAGGCGCCGTAGCCGGTCTGGGCGTAGTTCTGGTTGTCCGTGGAGGCCCCGGCGCTGATCACGTTGGGGTCGGTGGACGGGGTGCCGATGGTGCCGTTGACGCCCGCGTCACCGGAGGAGACGGTGACCGTGACGCCGGCCGCGGCCGCCATGTCGTTGAAGAGCGAGATGGTGTCGTGCGCGCCGCTGTCCGGGGTGACGTTGCTGCCGAAGGACTCGTTCAGCACGTCGACGTGGGCGACCGTGACCGCGTAGTCGATCGACTGCAGGATCGCGGAGTTCGGGAACAGGTTGCCACCGGCCTTGAGCGCGACCAGCGAGGCGCCCGGCGAGATGCCCTCGACCCGGATGTTGCAGCCGGCCGGCAGCGGGTGGCTCGGGTTGACGAACTTCGACAGGTCGTAGCTCTGGCGGCCCTGGGCGATCATCGCCGAGGCGTCGCCGAAGGCCTCCGCCGCACCCGAGGGGGCGAAGAAGCCGTCACCGGAGAAGTCCTTGTAGTCCACCACGGCGTGCGAGCCGTCGGCGCGGATGAAGTCCGGGTTGTTGGGGTCCAGGCCGTCCGCGATGTAGGCGACCTTGACGCCCTTGCCGTCGGCGATCTCGTGCGCACCCGGCTGGCCGGGGGTGCTCTCCGTGTGGGTGGAGTAGAGCGCCTCGGGTTCCAGCAGCGGCTGGCTGGGGTCCGTCGGGCAGACCGCGTTCGGGTCGTAGGCGCTGCCCTTGGTGTCGGGCGCGGCCGCGGCCTTGGCGGTGGACTTGGCACCGGTGGTCGGCGCGGTGCCGGCGTTGGTGCCGTTGTCCGTGCCGGGCTTGGTCGGTGCCGGCGGGGTGACCGTGATCGTCTGGTCGTCGATGACCGAGGCGACGGAGGGGTCGGCGGTGAGCTGCGCCCGCAGCGCGGGGCTGACCGTGGCCGAGAAGGCGTTGCCGACGACGAAGCTCTTGACGTCGGTGCCGCCGTTGGCCTTGACCTTGGCCAGCAGTGGGGCCTGGGCCTGGCCTGCCTGCTTCTTGCGCGCGTCCAGGTGGCCGGCGTCCGCCGGGGTACTGGAGAGCTGGTCCTTCATAATCACGATCACCGGGGCCGGCGCACCGCTCTCCGAAGCCGCCTGGGCGTTCGGGGTCGAGGTGGTGGGCACGCCGCTCGCACTGGTCCCGAAGGCCAGCACGACGGCGGAGGCGGTGAGCGTGACGGCTGCGAGCTGCGATTTGCGCCAGCCGATCATGAACATCCCTTCGTCTGATAAGACGTCAGGGGGCGTAGCCAGATCGCGCGTACCGGGGTCGGACGCACGCGTGCTTCTGGAACGCCCGTCCCGACAAGCTCGCGTATTCCATCGTGTCGATGCCCGCCACGACAAGGGGTTGACGGGCACACGGGAATAGGTAGAGCGGATCTGACCGTCCGATAGACGGACAATCGCAGATCAGAGGCAGTGTCGTTGCCCGACGCGCCGTGATCTTTTTATGAAGATCGCAACATAGTCATGGCGGCGGAGGGGTATACGCTGACGGAATCCCAGGCTACGAGGCGGCCCGGCAGGACTGGCGCTGTATCAGCTCGCCGTGCTCAGCGGGAGCTCCAGCTCGAACCAGACCACCTTGCCGAGCCGGGTGGCCCGGCTGCCCCAGCGGTGCGCCAGCTCGTTCACCAGGTGCATCCCGCGCCCGCCCTCGTCGTCCTCCAGCGCGCGGCGCAGCCTGGGCGCGCGGCTGTCCACGTCGGCGACCTCCACGGTGAGCACCTGGTTGCGGAAGAGCCGCAGCTGGGTGGGGGCGCCGGCGTGCACCAGCGCGTTGGTGATCAGCTCGCTGGTCAGCAGCTCGGTCTGGTCGATCAGGCCGGCCAGGCCCCAGGCGGTCAGCGTGCGGCGGGTGAAGCGCCGGGCGTGGCCGACCATCGCGCGGTCGCCGGTGAGCGAGAGGGTGGCGATCCGGTCCGGGCCGATCGGGCGGGTACGGGCCATGATCACCGCGATGTCGTCCTCCCGGGTGCCGGTGACCAGCGTGGCCAGCACCGCGTCGCAGGTCCGCTCCAGGCTGGTGTCGCTCTCCTCCGCCACCGTGCGGCGCAGCAGTTCGAGCCCCTCGTCCAGATCACGGTCCCGCCGCTCGATCAGCCCGTCGGTGCAGAGCACCAGCAGCCCGCCCATCGGAAGCGTGAACTCCACGCTCTCGAAGGGCACTCCGCCCACGCCCAGCGGCGCGCCCGGCGGCAGGTCGAGCACCTGTACCGAGCCGTCGGGCAGCGACACCACCGGCGGCACGTGCCCCGCGCAGGCCGCCGTGCAGGCCCGGTCCACGGGGTCGAGCACCACGCAGACGCAGGTCGCGTACTGCCCCTCGCCCGCGCCCTCCCCGGCGAAGGCCGCCGCCTCGTCCAGCCGCCGCATCACCCGGGCCGGATCCATGTCCAGGGTGATCAACGTGCGCGCCACGGTGCGCAGTTGGCCCATCATCGCGGCGGCCCGCAGCCCGTGCCCGGTCACGTCGCCGACCACCAGGGCGACCCGCCCGCAGGAGAGCGGCACGACGTCGAACCAGTCGCCGCCCACCTCGCTGAGCGCGCTGGCCGGCAGGTAGCGGTGGGCGATCTCCAGACCCGGCGGGTTGTGCACCTTCTGCGGCAGCAGGCTGCGTTGCAGGGTCAGCGCGGTGTCCCGCTCGCGCCGGTAGAGCCGCGCGTTGTCGATGCAGACCGCCGCTCGCGCCGCCAGCTCCTCGGCCAGCGCGACATCCGCCGCGGTGAACGGCTCCGGATTGCCCAGCCGCATGAACTCCGCCCCGCCGAGCACCCGGCCGCGGGCCACCAGCGGCACCATCAGATAGGAGTGCATGCCGGAGTCGAGCGCGGGCTGGACCCGGTCGGGGGAGGCCACGATCCGGACCAGCGCCTCCCGGTCCACCTCGGCCACCAGGATCGAGCGGCCGCTGCGCAGGCTCTGCGCGTACAGCTTGGCCGACTGCGAGGTGCCGCCGACCGGATCGGCCGCGCCCGTCAACCTGCCGTCCTCGCTGAGCTCGCCGACCGCCACCGCCCGCATCGTCGCCGAGCCCGAGGCCGGCACCACCGGCACCTCGTCGCCCTGGAGCACCGAATCCAGCAGGTCCACCGTGACGAAGTCGGCGAACCGCGGTATCACCACCTCGACCAGTTCCTCGGCGGTGCGGTGCAGGTCCAGCGTGGTGCCGATCCGCGAACTCGCCTCGTTCAGCAGGGCCAGCCGCTGGGTGGCCGTCTGGACCTCGTCCAGCGCCCGGCGCCGGTCCTCGGCCGCCTCGCGCTCGCGGGTGTAGAGCCGGGCGTTGTCGATCGCCACCGCCGCCCGGGAGGCCAGCTCGTCGCCGAGGGTGATGTCGGCCGCGGCGAAGGACTCCCGCTCACCGCGCCGGGAGTAGACCACCATGCCCAGCACCGAGCCGCGGGCGAGCAGCGGAGTGATCCGCACCGAGCGCGAGCGCCCACCCCAGTAGGCCTTCAGCGACTCGGCCCGCATGTCGTCGGTCAGCGGCGGCAGGTCCCAGGACGGCACCACCACCGTGCGTCCGCTGCTCATGGCTCGCGCGTAGGGGGAGTCGGGGTCGATGTCGTAGACCTCGTCCACCGGCAGGGAGCCGGTGGGGTAGCTGGGGTCGGTGCTGGCCAGCGCCAGCCGGCGGACCCGGGTGACGCTGGTGTCCTCCTCGTCGTCGCCGGTGACCAGCCGCTCCAGCGCGAAGACCCCGCTCAGGTCGGCCACCCGGGGGACCATCGCGTCCGCCAGCTCCCGCGCGGTGCGGCGCAGGTCGAGGGTGGTGCCGATCGAGGCGGTCGCGTCGACCAGCAGCGCCAGCCGCTCCTGGGCCCGCGCGGCCCGCGACTCGGCCTGGTAGCGCCCGGTCACGTCCACGATGGTCGAGCTGACCCCGAGGACGTGTCCCGGCGGGTCCTCCAGCCGGAAGTAGGAGGCCGACCAGGCGTGGTCCTGCCCCGGATCGCCCGGGGTGCGCCCGTGCGAGCGGGCGTCCAGCACCGGCTGCCCGGTGGCCAGCACGTCGCGCATCACCTGCTCGATCTCGGCGGCGTTGATCCCGGGCAGCAGCTCGGTGAGCCGGTGGCCGAGGTGCCCGGCCACCGACACGCCGTTGATCCTGGCCAGCGCCTCGTTGAGCCGCACGAAGCGCAGCTGGTCGTCGTAGACGGCCATGCCGACCGGGGCCTGGGTGAAAAAGCCGTCCAGGACCGCGAGGTCGGCCTGGATCCGGCGCAGCGCGGTGACGTCCGAGGCGACCGCGAGCACCAGCGGTAGGCCGTCCGGGCCGGTGACCGGGTGGGTGCGGAACTCCAGGTTGACGTAGTGGCCTTCGCGGTGGCGCACCGGAAAGACCCCTGACCAGGGGTTGCCGGCCAGGATCCGCTCGAACAGCTCGAGCACCTCGGCGCGGTGCTCGGGGCCGGCCAGCAGCTGGGCGGCGGGGGCGCCGACGGCCTGTTCCGCGGTGTAGCCGAGCAGTGCCTCGGCGTCCCCGCTCCAGTGCAGGATGCGGCCGTTGTGCTGGATCAGGGCGGTGGCGATCGGGACCATGAGCAGCCCCTCGGGGCGGCTTGCGGCGCCGCTCCCCTGCCTGTCCTGCTGGACTTCGCCCATGCCTGGGCCCTCCGTTCGCCAGGCCCCGCCCCCGCTTGGTCATTTTCCCACTGAGGGGTCGGAATAGGCGCCCGGACCACTTAGTTGTAAAGTGCACCTAGCTGGTTGCATTTGCCATCTACTTTCCAGGAGGCTGACCCGCTGTGAACCCGACCACCGCCTCGACCACCGCCTCGCCGGACCTGCGGCACACGCTGGGCCACCTGCTCACCCACCTGCTGACGCCGCTGCTGATGTGCCTGGGCATGGCGCTCGCCTACCAGGGCGCGTTCCACCAGCCCACCCCGCACCACCTGAAGGTCGCGGTGGTCGGCCAGTCGCCGCAGGCGCTCGGGCTGGCCCAGGGCATCCAGACCAAGGCGGGCCAGGCGCTGGACGTCGGCACGCTGCCCAGTCGGGCGGCGGCCGAGCAGCAGCTGCGGGACCGCGAGCTGGTGGGCGCCTTCCTGCCGGACGCCGGGAGCCCGCAGCTGCTGGTCGCCTCGGCGAACTCGGGCACCTCGGCCACTGCGGCCGAGCAGGTGTTCCGGCAGGTCGCGGCGGTGCAGGGGACGCCGCTGCAGGTCACCGACCTGGCGCCGACCGCGCCCGGCGACCCGACCGGGCAGGGCCTGTTCTTCCTGCTGGTGGCGCTCAGCATCGGCTCCTACGGCAGCGTCGCGGTGATCGGGACGGCGGGTGCCGCGCTGAGCCTGCGGCTGCGGGCGGTGGTGGGCGTGGCCACCGCGCTGGTGGTCAGCGTGATCGGCCTAGTGACGGCGGGCCCGGTCTTCCACGTGGTGGACCACGACTACGCCGCGGTGTGGGCGCTGTCCTGGCTCTACTCGGCAGGCATCGTGCTGATCGGCATCGGGCTGCACAGCTTCCTCAAGCGGTGGACCACGCTGACCTTGATGGTGCTCTTCGTGATGCTCAACTTCACCAGCTCCGGCGGCGTCTTCCGCCCCGACCTGCAGCCCGGCTTCTTCGGCGCGCTGCACCACTTCTGGAACGGCGCCGGCTTCGTGGAGGGCGCGCGGGATCTCCTCTACTTCGGCGGCGGCGCGGGGCTGGGCGGCCGGGTGCTCGCGCTGGCGCTCTGGCTGGTGGCCGGGCTGCTGACGCTGCTGGGCGCGGCCTGGTACGAGCGGCGGCAGCCCGCGGTGGCGGCTCCAGGGGCGGTGGCGCTGCCGGAGGCGGTGCGGGTCGAGGTGGAAGAGGAAGAGGAGCAGGCGGCGGTCGGGGTCTGAACCGGCGGGGCCGGCGGCTCGGTGGCCGAACTGTCAGTGGCTGCCTACCGGGTGGCGGTCGGCAGCGGGAGCAGATGGCGTTCGGTCAGGTGGCCGACCCAGTGGCGGTGGCACCGGGGGCAGGCGGGGGCGCCGTCCGTCGAGTACGGGGACGGGGTCGGGAAGCCGGAGTGCGAGAAGGCCTCCCAGTCGGCCCCGTCCTCGTCACGGTAGTGCTGGACGTCGTAGTTCGCGGTCCACCGGTGCCAGCACTGCCCGCAGGTGAACTCGACGTGTTCCACAGCCAGTTCGGTGATCATGGCGACACTCCTCGGTGTGGAGCGGGCGCCGGTCGGGCCAATCGGCGCATTTCCTCCCGTAACGGTCAATCCAACTCCGTTCGCGGGCCGCTGGCAAGGGGTGTCGGAGGTCGGTTGCCGCTCCTCGCGGCGGGCCCGCGCCCGTGGCCGGAGCCGTTCGGCAGTACCGGAACGACTGCGCTGACAGCGGGTCACGGCGTGAACTAGGATGAACGCCATCCAATTGGCGGACCCGTGCATGCCAGGCGGGCCGGGAGGTGTGCGATGACGGAAGCCGAGGACGCGGTACGGGGAACGGCGGCCGACGCCGGGACCGGGGCTTCGACGACCGAACTGCCGAGAACTGGCCCGGAGACGGTGGGGGAGCCGACCGTGCGGGAGTCGACGGCGAGCGCCGGCAGGACGGGCGCCGCCAGCACGCTGGCCGAGAAGATCGACGGTCTGTTCCGGGTCGTCCGGCGGCCCAACCGCGAGCAGTACAGCCACGAGGAGGTCGCCAAGGCTTGCCGGGGGGCGACCGGCGAGACCTTCTCCGCGACCTACCTCTGGCAGCTGCGCACCGGCCGGCGCGACAATCCGACCAAGCGGCACCTGGAGGCGCTGGCCCAGTTCTTCCAGGTCCCGGTGGCGTACTTCTTCGATGACGAGCAGGGCGCGGTGATCGCCCAGGAGCTGGAACTGCTCGGCGCCCTACGGGACGCTGGGGTGCGCAGCGTCGCACTGCGCGCGGTCAACCTCTCGCCGGAGGGCGTGGGGACGATCAGCGACCTGATCGACGTGATCGCGCGGCGCGAGGGCGGCAGCGCGAAGGGCTGAGCGGGCGGGTGGGCCCGTCGGCCTCGTCAAGGGGAGGGATGCACGGGTGTTCGGGCGGCGGGCGCGGCGTGGGCGGACCTGGCAACGGTGTCAACGGACCGTGGCGGCACTGGAGTTACCCGACCCGTTCGACGCCGTGCGGTTCGTCGCCGGGCTGGCCGAGCGGCGCGGTCGGCCGATCGAGCTGATCCCGGTCAGCGGGCGCCCCAACCTCCCGTGCGGCCTGCTGGTCACCACCGACCAGGCCGACTGCATCCTCTACTCCGCCGACACCACCCCGCTGCACCAGCAGCACATCCTGCTGCACGAGGCCGCGCACCTGATCTGCCGGCACGACGAGACCGCGCCGGCCGCCAAGGTGCTGCTGCCGCACCTGGGTTCGGAGCTGGTGCAGCGGGTGCTCGGGCGCACCGTGTACACCGAGCCGCAGGAGCGCGAGGCGGAGCTGGTCGCCTCGATGATCCTGCACCGCGCGGTGCTGGACGGCGGGCGCGGGGGCGGCGGCAGCGGCGGGGCGTCGTGGACGGAGTCGGTGTTCGGGAGTCCGGGGGGTGCGTAGTGGTCGCGCCCGGACCGGCTGACCTGGCGGCCTACGGGTCCGCCACGCTCTTCCTGGCCTTCGCCGTCCAGCGGTTCGCCGCGCTGCGTGGTCATCGCGGCAACCGCGGTGACCGGGTGAGCCTGTACGCGGGCGGTTTCGCGCTCTGCATGGCCGGCGGCCTGGTGGCGCTGGCCCCCAGCACGCTGGCGGCGGTGAGCATCGGCTCGAACCGCGAACTGACGCTGCTCTTCGGGGACCTGCTGAAGACCGGCGCGGTCGGCCTGCTGGCGCTGATCGCCCTGCTGCTGCAGGGCCCGCGGGACGATCCGGCGGCCGCCCGGGCCCGGCTGCGCCGGTGGCTGGTGGCCCTGCTGGTGGTGCCGCTCGCCCTGGTGCTGCTCTACCGCAGCGCCCACATCACCGACCGGGGGCAGGAGTTCATGGTGCACGGCTGGCGGCGCTGGCCGCTGGCCGGCTACGACCTGCTGTTCGGCGGCTACGGAGCCGCCTGCCTGGTGGTGCTGGGCTCGGTGCTGGCCCGGCAGACCCGGCTGGCGACCGGGAACCTGCTGCGCACCGGCCTGCGGCTGATGACGCTGGCGGCGGGCGTGGGCGTGCTGTGGTGCGCCTGGACGCTGGACGACGTGCGCGATGTGCTGCTGCACGCGCAGCAGAAGGGCGGCGAGGACACCGTCTCCAACCTGGTCGGGGTGGTCTGCGCGGGCCTGACGGTCAGCGGGGCGACGGCGACGGTGTGGGGCGGCACCCGGTGGGGAGCGCGGATCACCGCCCCCGTGCGCTGGTGGCGGGCCCGGCGCAGCTACGCGGTGCTCGGGCCGCTGTGGGAGGCGCTGCACCGCGCGATGCCGGAGATCGCGCTGGGAGAGGGTGGCGAGGGGCGGCGACTCGCCCTGCGGGACGCGGAGTTCGCGCTGTACCGGCGGGTCATCGAGATCCGGGACGGGCAGTTGGCGCTGCGCCCCTACGTCGGGGAGCAGGTGGCGGTCTGGGTCGCCGAGGAGCAGCGGGCGGGCGGCCTGCGCGGCCCGGACGGTGCGGTGGACGGCGCGGCGGTGGAGGCGGCGACGCTGGCCGCCGCCCTGGAGGCCGCCCGGGCCGGGCAGCGCTGCCGCGACGCGACGGTGACCGGGGTGCCGCAGCCGGTCCCCGGCCCGGGCACGGTGGACGCCGAGGCGCAGTGGCTGATCCGGGTCGCGGCGGCCTTCGACGGGTGCGCGGCGGTCGCGGCGGTCCGCCGCCGGGCTGTTGAGGCGTTGGCGGCCCTGGAGGGGAGCGGGGCGGGGGCGGGCGGGTAGCGATGGAGCATCATGGCGGGCATGAGCAGCCCACGCAGACGTGCTGAGTTCTTCATCGACCCCGCGCAGGACCGGACCTACACCGGACCCGCCACCGGGGACGAGCGGGCCATGCTGGTCGACTTCCTGGTGGCCGGGCGGGCCACCGTGCGGCTCAAGTGTGCGGGCCTGGCAGCCGAGTTGGCGCTTCGCTCGGTGGAACCGTCGACGCTCTCGCTGCTGGGCCTGATCCGCCATCTCGCGGAGGTGGAACGGCGCTGGTTCCGCCGCGTGCTGGCCGGCCAGGAGGCGCCGCCGCTCTTCGTCTCGGCCGCCCGGCCCGACCAGGACTTCGACGGCGCGGTGCCCGATCCGGCGGTGATCGCCGAGGCCTGGCAGGCCTGGGACGCCGAGCGGGCGTTCGCCGACGACTTCATCGCCGCCGCGCCCGACTTCGACGTGGTCGGCGAGGACGTGTGGCGCGGGACGGTGTCGCTGCGCTGGGTGCTGCTGCACGTGATCCGGGAGTACGCCCGGCACGGCGGGCACGCCGACCTGCTCCGGGAGCGGATCGACGGGGCCGTCGGACTGTGAGCGGATGACGTCCCGTCAGGCGGGCTACTCGGGCAGCTCCGGCGCCTCGGGCAGGTTTGGCGGCTGCGGCAACTCGGGCGGCTCGGGAAGCTCGGGCGGCTCGGGCAGCCGAGCGGGCTCGGGCAGGTGACTGAACGGCAGCTGCGGGATGTCGGGCAGCTCCCCGAGCTCGGGCAGGTCCGGCGGCTGCGGCAGCTCGGGCGGTTCGGGGAGCTCGGGCGGCTCGGGGAGGATCGGCATGGCGACTCCAGCGGAGAGTGCGGCATCCATGGCGGACGTACCGTCAGATCATCCTCAGGTCGCTCGGGCGCCGACAAGGGGCGTGGCCGAAATCGATCACGGCCGCCGGGACCGAGCCGGGCGTTTGCCGACCCCCCGCCGCCGGGTTCACGCTGGAGGGGAGCAGGAGGCAGGCCATGCGAAATCACTGGGATGTCGAGCTGAGTTTCGAGGAAGACGGCGTGCACACGTTCTGTGACGCCCGGCTGCTGGGTGCCCGGGCCCCGGGGCTGGCCGGCCACGGCGAGGCGCTGCGCAGCATGGACGACCGCCCACTGGCCAGGATCGGCGAGGAGGTGGCCGCCTGGCGGGCGCTGGACGACCTGGCGCACAAACTCCGGGCGCAGGCGGCCGGCGAGATCGACGACGAGGGGCACCGGCCGGCGTACCTGATCTACTGACCGGCCGGGCGACGAGGGTCTCAGCGGGCGGTCGAGTCCTCGTGCTGTTCGCGGCTGGCCCACCAGCTGGCCAGCAGCCGCAGCGACTCGGCCGAGTTCGACGCGGGCTCGGCGTGGTAGGTGAGCAGCGTCTGGTCCGGGTCGGCGGGCAGCGCGAAGGTCTCGTAGCGCAGCGCCAGGGGGCCGACCACCGGGTGGTGCAGGTTCTTCGTGCCGTACCCCTTGTCGGCCACGTTGTGGGTCGCCCACAGTCGCCGGAAGTCCTCGCTCTGCACCGAGAGTTCGCCGACCAGCGCGCACAGGCGCGGGTCCTCGGGGTCGCGGCCGGCCTCCAGCCGCAGTATGGCGACCACATCGGTGGCCTTGCCCTGCCAGTCGACGAAGAGTTCGCGGGCCGCCGGGTCGCGGAAGATCTGCCAGGCCAGGTTGCGCTGCTCGGCCGGCAGCGCCGCGTAGTCGCCGAACAGCGCGCAGTACAGCGGATTCCAGCTCAGCACGTCCATCCGCCGGCCCAGCACGCAGGCCGGGACCGAGTGCATCACGTCCAGCAACTGCTGCAGTTCGGGTCGGACCCGCTGCGGGCGGACGGCCGCCCGCGAGCGGCGGTGCACGGGGCGCACCAGGCGGGACAGGTGCTCACGCTCGGCCGGGCTGAGCCGCAGCGCGGCGGCGATCGCCTCCAGGACGGTGCTGGAGACGTTCTCGGCGTGGCCCTGTTCGAGCCGGGTGTAGTAGGCGACGCTGACACCGGCCAGCTGGGCCAGCTCCTCGCGGCGCAGCCCGGGGACCCGTCGGCGGCCGCCGTAGTAGATCAGGCCCACCTCCTGCGGCTGCAGCCGGGCCCGGCGGGACCGGAGGAACTCGCTCAGTTCGGTGCGCTGGTCCATCCGTCCAGTATGCCCGTGGTGGCGGCCGCCTTCGCAGGGTGTCACTGCCAGTGGTACGAACCGTGGTCCTACGCAGAGTTCGCGCTGGTACCAGGTAGTGGCAGGCGGCAAGCTGGTCTCATGACGCAGACCACTGTCGCCGCTTACGCCTCCCCCGCCCCGAGCGCCCCGCTGGAGCGGACCACCATCCCCCGTCGCGCGCTGGGCGAGCACGACATCCTGATCGACATCAAGTTCGCCGGCATCTGCCACTCCGACATCCACCAGGTCAACGCCGACTGGGGCGTCGGCACCTACCCGATGGTCCCGGGCCACGAGATCGCGGGCGTGGTCGCCGAGATCGGCACGGGGGTCACCAAGTACGCGGTCGGTGACCGAGTCGGTGTCGGCTGCTTCGTCGACTCCTGCCGCGAGTGCGACAACTGCCGCGCGGGCCAGGAGCAGTACTGCACCAGTGGCATGATCGGCACCTACAACAGCCAGGGCAAGGACGGCCGGCCGACCTACGGCGGCTACTCCACCCACATCGTGGTGGACGAGAACTACGCACTGCGGATCCCCGAGGGCCTGGGCCTGGACGTCGCCGCGCCGCTGCTCTGCGCGGGCATCACCACCTACTCCCCGCTCGCGCACTGGCAGGCGGGCCCGGGCAAGAAGGTGGCCATCGTCGGCCTCGGCGGGCTCGGTCACATGGGCGTCAAGATCGCGCACGCGCTCGGCGCCGAGGTCACCGTGCTGAGCCAGACGCTGAACAAGCGCGAGGACGGCCTGCGGCTCGGTGCGGACCACTACTTCGCGACCAGCGACCCGGCCACCTTCGAGCAGCTGGCCGGCACCTTCGACCTGATCGTCAACACGGTCTCGGCCGACCTCGACCTGAACGCCTACCTGGGTCTGCTGCGCACCGACGGCACCCTGGTGCAGGTCGGCGCTCCCGAGCAGCCGATGCCGGTCTCGCCGTTCGCGCTGATCGGGCAGCGCAAGTCGCTGGCCGGCTCGATGATCGGCGGCATCCGGGAGACCCAGGAGATGCTGGACTTCTGCGCCGAGCACGGCATCGGTGCCGACATCGAGGTGATCGAGGCGACCGCGATCAACGAGGCCTACGCCCGGGTGCTGAAGAGCGACGTGCGCTACCGCTTCGTGATCGACGTCGCGACGATCTGACGGTCCGGCAACGTGACTTGATACCCCCGTTCGAGCAGTGGACGGGGGTATCGTCCGTTGATCGGTTTCTCTCCGCTGATCACCCATGAGCCGCCGCGCAGCTCCCCCGGCCGCCTAGGTGCTGCTCGTCTGACGGGGCGTCGGCGCGAGTGCCGGCCGGGACGGCTCGCCCCGCCGGTTGGGCGCCGACCGGTGGTCAGTACGCTGACCGTCATGCTCGAACAGACCTCCGCTCCGCAGCGTGCCCCGGTGCCGCCGGAGCGCGGTCCGCAGCGCGCCATGATTCTCTCCAGCTTCGTCAACCGGGTCGGCAACGGGTTGTTCAACACCGCCTCGGTGCTCTACTTCACCCGGGTCGTGCACCTGTCGCCCGGGCGGCTCGGGCTCGGGCTGACCATCGCCGGGCTGATCGGCCTGCTCGCCGGGGTGCCGGCCGGGGAGTTGGCCGACCGGCGCGGGCCGCGCGCCGTGCTGCTGCTGACCCTGGCCGTGCAGACCGCGACCATGGCGGCCTTCCTCTTCGTCCACGGCTGGGCCGCCTTCACCGCGATCGCCACCCTGGACCTGCTCGCGCTCTCGGCGAGCAACGCCGCGCGCGGAGCGCTGGTCGCCCGGATCGGCGGCGAGCGCCCGGCGGAGTTCCGGGCCAGGCTGCGCACCTTCGTCAACCTCGGCGTGGTGCTCGGCACGCTGGGCGCGGCCGCCGCCGTGCAGATCGACACCCGGGCCGCGTACACCGCGCTGATCCTGCTGAACGCCGCCAGCTACCTGGGCTGCGGCCTGCTGCTGCTCCGGGTGCCGGCCTACCCCGCCGTCGCCAGGCCGGCCCGGGCCGGTCGCTGGGCGGTGCTGCGGGACCGGCCGTTCGCGCTGCTCGCGGCCGTCGACGGGGCGATGGGCCTGCAGTACCCGGTGGCCTCGCTGCTGCTGCCGCTCTGGCTGGCCCAGCACACGCACGCCCCGCGCTGGACGGTCCCGGCCGTCTGCGCGCTCAACTCGCTCTGCTGCGTGCTCTTCCAGATCCCGATCGGCTCGCGGGTGGAAACCCCGGGCGAGGGCGGGCGGGCGCTGCGCTGGGCCGGGCTGCTCTTCCTGGTCAGCTGCCCGCTGATGGCGCTGACCGCCGACCTGCCCTCCTGGGCCGCGGTGTTGCTGGTGCTGCCGGCGATGGCCGCGCACAGCCTGGGGGAGGTGTGGCAGTCCTCGGGCAGCTTCGCGCTCGGCTTCGGGCTGGCGCCCGAGCACGCCCAGGGGCAGTACCAGGGGCTGCTCGGGCTCGGCTTCGACACCGGGCAGGCGGTGGCGCCGGCCGTGCTGACCACGCTCTGCCTGGGGCTGGGGCAGCTCGGGTGGCTGCTGCTCGGCGCCTTCTTCGCGGGGCTCGGGTTGCTCGGGCCGCCGCTGGCCGCCTGGGCGGAGCGGACCAGGCCGGGGGCCGTGGTGGTGCGCGGCTCGGTGGGGTGACCCGCTCCGCCGCTATCGGGGCCCGGATCCAGGACCGCTCGGCCGGCCGAACTGCCCCGGGAATTCGTGGGCATATGCCCGCCATGTCGAATTGCGGAATTCGCCGGATTTCGACGGCACGGAGAATGCCAGACGTGATTGGCCGCCGTCCAGCCTATCGAACCCGACTCGGCAACTGCCGTTCAACCGTTCGGCCTTGCCGGTTGAACGGCCTCGCTTCCGTCACCATTTAATGACGCTCGGTCAGATTGAATCTGTCGAGTCCCTGTCAGGCTGGATACGGCGTCAACGAACTCGTGTCGAATCTGTCGACAGCCTGTCAGAACCGCTTGTACGTTGTGGTTCCGATTCGGCACGGCTCCAGGGTGGCGACCCGATCCATTGACCGGCCGGACGGGAGCGGGAGCCCGGGAAGGACGTCAGAGGATGATCACCGGCAGTGAAGTGGCAGAGCGGCCACGTCTACTCCTGGTCGCGACGGGCATGCGGTCCTACCGCGAGTACCTGCTCGGGCCGATCAGCACCGAGTTCAGCGTGCACCTCTTCCACACGGTCGAACCGACCTGGGAGCGCGAGTACTTGACCGGCTGGACGGTGGTGCCCGACACCTACCACGGCCCGGCGCTGGCCGCCACCGCCGCCGAACTGCACCGCGTCGAACCGTTCGACGGCGTGCTGTGCTGGGACGAGGGCCGGATCCACGCGGCCTCGCACATCGCCGAGGCGCTCAAGCTGCCGAACGGTGATCCGGCGGTGATCTGGCGGCTGCGCGACAAGGCGCAGACCCGGCGGGCGCTGGCGGCGGCCGAGGTGCCGCAGCCGGTGTCGATCCCGGTGGGCACCGAGCAGGAGGCGCTGGCCGCGGCCGAGCGGATCGGCTATCCGGTGATCGTCAAGCCGCGTGGCTACGGCGCGAGCATCGGCGTGATCAAGGTGGCCGGACGCGAGGAGTTGCGCAACGGGTTCACCTTCACCCGCACCACCACGCTGCCCGACCCGGTCGTCTTCGACTCCGCCGAGCCGTACCTGGTGGAGGAGTGCGTGACGGGCGAGGAGATCAGCGTCGACTCGGTGGTCCACGGCGGCGTGGTGACCGCGCTCTTCGTCGGCCGCAAGCTGGTCGGCTACCCGCCCTACGCCGAGGAGATCGGCCACTTCGTCTCGGCCGACGATCCCTTGCTCGCCGACCCCGGGTTCGCCCGGGTGCTCGCCGAGACCCATGCGGCGCTCGGGTTCACCGACGGCTGGACGCACAGCGAGTTCATGCTCACCGCCGACGGGCCCCGGCTGATCGAGGTCAACGGACGGCTGGGCGGCGACCTGATCCCCTACCTCGGGCGGCTCGCCACCGGGATCGACCCCGGCCTGGCCGCCGCCCGGGTGGCCTGCGGCCTGCCGCCGCACCTCGCCGCGACGGCGGGCCGGACCGCCGGCGTGCGGTTCTTCTACGTGGCCGCGGAGGACACCACGATCGACTCGGTCGGCTTCGACCAGGAGCGGTTGCCGGTCGAGGTCGACCGCGCGGTGGCCGTGGCGCAGCCGGGCGCGGTGGTCTCGCCGCCGCCCAAGGGCACGGTCTGGGGCCGGATCGCCTACGCCACTGCGGTCGCCGACTCCCGGGCGGCCTGCGGCCTGGTGCTGGACGCGGCCGAGGCGGCGCTCGTCGTCGTCCCCCGGTGACCGCCGTGTTGGTGATGATCCGTCAGCTTCCCTACGGAGCACGGTAGATGAGCGCGAGGGCGGAACAGCAGGGTGGCCCGGGCCCGTGGGCCACCTTCGTCGAGTCGCCGCTCGCGGTGAAGGCGATCCTGGCCGGCGTGGTGATCAACCGTCTCGGTGCCTTCCTCGGCATCTTCCTGGTGCTCTACCTGACCGCCCGGGGCTACTCGGCCGGCCACGCCGCGTTCGCGCTCGGCGCCTACGGCTTCGGCGGGGTGGCCGGGGTGGTGGTCGGCGGCGCGTTGGCCAACCGGCTGGGCGCGCGCAACGCCACCGTGCTGAGCATGACCGGCTCGGCGTTCCTGCTGGTGCTGGTCTACTACGTGCACAGCTACCCGCTGATCATCGGCTCGGTCGTGCTGGTCGGCCTGTTCCAGACCATCTACCGGCCCGCCTCGGCCGCGCTGCTCTCCGAACTGACCTCGGACGACCGGCAGGTGATGATCTTCGGTATCTGGCGACTGGGGCTGAACATCGGCACCACGCTCTGCCCGCAGCTCGGTTTCGGGCTGTACCGGCTGGGCGGCCACGGGTACGGCATGCTCTTCTGGGGCGAGGCGGCGGTCGCGGTCGGGTACGCGGTGCTGGCCTTCCTCACCCTGCCGGGCAAGGCGGCGGCCGAGGGCATCCCCCCGGCCGAGGACGTGCCGATGGCCGAGGACGCGCCGTCGGCCGAGCCGGTCGAGGCCGGCACGGGGCCACCCGCGCCGAAGGAGAGCTACCTGACCGTCCTGCGGGACACCAGGTTCACCCTCTTCCTGGTGGGCGCGCTGGCGAACGGCATCATCTACGCGCAGTACCTGTCGACGCTGCCACTGGACATCACCCGTGCCCATGTCGGCGTCTTCTGGTACAGCCTGGCGGTCTCGATCAACAGCATCGTGGTGATCGTCGTCGAGCTGCCGTTGACCAGGTTCACCCAGCGCCTGCCGGTCAAGCTCACGGTGGGCGCCGGCTTCGCCCTGATCGGCCTCGGTGAGGCGGGTTACGGCCTGCCGCTGGGCGCCGCGGTGATCATGATCGGCACGCTGGTCTGGACGCTCGGCGAGGTCATCGGCGGACCGGCCTTCTTCGCCTACCCTGGTCTGGCCGCCCCACCACGGCTCAAGGCCCGTTACATCGGCAGCTTCCAGCTGATGTTCACCGCAGGCACCGCGATCGGGCCGGTGATCGGCGGCCTGCTGTTCCAGCAACTGGGCCACGGCGTCTGGCCGGTGGTCGCGGTCTTCGGGATCGTGTCGACCGTCTTCGGGGTGGTCGGCGTCCGGTCGGTCCAGCCACCCACGGCGAGCCGGCAGCCGGACCCCGAGCCGGTCAGTGAGGGCGTATGAGTCAACGAGGGTGTCCGAGGCGCCGGCGGTTCACCGACGGCGAGTAGGCGGTCCACCGACCGTGAGCAGTCGAGCATTTCGCGACCCTTGGCAGCACAGCCGGCGGTGACCCCGCGCCGGGCGGCTGTCGGCGGGTCCGCGCCAACGCGTACCGCACACATCGCGGCTCCGCCACATGGAGCCGAACTGGTTCTGGCGACACACGTGCCTGGGGGCGCTATGAGAACGAGGGATCGGATTCCCGTCGAGTCGATCCGGCCCGGGGAGTCGCCGCGCTTCGGCGCGGAGGACGAGGAGCACATCCGGCGGCTGGCGCAGACCGACGCCGAATTACCGCCCATCCTGGTGCACCGCAGCACCATGCGGGTGATCGACGGCATGCACCGGCTGGGGGCGGCCCGGCTCAAGGGTGAACCGACCATCGTCGTCGAGTACTTCGACGGCACCGAAGCCGCCGCCTACATCCTGGGCGTGCAGGCCAACGTGGCGCACGGACTGCCGCTCTCGCTGGCCGAGCGCAAGGAGGCGGCCCGCCGGATCGTCGGACTGCAACCGGAGTTGGCCGATCGGGCGGTGGCCCAGCTGACCGGGCTGGCGGCCGGCACGGTCGGCACGATCCGCAAGCTCGCGGGGGCCGAGGCGGCCCAGCGCGGCAGTCGAGTGGGGCGGGACGGGCGGCTGCGCCCGGTCAACGCCGACGAGGGCCGGCGGCGAGCGGTGGAGGTGATCCGCGAGTACCCGGACGCCTCACTGCGCGAGATCGCCCAAGCGGCCGGGGTGTCGCTGGGGACGGCGCACGACATCAAGGCCCGGCTGGACCGGGGCGAGGACCCGATGCGGCGCGAGTCGGCGCGCGGCGCCCGGGAGTTGACGGCGAGCACGGCGGCGGACGGGGTGACGGGTGAGGCGGACATGGCACCCGTGCCGGACGTAGCAGCCGAACTGGCGCCGGTGGCGGCCGTCCTGGCGGCGATGCGCCCGATCGGGGTGCCCCGCCAGGGCGGCCGGGGGGAGGCGGCCGAGCGACCGGACCGGGCCGACCAGAGGGGCCGGTCGGAGCGCTCCGAGCGCTCGGCGCGGCCCGAGCGGCCCGAGCCGTTCGCCGGCCTGGAGACGCTGCGCCGCGACCCCTCGCTGCGCTTCACCGACCAAGGCCGCGCGCTGCTGATCTGGCTGCACCGACGGCTGGTGGTGGTCGGCGAGGCGGAGACCGAACTGCGCAACATCCCCACGCACTTGCTGCCGGTGGTAGCCGATCTGGCGCGGGAGTGCTCGGACAGCTGGCGCGAGCTGTCGATCGAACTGCAGTACCGTGCCCGCCAGATCGGCTGACCCGGTGGCGCCGGTCCGCTCGCTGATCGGCCATGGCTGCTTCGACGTGCTCCAGTCCACCCGCACCCACCGAGGACTCGACGATGCCTGAGACCGAGCGCACCGCCCGGCCGCGCCGCCTGCTGATGTGCCGACCGCGGCACTTCGACGTCTGCTACTCGATCAATCCCTGGATGCATCCCGAGAAGCCGGCGGACCGCAACCTGGCCCAACTCCAGTGGGAGCGGCTGCGGGAGCGCTATGTCTCGCTCGGGCACGCCGTGGAGGTGCTGGAGCCGCTGCCCGGCCTGCCCGACATGGTGTTCGCCGCCAACGGTGCCACCGTGCTGGACGGCAAGGTGCTGGGCGCGCGCTTCCGCCACGCCGAGCGGACCGCCGAGGGGCCCGCGTACCTCTCCTGGTTCGTCCGCAACGGCTACCAGCAGGTGCGGTGGCCGGAGTTCATCAACGAGGGGGAGGGCGACCTGCTCTGCGTCGGACGGCGGATCCTGGCGGGCACCGGCTTCCGCACCGACCTGCGGGCACACGCCGAGGCCCAGGAGTACTTCGGCCTGCCGGTCACCTCGCTGACCCTGGTCAACCCGAACCACTACCACCTGGACACCGCCCTCGCGGTGCTCTCCGACACCGAGATCATGTACTGGCCCGAGGCGTTCACCCCCGGCACCCAGGGCGTGCTGCGCGAGCTCTACCCCGACGCGATCCTGGCGACCGCCTCGGACGCGGCCGCCTTCGGGTTGAACGCGTTCTCCGACGGCCGCAACGTCCTGCTGCCGCAGGCCGCCCGGGGGCTGATCGCCCAGCTCGAGGAGCGCGGCTTCGAGCCGATCGGGGTCGATCTGTCGGAACTGCTCAAGGCCGGCGGCGGCGTGAAGTGCTGCACCCTGGAGCTGAGGCCCTGAGGTGATGAGCGGTGCTAGAGCCGCACGCCGACCGCGAAGATCCGGCGGAACGGGAACACCGTGCCGTGCGGCCCGGCCGGGTAGGCCTCGCGCAGTAGCGCGGCGTACTCGGCCGTGAACGCCGCGCGCTCGGCGTCGTCGCCGAGCCGGGTGAGCACCGGGCGCAGCGCCGTCCCCTTGGTCCATTCGAGGACCGGGTCGGGGCCGGTGAGCAGCGTGCTGTAGGTGGTCTCCCAGACGTCCGCCGTGCAGCCGGCGGCGAGCAGCGCGTCCAGGTACACCTCGGGCCGGTGCACGCCGGCCCGGGCCGTGTCCTCGCCGAGCCGCTCGCGCCAGCGGGCGCTGCGGCGCAGCTCGCCGAGCAGCAGGTGGCTGGGCGCCTCGAAGTTGCCCGGCACCTGGAAGGCGATCACGCCGCCCGGCCGCAGCGCCGCCGCCCAGCGCGGCAGCAGCCCCAGGTGCCCGTCGACCCACTGCAGCGTCGCGTTGGAGGCGATCAGGTCGGGCGCGGCCGGTGCCGGGTCGTAGCTCGCGGCGTCGGCCAGCAGGTAGTCCGCGGTCGGCTCGCCCTGCTCGCCGCGCGCGATGGCGAGCATCTCGGCGGAGCTGTCGATCCCGGTGATCGCCGCGTCGGGCCAGCGGCGGCGGAGCTCGGCGGTCGAGTTGCCCGGTCCGCAGCCGATGTCGAGCACGGTGGGCGCGGCGGGCAACTCGGGTACCCGGGCGAGCAGTTCGCGCAATGGGCGGGTGCGCTCGTCGGCGAAACGCAGGTACTGTGCTGGGTCCCAGACGGGGCTGGTCATGGCGTGCTCCCAGTTATCTCGATATCAAGATACCTTCTGGAGAGAGCTTGCCGCCGATATATCTTGATGTCAAGAGAACTCGGCTCCTGGGCGTGCCCGGCGCGGCGCGGCATCATGGGCGCATGACGTTCAGCTACCCCGAGGTCGGGGCGACCGGCCGCCCGGGACCGTTGCCCGCCGGCTACCGGCACCTGCGCTACCGCGCCCGGCTGGGGCAGGGTCGCGAGCTGTTCGCGGCGGCCGGCGAGCGGGTGTTGAGCTGGCGGATGCATCGGGATGTCGGGGTGCGGGTGACGGCCACCGCGGCGCGGGCCGCACCCGGTGCCCGGGTGCGGGTGCTGGTCGGGCGCGGGCGGCTGGGGGTGGCCGCGCCGTGCGAGGTCGTCTGGGTGGCGGACGGGCCGACCCGCCGCGGCTTCGCCTACGGCTCGCTGCCCGGGCATCCGGAGTGCGGGGAGGAGGCGTTCCTGGTCGAGCTGACGGCGGATCAGCAGGTCTGGTTCAGCGTCACCGCCTTCAGTCGCCCGGCCGCCTGGTACACCCGCCTCGGCTACCCGTTCGCGGTGCTGTTCCAGGAGCTCTACGCCCGCCGCTGCGCCCGGGTGCTGCGGATCGGCGCGGTCCGGGCGGTGGATGGGGCGGGTCTCAGGACGGCAGGGTGAGGATGCGCGGGCCGTCCTCGGTGATGGCGACCGTGTGTTCGGCGTGGGCGCCGCGGCTGCCGTCGTCGGTGAGCAGGGACCAGCCGTCCGGGGCGGTCAGGTAGGTGTCCCGGCCGCCCGCCAGGAACATCGGCTCGATGGCCAGCACCATGCCGTGCCGCAGTCGCATCCCGCGCCCGGGGCGGCCGTCGTTCGCCACGTGGGGGTCCTCGTGCATGCTGCGGCCCACGCCGTGGCCGCCGTAGCCGGCGAGGATGCCGTAGCCCGCGGCGCGGCCCACGCTGCCGACCGCGTGCGAGATGTCGCCGATCCGGGCGCCCACCACGGCGGCGGCGATGCCCGCCGCCAGCGCGCGCTCGGTGGTCTCGATCAGCGCGAGGTCGGCCGGGCGCGGTGTGCCGACGGTGAAGCTGATCGCCGCGTCGCCGGTCCAGCCGCCCACCTTGGCCCCGCAGTCGATGCCGACCAGGTCGCCGTCGCGCAGCCGGTAGTCGGTCGGGATGCCGTGCACCACGGCCTCGTTGACCGAGCTGCAGATCACCCCGGGGAACGGTGTGTCGGCGAAGCTGGGACGGTAGCCGAGGAACGGCGAGTCGGCTCCCGCGGCCCGCAGCACGCCACGCGCCACCTCGTCCAGCTCCCTGAGCGAGACCCCCACCGCCGCCGCCCGCCGGACGGCGTCGAGCGCGTCGCCGACGACGCGCCCGGCCTCTCGCATGGCGTCCAGCGCCGCGTCCGTCTTGATCTCCACCATGGCTGACAGCCTCCCTGAGCCCTGCTCCAATTCTTATACCGGTATTTGTATCACGGTCGCGGTGGGTGCGGGAGCTAGAATCACGGCATGGTGCGCACTCCTCTCACAGCGCTGGAACGCCAACGCGGCGAACAGCTCGGCACGCTCCTCCGGCAGGCCCGGGGCGGGCGCAGCATGGTCGAGGTCGCGGCGCAGGCCGGCCTGTCGGCCGAGACGCTGCGCAAGATCGAGACCGGTCGGGCGCCGACCCCGGCCTTCTTCACGGTGGTCGCGCTCGCCGGGGCGCTGGGCCTGTCGCTGGACGAGATCGCGGAGCTCTGCGCGCCGGTCGCGCCGGGGGACACCGAGCTGCTCTCGGCGTGACGGAGGTCGGCGGGGCGGGATCGCCCGGCCGGCCGCTGCGGATCAGGTCGGGGGCGCGATGAACGCCGCGCCGACGGGCCGTCAGGTGCGGGCCCGCGCTCGGACACCATAGGCGACGGCGCCGAGCGCGAGCCCCGCCTTACCCCAGCAGCGCGAGCAGCTCCGCGCAGTCGGCTCGCAGTGCCTCGTCCGCCGCGCAGTCGTACCGCATCCCGGGCCTGGGGGCGCCGTCGTTGCCCAACCGGCGGACCTCGGCCGCCTCCATCGCGAGCAGCTCGCGCAGCCCGTCGGGCAGCGGCTGCCCGGCCGCGGCCGCCCGACGCAGGCCGGCGGCGATCACGGGTCGCACGGCCCTGGTGTCGGTCCACGCCGTGGCGAGCGTCCGGTCGAGCAGCTGAGCGGACTGCGGCTCGTCCGCCAGGCCGGCCGCGCGCAGCGCGAGGGCGGCCCGGGCGGTGATCTGGTCCGAGTCGTCGGTCAGGCAGGCGCGCAGTGGCTCGGCCAGCGGCGCGGCGGCCGGGCCCATGGCGGCCAGCAGGTCCAGCGCCAACTGCCGGGCGTACCAGGCCTGCTGGTCCGCCAGCAGCTCGGCCAGCACCGGCCACAACTCCGCCGGGTCCAGGCCGGCGTGCCAGAGCGCGCGGGCGATCACCGCCCGGGTCGCCGGCTTCGGATCGGGGAGCAGTCGGCGCAGCACCGGCACCACCTCAGCTGCTTCCTCTGCTTCCTCCGCCTCGCGCCCCAGATCGTCCGGGTGGGCGAGCAGCAGCAGGGCCGCCGGGTGCAGGGTGCCGCCGGTCTTCGGCAGCTCCTTGCGGAACTCCTCGAGTACCGGGGCGATCAGGGCCCCGGACCCCGGGAGGCAGGCTTGCAGGGCGGCCAGGACGCGGCAGGAGGCCGTCACCCCGGCGTGGTCGAACACCCCCGGTGTGGTGTCGGACTTCGCGTTCGTCCAGCTCAGATGGGGGACCAGGGTGGGTATCAGGTCGGCCGCGTGCGCGGCGAGCCGGGCGCACCACGCGGGCAGCTCCTCGGGGCCCTCGCGACCCGGCAGCAGCCGGGCGAGCAGCGTGGCGGCGCGCCGATCGCCTGCCGCCACCAGGAGTTGGAGGCACTGCCCGGGCAGCCCCCGCTCCCAGCCCCAGCTCGTGCGGTACTCCCCGGCCTCGGCCACGGCGGCCGCGGCGTCCAGCAGTGCGGGGGTCAACGGCAGGGCGCAGAGGCGCAGTTCGCGAGCGGCGGCGGTAGCGGTCTCGGCGGCGCTGACCGCCGGGTCGGTGGCGGTGACCAGGGCGGCCAGCAGCTCGGCGGTCGCCTCGGCGCCGGGCACCCGCCAGCCGCTGTGCAGGTCGCCGGCCCGCTCCACGGCGTCCGCCCGGCTCTGCGGGTCGCCGTGCCGCAGGGCGTGCAGGACCAGGCGGTGACGGTCCGTCACCCGGTCGCCGAGGGCCAGGTGCAGGTCGGCGAGGGCCTCGGCCGCGCGCTCGTCGGTGGCGTCCTCGAACTCGGTGGCGCGCAGCCGCCGCAGGTGGGAGCTGAGCGTGCCGTCGTCGGGGAGCGGCGGAGCGGCGGGGGAGCTGCCCCGCTGCTGTGCGTCGTCCAGCGCGGCCGTGGCCCGCTCGACGAGGCCGGCGGGCAGCTGCTCCGGCGTGTGGCGGGCCAGTTCGGCGAGCGCCGTGAGCACCGTGCCGGGGTCGCCACCGGGCGCGGCCAGTCGCAGCAGGCCCTCGGTGGCTCGGCCGGACTCGGGTGACCGGCCCAGCAGTTCACCGAACGCGCCGGCCAGCGCGTGCCGGACCGCGCCGTCCTGCTCGACGGCGGCGCGGGCGATCAGCGGGTCCAGGACGGCCGGCGGCTGCGGGTGCCGCCGGGCCAGCAGCCCGATCGCCGCCGCCCGGACGGCCGGGTCCGGGTCGTCGAACAGCCGGGCCAGTAGCGGTACTCGCTCGCGCAGGACGTCGCCCGCGAGCAGGCCGTAGGCCACCGCGAGCTCCTCCCACCAGTCGTCCTCGCCGTCATGCGCGGCGATCACCGTGTGCGGGTCCGGCATGCCGTCCCAGGCGTGCTCGATCGCGGCGTCGGCAGACTCGCCGATGCTGGCCAGCAGGTACAGCACACTCGCCCGGTCGGCCACCGCGGGGTCGCCGGCCAGGGAGAGGAGGAACGGCAGGCAGGCCAGTGTCGAGTTGTAGACATCACCCTGGTGATGGACGCCGCCGTAGAGGGCGTCCAGCGCGTTCGCGCGTTCGCGGGGGTCATCGCCGGCCAGTGCGCGCAGGAGAACGGGCACATCGCCCGCGTCGCCGTAGGCGTGGGTGAGCGAGGCCCAGTCGACGGCGTCCAGTCCGTGCAGTGGGTCGGGCATGCGGCGACTCCCTGTCGTGCGCGAGGTGTTGTCGCGTCAGTCTCGCGCAGCGCGCCGACAGTCGGACGACGGGGGCTCACCCCTGCCACAGTTCACCCTTGGCGCAGTTCGCCCGCCTCGCCGAGCCAGACCAGCCGGCCGCGCTCCAGCACGTGCACCAGGGCGTCGTCCGGTGCCCAGGCCGGCAGGGTGCGGGCGGTCAGCAGCACCGCGCGCCCTGCCAGCGCCCGGTCGGTGAGCAGCCGGCGCAGCCGGGCCACCACGGCGGGGGCCAGGCCGCGTTCGGGTTCGTCGAGCAGCAGCAACGCGGGCTCGGCCAGCAGCGCCCGGGCGAGGGCGACCAACTGCTGCTGGCCGCCGGAGAGATCGGTGCACAGCCGGCCGAACAGCGCGGTCAGTTCCGGGAATCGGGCCGCCGCGCGCTCGGGCGGGCCGGACAGGCCGAGCGTCTCGGCCACCGTCAGGGTCGAGAAGACCGCCCGGCGGTCCGGGACCAGCACCACGCCGAGCGCGGCCCGGCGGTGGGCGGCCAGCGTGGTGACGTCCCGTCCGGCCACGGTGACCCGGCCCTGGTACGGGTGGGCCAGGCCGGCCAGGGTCGCCAGCACGGTGGAGCGCCCGGAACCGTTGCGGCCGACCAGGAAGCCGACCCGCCCGTTCGGGCAGCGCACGTCCACCCCGTGCAGCCGCTCGACCCGTCCGTAGCGGACCCGGACGCCGTGCAGTTCGGCGGCCAGGCCGCCCGTCGAGGTGCTCACCAGAGCCGCCGGACCCGCTGGTCGGCGAGCACCCGCTCGATCGGACCGGTGGCCACCACCCGGCCGCCGTCCAGCACGTAGGCGGTCTCGGCGAGCCGGGAGACCAACCCGAGGTCGTGCTCGACCAGCAGCACGCCCGCCCCCTCGCGGGCCACCAGGGCCAGCACCCGGGCGACCCAGGCGACTTGGCCCGCGTCGAGGCCGACCGAGACCTCGTCCACCAGCAGCACCCGCGGCGCTCCGGCCAGCGCTCGGGCCAACTCGACCAGCCGGAGCACCCCGAGCGGCAGGTCGCCCGCCGGGCGGTCGGCGAGCGGGGTCAGGCCCAGCAGTCGCAGCGCGCCGGCCACCCGCTGCCGGACCGCCACCGCCGGCGGGGCCGCGAGGCGCGCCCGGAGAGCGGCGCCGCCGGGCCTGCTCGGCCGCTGCTGCTCGGCGCCGACCTGGACGTTCTCCGCGACCGTCAACTCGGGGAAGACGGCCACCTGCTGGAAGGTCCGCGCCACGCCGAGCCGGGCCCGCCGGTGGCAGGGCGCCCGGGTGATGTCGCGGTCGTCGAGCAGGATCCGCCCGCCGTCGGGCCGGGCCAGTCCGCTGAGGCAGTCGAGCAGCACGCTCTTGCCCGCGCCGTTCGGGCCGACCAGCGCGGTGACCCGCCCGGCGCGCACGGCCAGGTCCACCCCGTCCACCACCGGCACGCCGCCGAGCCGCCGCAGCACCCCGCGTCCGGCCAGCAGCCCGGCGCCGGTCCGCTCGCCGCTCACCCCGGCACCGCCCGCCGGACCCGGCCCGCGAGCCCGCCGGGCAGTCGGCCCGCCCCCGCCGCGAGGGCGCCCACCACCACGGCCGACATCCCCGGCACGGTCGCCGCGTCCAGCCCCACCAGCGCGAACGCGGCCAGCACCGCGCCGACCGCGCTGTCCACCCCGGCCACCACCACGGCCGCGAACCAGAGCAGCCCCTGCACCGGGTCGAAGACCGAGGCGTCGAAGGCCTCGCCGCCCAGCGCGAGCAGCACTCCGCCCGCGCCCGCCAGGCCCGCGCCCAGCCCGAAGACCAGCAGCTTGACCCGGGGCACCGCCACCCCCGCCGCCCAGGCGCCCGCCTCGTGGTCGCGCATCGCCACCAGTGCCCGGCCCAGCCGCCCCCGCCGCACCGCCGCCACCAGCAGCGCGCCCACCGCGAGCACCGCCAACTCGGCGGCGTAGAAGGCGTGGTCGCCACGGAGGAAGACGGGCCGCAGCACCGTCAGGCCGGCTGTCGCGTAGGGCTGCTCGAAGACGAAGCGGCTCAGCCCGACCGCCAGCGCGAAGGTCACCAGGGCCAGCACCAGGCCGCGCCGGTGCACCACCGGGCGGCCGATCAGCAGCCCGGCCGTCGCCAGCCCGAGGACGGTGACCACCAGCGCCGCGCCCACCGGCACCCGGCCGGAGGCGAGCAGCGCGGCGGCCAGCGCACCCAGGCCCGCGAACGCGCCCTGGCCCAGCGAGACCAGCCCGCCGCCGCCGGTCACCAGCACCACCGAGAGCAGGATCAGCGCCAGTGCGGGCACCGTGAGCACGGCCCGCACGCCGCCCGCCCGCAGCGCCAGCGGGGTGAGCAGCGCGAGCGCGCAGACGGCGGTCGCCCAGCCCCAGCCCCAGCTCGAGCCCCAGCCAGCGTCACCGCCGCGCCGCCGCCCGAGCTGCGGCACGCCGCCGCCGCCCAGCAGCCCCTGCTCGGTGAAGCCTTCGACGAAGCCCCACGGCACCAGGGCGGCCACCAGCAGCGCCACCGCGAAGAGGTTGGACTGCACGGCGTCCAGCAGCGGCCCCAGCGTGCCGCCCGGGTGCAGCCAGGTCAGCTCGGACTGGCCGATGCCCAGCGCGAGCCCGACGGCCACCGCGATCGGCAGGCTCTGCAGCCGGGCCGCCACCGCGACCGCGAGGGTCTCCATCACCAGCAGCGGCAGCCCGTACGGGTCGAGCAGCACCAACGGCGCCAGCAGCACGCCCACCAGCCCGGCCGTGAAGGAGCCGAACGCCCAGCCGGCCGCCGCCACCCGCCCGGCGTTCACCCCGGCCAGCTCGGCCAGGGTCGGGTCGGCGGAGACCGCTCTGGCCCGCACCCCGAAGCCGGTCCACCGCCCGATCGCCCAGAGCGCCACCGCGATCACCAGCACGGTGCCGAGCTGGGCCACCGCGTCCACCCGCAGCAGGTGGCCACCGGGCAGCGTGACGGTCCGCGCCGGGACCAGCGACGGCACGTCCGTCAGCGGCGTGGTGCCCCAGATCGCCGCGACCGCGCCGATCAGCAGCACCAGGACGCCGACGCAGGCGACCACCACCTCACCGATCGCCGCCTGGCGCCGCTGGAGCGGTCCGAAGACGGCCAGCTGGAGCAGCACGCCGAGCCCGGGCGCCACCACCAGCAGGCAGAGCACCGCGCCCCAGCCCACCGGCCAGCCGCGCACCACCACCAGCTCGCGCAGCAGATAGGCGATGAAGACCGCGATGCCGCCCTGCGCCAGGTTGAGCACCCCGGTCAGCCGGTAGCAGACCACCAGCCCGACTCCGCTGAGCGCGGCCGCGCTGCCGACGGCCACGCCCGCCAGCGCGAAGTCGATCGCCAGCCCGGGGTCGGCCATCAGACCGGGCCGTCCGCGGGCAGCACGTCCGGCTCGCAGACCGGGCACGGCGCCAGCCCGCGGGCCCGGACCGCCGCGCCGTCGACCGGGACGGCCTGCGGCTTGCCCGCCACCAGCGGGCAGTCGGGGCGGTGGCAGAGGGTGCCGCCGGGCACCGCCACCAGGCTGCCGCTCGGCGCCGCCGGCTCGCCGCCGGTCTCGGGCAGCTGCCAGTCGGCGGCGGCCGGCTCGACCGGGGGAGCGGCGTCGGTCGGGGTGGCCGTGCCCTGGGTGCCCGTCGGGGCGCCCAGGGCGGCAGTGCCCGCGCCCGGGGTGCGCAGCGCTGCCCAGACCACGCCCGCCACGATCAGCGCGGCGCCCGGCGCGGTGGCGGAGGCGAGGTAGGGGAGCTGGCGGGCGGTCAGCCGCTCGCCCGAGACGGCGTACCAGCCGAGCACGCACATCGCCCCACCCAGCAGGGCCAGCAGCCAGCCGAAGGGTGCGCCGGCGAGGAGGCGGGTGAGGACCGGGCGCCCGGAGCTGTCCATCGCGATCCTTTCCGCCGCCCGCCAGGGGCCGGCGACCCGTCAGCCGCGCCGGCCGGCTCGCCCGCCGCCGTGTTGCGGGTGGGTGGTCGATCGGCCTACATAGTGTCACCTGCGTCACACTCGGTCGCAGCGCGACACCAGGCGGAGAAACCCATGCGCACCATGCCCAACGACCGGCCGGCCGACCCGGCGCGTCGCCCGTCCGCAGAGCCGCGATCTCACCCGTCCGGCCGCCTGACGGTCCTTCGGACGGCGGCCGCCGTGCTCGGGGCCCTGCTGCTGGTGGCCTCCTGCTCGAGCAGCACGAAGAGCAGCTCCAGTGCCACCCCGACCCCGACCCCGACCCCGGCGGCGAGCAGCGGGTCGGCGGCGCCGTCCGCGTCCGCGTCCGTCTCCTCCGCCGCGGCCTCGCCCTCCGCCACCGGCGCGGCCTCGCCGACCCCGACCGGCACCGCGCCGGCCGACGTGGCCGCCGCCACGGCGCAGGTCACCCAGAACTGGCAGAGCTTCTTCTCCCCGGCCACGCCGATCAGCGCCAAGGCCGGGCTGCTGCAGAACGGCGACCAACTCCAGCCGCTGCTCCAGGCCTTCGCCGCCGACCCGCGGATCTCGCAGATCAGCGCGCAGGTGACGAACGTCCAGTTCAGCTCCGCCAGCACCGCGACCGTCACCTACAACCTGCTGCTGCAGGGCCAGGTGGTGCAGCCGAACGCGGCCGGGCAGGCGGTGCTGGAGAACGGCACCTGGAAGGTCTCACAGGCCACGCTCTGCGGGCTGGTCGCACAGAGCGGCAACACCGCGGCCGGCGTGGTGCCCGGGTGCAGCAGCTGATTGAGACACGCCCTAGCAGGGTGGCCGCCGCGCTGGCGGCCACCCTGCTGGTGTTGTCCGGCTCGCTGGCCGGCTGCGGCACCCGGCTGCCGGAGAGCGACTTCGCCGCGCCGGGTCCGACGGCCGCCGGGGGCAACCCGGCCAGCGACACCGGTGTGACGTCGGGGCAGATCAAGATCGGCATCGTCACCTCGCTGACCAGCCCGCTCGGCACCGAGGTGCTCTCCGGGCCCCGGTACGGCGCGCTGGCGTTCTTCCAGGCGTTGAACGCGGCCGGTGGCCTGCACGGGCGGACCGTGCAGGTGGTGACCTGCGATGACTCCGGCAGCGGCTTCGGCAACCAGGAGTGCGTGCACAAGCTGATCGACCAGGACCAGGTCTTCGCCTTCGCCGCGGGCAGCGTGCTCGACTACGCGGGAGCCCCGTACGTCAACGGCAAGGCGGTGCCGGACGTGGGCAGCCAGCCGCTGGGCACCGCGTACGACCGGTATCCGCATCTGTACGGCATCTACGGCAGCAACGCCCCGCGCGACGGCCGCTCGGTCGGCTGGGACGGGACGCTCTTCCTGAGCACCGAGGTCTACCGGTACTTCCAGCAGCGCCTCGGCGTGCGGCGGGCCGCGGTGGTCGCCTACAACCAGGCCGAGTCGCTGAGTTACGCGCACCAGATCGAGCAGGGCCTGACGGCCGAGGGCTACCACGTGCTGATGAAGACGGTGGACCTGGCGCTGCCCGCGTTCCCCGCGGTGGCCACCGCGATGGCCTCCGACGGCACCCAGATCGTCTTCGACGCGATGGACACCCGGGGCAACACCGGGCTCTGCCAGGCGCTGGACGCGGCGGGGGTGAAACTCGTCGCCAAGGTGACCAACGTGCAGAACTGGGCGCAGACGGTGGGCCGCGACTACGCGGCCGCGCCCGGTTGCCGCGGCGTCCTGTGGGCCACCTCGTCCAGCCGCAACTACGCGGACACCCGGTACCCCGCCGTCCAGCAGTTCCGCAGCGCCGTGAGCCGCTACTACCCGGATCGCGAACCGCTGCTGTCGGCCTGGGAGTTGGAGGGCTGGGCGGGCGCGCAGTGGCTGACCGACGCGATGGACTCGTGCGGGGCGGCGCTGACCCGGGCCTGCGTGGAGCGGTTCCTGAACCGAGCCCAGCCCTATGACGCGCACGGGCTGCTGATCCCCGCCGACTTCGTCCGCCTGCCGCGCCCCAGCGGTCTCACCCGCGCCTGCCTGGACGTGGCCCGCTGGCAGGACAACACCCCAGCGGGCGGGCCTGGTTGGGTGACCCAGGTGCCCGACATGGACACCAACTGCTTCGACGTGCCGCAGCTGCCGTACCAGCCCTGAGGCCAGCTCCGAGGCAGAAAGTGGCCAGCCTTTCAGGATTTCACAGGTGGCTGATCATCCGATACTGATTGTCCAACTGTTCATCGGGTGGCCATCGGTACGCTATCTACGCGCGTTTCACTCTGAGCCGTCGAGGAAGCGCGAGTGCGAAGAGACGGTGCCATGGTGCAGTTGAGCGAGCGGGTCCGGCGGCGAAGTCGGCCGCGTGAGGGATGGGCCGGGTGGCTGTACACGGCGCCGGCGCTGTTGATCTTCTCGGTCTTCATCATCGGACCGACCGCGTACACGCTCTACATCAGCACCTTCCACTGGAACACGCTCAATCCGTCGATGTCCAGCTTCATCGGAACCGACAACTACCGCCAGCTGTTCCAGTCCACCACGCCCGACTTCCTGACCAGCGCGGGGAATTCGCTCTACTACTGCGCGGCCATGGTGATCGGCGGCACCGCGCTCTCGCTCGCCCTGGCGCTGCTGCTGCAGCGTGGCGGGCGACTGCTGAGCGCCGGCCGGGTGGCGATCTTCGCGCCGCACGCGACCCCGATCGTGGCCACCTCGCTCGCCTGGGTCTGGCTCTTCAACCCGCAGTTCGGGCTGATCGACCTGGTGTTGAAGCACCTGCACCTGCCCACCCCGCAGTTCCTCTTCTCCAGCAGCTGGGCGATGCCCTCGGTGATCGTCTACAGCCTCTGGCACGAGGTCGGCTTCACCGTGGTGCTCTTCCTCGGCGGTCTGGCCGTCACCTCCGGCGAACTCAGCGAAGCGGCCCGGGTCGACGGGGCGAGCCCCTGGCAGGAGTTCTGGCACATCACCTGGCCGCAGCTGCGTCCGGTGACGCTCTTCGCGGTGGTGATCACCAGCATCACCTCGCTGCAGGCCTTCACCCAGTTCTACGAGATGAGCCGGGGCGGCCCGGCCTACGCGACCACCACCCTGAGCTACCTGCTCTACCAGGAGGCGTTCGTCCTCTTCGACACCGGGTACGGCGCCGCGCTGGCCGTGGTGCTCTTCGTGGTCACCGCCGCCTTCACGCTGCTCCAGCGCCGCCTCGGCGACCGGATCGCCGCCGACCTCTGACCCGCAGCAATGTCATTCCACAGCAACACCCTTCCACAGCACCGCCGTTCCGCACTGTTCGCCTGCCCCTGCCGGTATCCCCACACGCGAAAAGGAACCCCGATGTCCTCCAACCCCACGCTGCGTCGTACCGCCGCCACCGTGCTGGCCGCGGCCACCGTGCTCGGTGCGCTGAGCGCCTGTTCCTCGTCGAGCAAGTCCAGCGCCGACGCGGGTTCGGGCGGCACCACCACGATCTCGTTCATGCAGATCATGATCAGCGGCACCCAGAAGAGCACCCTGGTCGCGCTGACCGACGCCTTCCAGCAGGCGAACCCGAACATCAAGGTCAACCTGGAGTACCAGCCGGACTACGGCACCCTGCACGCCAAGGAGACCGCCGGGGTCGCGGCCCACAACCCGCCCACCATCGGTCAGGTCTACGAGAGTTGGGCCGCCGACTACGCCAAGAGTCAGGTGATCCTGCCGGTCGGCCAGTACGCGGGCAGCGACAGCCCGGCCGGGCTCTCGGACTTCTACCAGGGCGTGCAGAAGGACCTGCGGCTGCCCGACGGCAAGCTGTGGATGTGGCCGTTCAACAAGAGCGTCCAGGTGCTCTTCTACAACCAGGACCTGCTCCAGGCCAAGGGGCAGGGCGCGCCGACCAGTTGGGACCAGTTCGCGACGGCGGCCAAGGCGGTCTCCGGGGACGGCGTCACCGCGATCAGCATCGACCCGGGCACCACCGCCTCGCCGGCCGGCGGCACCGTGCTCTTCGACGCGCTCTGCGCCGCCGACGGCACCCCGGACATCGCCGCCGACGGCACCCCGCAGCTCAACAGCCCGGCCGCGGTCCAGGCGCTGAGCTACCTGGCCGACCTGAAGAAGGCCGGCGCGCTGGCGGTCGGCTCCAACTTCCCGGGCGAGACGGCGCTCGGGGCCAAGAAGGGCGCCTTCGACATGTCGAGCGCCGCGGGCTACTACTTCGAGAACCAGGCGGTGGGCGGCAAGTTCGCCCTGGGCACCGAGGTGCTGCCGACGGGCGCGAGCGGCCGGCCGACCAACGTGCTCTCCGGCACCAACATCGCGATGTTCGCGTCGGCGAGCAAGGCCCAGCAGGCGGCGGCCTGGAAGTACATGCAGTTCCTGGCCTCCGCCCAGAGCCAGGCCCAGTGGTCCAGCACCACCGGGTACCTGCCGGTCACCGCGAAGGCGCTCGACCAGATGAGCGACTTCCTGGCCAAGAACCCGTACATGAAGACCGCCGCCGCGGCCCTCGACTACGCCGTGGCGCAGCCCGCCTTCCCGTGGGTCGCCAAGGCCCAGGGCGAGGAGGTCGTCGCGCTGCAGAAGGTGCTGGAGCAGGGCGCCGACCCGGCCGGCGCGCTGAACGCCGCCCAGCAGGCCGCCCAGGCGGACCAGAAGGCGGGCCAGTGACCCTCGCCGGACCAACTGCTCGTCGGCCGCGCGGCGCGCTGCGCCGCACCGTGGCCGTGCTGATCGCGCTGGCCTTCCTCTTCCCGTTCTACTACGTGCTGGTCACCTCGCTGAACTCGGCCTCGCAGTCCAGCACCCTCGCCGATCTGCTGCTTCCGCACTGGCACTGGGAGAACTACGCCCGCGCCTGGGCGGCCGCGCCCTGGCCCCGGCTCTTCCTCAACACGGTGCTGATCGGCGCCTGCACGGTGGTGCTCGCGCTGGCCACCTCGCTGCTGGCCGGATTCGCCTTCGGGGTGATGAGGTTCCGCGGCCGGGGCCTGCTGTTCGCGCTGGTGATGGCGGTGATGATGGTGCCGGGGACGGTGCTGATCATCCCCGACTACATCATCGCCACCGACATCCACTGGCTGGACACCTACTGGATCCAGATCGTGCCGTGGGGTGCCAGCGTCTTCGGCATCTTCCTGGTCCGGCAGTTCTTCCTGGGCCTGCCGGCCGAACTCTTCGACGCCGCCGAGCTGGACGGCGCCGGACGGTTCCGGATGCTCTGGTCGATCGGCATGCCGCTGGTCCGTCCGGCGATGCTGATCATCGCCCTGCAGGTCTTCCTGGCCAGCTGGAACTCCTTCCTCTGGCCGTTCATCATGACCCAGGACCCGAACGTGCAGCCGGTCGAGGTGGGACTGGCGGCCTTCGCCGGGGCGGACGGCACCGACTACCCGGGGCTCGCCGCCGCCGTGGTCTTCACCACCGCGCCGGTGCTGGCCTTCTTCCTGGTGCTGCAGCGGCACTTCGTCACCGGCGCGATGTCCACCGCGGGCGGTGTCCGTGGCTGACACGACGTCATCTCCGGTCCTGATCACCGATTTCGACGGCACCCTCTACCGCGGTGACGCGCCGATCCGGCGCTACGCCGAGCACGCCGCCGCCGCGCTGCCCACCGCCGCGCGAGCCGAACTGCTGGACGGTGTCGAGCGGTTCCTGGCGCTCGGCGCCGCAGCCGGGCCGCCGCTGGGCGAGGCGATCGACGGCTGGGAGGCCGTCGCGGTGCTCGGCCGCGCGGTCGGCCTGGACACCGCCGAGCTGAACCGGGCGTTCGCGGCGACCCGCGAGCTGATGCTGGACGCTGCCCGCTGCCCGCTGGAGGTCCCGGCCGGCTACGCCGAACTGCTCGCCGAACTGCGCGGCGAAGGCGTGCGGGTGGTGCTGGCCACCAACAGCCCGGCGGCCGGCCTGGACGGGCTGCTGCGGCGGCTCGAACTGCCGCCGCTGCTGGACTCGGTGGTCGCCGGCACCGGAAAGCCGGACGGCCTGCGGCACCTGCTGCGCGCGGAGAACCCGGCCGGCGGCAGGCGGCGGCTCTGCGTGATCGGCGACCACTGGCGCAACGACATCGAGCCCGGTCGCGAGGTCGGCGCGCACAGCGCCTACATCGACCGGTTCGGCCGGGCCGACGGTCCCGCCGACGCGATCGCCCCGACCGTGGAGGGGCTGCTCGACTCCATCCGGACCTGGGCCACGGCCCAGGCGCCGACCGAAAGGAACTGATCACCCGCTATGGCCACCATCGAATTCTGGGGCGGAGTCGGCGTCATCGGCGGCAGCAAGATCCTGGTCCAGCAGGACGGTTACCGGGTGCTGCTGGACATCGGCATCGACATCCCGTCCGGCGGCGACCTGTTCCGGCTGCCGGTGCGCCCGCGCCCGGGCCGGGAACTGGCCGACCGGCTGCGCCTGGGCGCCGCGCCCGCGCTGCCGGGGCTGTTCGCCCCCGAGGCGTTGGAGCCCGGCTCGCCGCTGGCCGAACAGGCGGGCGAGACCGCCGTCTTCGTCAGCCACCCGCACATCGACCACGTGGGCCTGGCCGGTTTCGTCCGCCCCGAGGTGGCCGTGCACGCGCACACCGAGGCGGTCGACGTGCTGACCGCGCTCGCCGCCACCGGCCAGGGACTGACCCACGGCGAGCCCGACTGGCGGCGTCTGACGGACCATCAGCGCGTAGTGGTGGGCCCGCTGGAGGTGGAGTGCGTCCCGGTCGACCACGATGTGCCGGGCGCCAGCGGCTACCTGGTGCACACGCCCGACGGCACCCTGGCCTTCACCGGTGACTACCGCTTCCACGGCCACCACCCGCAGCGGTCCTGGGACTTCGTCGACCGGGCGGCGGGCAGCGCCGTCCTGGTCACCGAGGGCACCACGCTCGGCTGGGAGAACCCGAGCGGGCGCCGGCGCGACGAGAGCGACGTGGCCCGCGACTTCGCCCGCGCGCTGGAGGAGACCCCGGGCCTGCTGCTGCTCTCGCTCTACCCGCGCGACGTGGACCGGGTGCGGGCGTTCCTGGAGATCGCCGGGGCGGCCGGGCGGCGGATCGTCTGGACCGAGCAGGTGGCGGCCTTCCTGCGCCTGGTCGGCGTCGAGCAGGCGCTCTCGGCGGCCGAGCTGCCGGCCGCCGAACTGCGCGCCGAGCCGGACCGGTACGTGGTGATGCCGGACCCGGACGACCTGCCCTCGCTGCTCGACCTGCCGGTCGGCGACGGCTACCCCGGCGCCACCCTGGTGCACGCCAACGGCGAGCCGCTCGGCCCCTTCGAGCCGCGCTGGGCGCCGTTCACCGACTGGCTGGCCGCGCTGGGCATCCCGCTGCGCCAGATCGGCTGTTCGGGCCACGCCTCGCAGGACGACCTGCACCACATGCTGGAGCGGCTGCGCCCCGCCACCGTCTTCCCGATCCACACCACCTCGCCCACCCGGCTGCACCCGCCGCAGGGCATGCGGCGGGTGCTGGCCGCCTACGGTGCCCGCTACACCTTCGGTGGCGACGCGATCTGACGCTAGGTCGGCCCTGGTTCGGGCTCAGGTGCGGTGCGGGAGCCCGTTCCGCCGCTGTGACGGCATCCGCACGCGGGTGTTACCCGGGCGTTGCGATCGGGGCCGGAGAGGTGCGTTATCGTCACGCCTGTCGGAACGTCAGCAAGCACCAGCAGGACTGGCCTGAACAGGGGAGACATCGTGCGCGAGTTCTACGAGCGCGAGGAGTTCATCGAGCGCGACCGCGGCTTCTTCGGCGGTGAGGAGATCATCGAGCGCGAGCAGATCGTCGAGCGCGACCGCTTCGGTCGTGAGCGGATCATCGAGCGCGAGGAGATCATCGAGCGGCCGGGTCTGTTCGACGGCCTCTTCGGCGGTGGCCGTGAGGAGATCGTCGAGCGTGAGGAGATCATCGACCGGGACTTCTTCTAGAGTCCGGTCGGTCCGAGTGCTGGTTGCGGCGTAGGCCTCAACCAGCACTCGCGCGTCGACCGTTACGTGCGCGTCGAGCGGCAGGTGCGCGCTCTCGGGGGCGGTCAGCTGCGCAGCATCCCGCCGACGATCCCGCCCAGCCCCGCGCCCTCGGCCCCGGCCACCGCGCCGTCCCGGGCCAGGTACGGCTCCAGGGCGTGCGCCAGGCTGGAGAGCGGCATGCTCTGCAGCCAGATCTGGCCGGGCCCGGTCAGTGCCACCAGGTGGTAGCCGTCGCCGCCGAAGATCTTGTTGGCGATGCCCGGCACCCGGGTGATGCTGAACTGCACCGTCTCGTCGAACATCCCCACGTGCCCGGGGTGCACCAGCATGGTCTGACCGGGCGCCAGGGTGTACTGGCAGAGCTCGCCGGACAGTTCGATCCAGGCCCGGCCCTGCCCGTGCAGCCGCTGCAGCACGAAGCCCTCGCCGCCCCACAGCCCGCCGCGGAAGGACTGCTGCAGGGCGATGCTCGGGGTGATCCCCGGCGTCCCGCAGAGCCAGCCGTGCCGGTGCACCAGCACGCCGCGGCCCTGGGCGATGTCCACCGGCACGATGTGCCCCGGCACCTTCGAGGCGAAGGCCACCAGCCCCGGGGCGCCGTGCGCCTGGTACCTGGTCAGGAATATCCCGCCACCGCTGACCGCCCGCTTGAGCGTGCCCAGCAGCCCGCCGCCGCCCGGGCCACCGGAGTTGGTGGTCTGCGACATCTGGATGTTCGCCGACATCCAGGACAGCTCGCCGTGCATCGAGATGATCGACTCGCCGGCCCCCAACTGCATCTCCAGCACCGGCATCGTGCTGCCCTTGATCACGTCCTGCATCCGGATTCCCTCCCCGACCGGTAGCAGCCCCGTGCCGCCCACCCATCGCGCACGGTATCGCCCGACCGTGCTGCCGACCAGGGCGGGCGGCCGCATCGCCGGTGGCACGGGGGGCGTTTGATGGCCGGGTATTCACCGGGGATTCACCCGCAGTCCCCCGGCGTGGTACGGGGGTGACCGTAGGTTTCAGCACGAAGGAAGTTGTTCATACAACTTGGCACTGCTGTGGATGCGCCCACCGCACGGGCGCATCGGAATGGAGAACCGTGAACGACACGCTGGGCTCGGCGGATGTGGTGGTCGTCGGAGCCGGGATCGTCGGTCTGGCCCACGCGTACGAGGCGCTGGAGCGCGGGCTGTCGGTGGCGATCGTGGAGCGTGACGAGCGGGCCACCGGCGCCTCGGTGCGCAACTTCGGCCACGCCTGCGCCACCGCGCAGGACGGTGTCGCGCTGGGCTACGGTCTTGAGGCCCGCGCGCGCTGGATCAAGCTGGCCGAGCAGGCCGGTTTCTGGCTGCGCCGCAGCGGCACCGTGATGGTCGCCCGGGCCGAGGACGAGCTCGCCGTGCTGACCGAGTTCCAGCAGCTGCGCGGCGACGACGAGGTGCGACTGCTCGGCGCGGCGCAGGTGGCCGAGCGGGTGCCGGTCGGTCCGGGCGTGGTCGGCGGGGCCTGGCTGCCGGACGACGTGCGGGTCGACCCGCGCGAGTGCGTGCCGGCGATCGCCCGCCACCTCGCCGAGCGCGGCGTCCGGTTCCACTGGGCCACCACCGCCCACGCGATCGAGCCGGGCCTGGTCCGCACCAGCCGCGGTGAGCTGCGCGCCGGTGCGATCGTGCTGGCCGCCGGGCACGACCTCGACCGGCACTACCCCGAGCTGGCGGCCGAGTCCGGCGTGCGGCGCTGCGTACTGCGGATGCTGCGGGTGGACAACCCGCACCCGCGGCCCATCGAGCCCGCCGTGCAGACCGGCTTCTCGCTGCTGCGCTACGACGGCTTCGCCGCCTGCCCGAGCCTGCCGGAGGTGCGCGAGCGGCTCACCCGCGAGTACCCCGAGTTGATCGGGATCGGCCTCAACCTGATGTTCACCCAGCGCCCCGACGGCACCCTGACCATCGGTGACACCCACACCTACGACGTCAGCCCCGCCCCCTTCGACCCGGAGGAGCTGGACGCCGCCGTGCTGCGCGAGACCGCCCAACTGCTCGGCGTGCAGCGGCTGACGGTCCGTGAGCGCTGGCGCG
Organism: Kitasatospora sp. GAS1066B; assembly: GCF_041262605.1. NCBI lineage: Bacteria > Bacillati > Actinomycetota > Actinomycetes > Kitasatosporales > Streptomycetaceae > Kitasatospora > Kitasatospora sp. GAS1066B. Next base: position 312,624 of record NZ_JBGCCO010000002.1, read on the forward strand.
GCGTCTACGCCTCCGGCGTGCGCCCGTACCTGGTCGCCGCCCCCGCCGAGGGCGTCCGGGCGGTCTCGGTGACCTCGGGCATCGGCATGACCACCGCGCTCGGCCTGGCACCGGCCGTGTTGGACGGCCTGCTCGGCGGCACGGTGCAGCAGCCGGCCGAACTGGCGGCCCTCTGCGGGTGACCCCTCTGCGGGTGACGTACCGACGGGTGGGGCCCGCCGCACTCGCGGCGGGCCCCACCCGTCAGTACTTCGCGCCGCTTCAGGCGTTGACCGCCTCCGCGGTCTCGGGCTGCTCGACGGCGGCCGCCGCCAGCTCCTCGCGGACCTGCGCCAGCGAAGGGTTGGCCCAGGCGCTGCGGACGCCCCAGTAGTAGAAGGCCAGCGCGAGCACGGCGACCAGCGCCAGGTCCACGCCCTCGGGGATGTAACCCTGCCCGCCGTACTGGGTGCTGCCGGCCCAGGAGACGCCGGCCATCACGACCAGGTAGGCGATCATCCAGACGCCCGCCTTCAGGTGCGGCTTCAGCACGTCCCACGGCTTGCGCAGCTCGTACCAGGCCCAGATCGGCAGGCCGGCGGCCATCAGCACGATCACCTTGCCGGTCAGCGGCCAGCGGGCCCAGTAGAGGACCAGCGAGCCGAAGACCATCGCGACCGGGGCGATCACCGGCATCGCGCGCAGCCGCACCGGGCGCGCCAGGTCGGGAGCCAGCCGGCGCAGTGCCATCACGGCGACCGGGCCGGTGATGTACGAGATCACCGTGGCGACCGAGACGATCGAGGCCAGCGACCCCCAGCCACGGAAGACGGCCAGGAAGAGGAAGGCGATGAAGAGGTTCAGCAGCAGCGCCGGGCGCGGCACGCCGGTCTTGGGGTCGACCCGGCCGAAGATCGAGGGCAGCTGGCCGTTCTCCTGCACGCCGTGGATCATCCGCGAGGTGGTCGCCGCGTAGATCATGCCGGTGCCGCTGGGGGAGATGAAGGCGTCCGAGTAGAGCAGCAGCGCCAGCCAGTTCAGGCCCCAGGCGAGCGACAGGTCCGCCAGCGGGGACTTGTACCCGATGGTCGACCAGCCGTGCTCCACCACCGAGTGCGGCAGCGCGCCGATGAAGGCGACCTGCAGCGCGATGTAGATCACCAGCGCGATCACGATCGAGCCGATCACCGCCTTCGGCAGCGACTTGCCCGGGTTGCGGGCCTCGCCGGCCAGGTTCAGCGGCGACTGGAAGCCGTTGTAGGCCCAGACGATGCCAGAGGTCGCGACAGCGGTGAAGACCGAGTTCCAACCGTTCGGGGCGAAGCCGCCGTGGCCGGTCAGGTTGTGGCTGTCGAAGTGCGCCAGCAGCAGGCTGCTCGCGGTGAGCACCGGGACGACCACCTTGAAGACGGTGATCGCGGTGTTCGTCTTGGCGAACAGCGTGATGGCGAACCAGTTCAGCGCGAAGTACCCGACCAGCAGCACGCTGGCCAGCGCCACTCCGCTGGTGGTGAGCTTCTCGCCGTCGAACAGCTGGTGCGCCCAGCCGAAGTGCCACGAGCTCATGTACTGCACGGAGGCGGTCGCCTCACCGGGGATCACCGACACGATGGCGATCCAGTTGGCCCACGCCGCCAGGTACCCGGCCAGCGAGCCGTGCGAGTACTGCCCGTACCGGACCATGCCGCCGGCCTTGGGGAACATCGAGCCGAGCTCGCTGTAGGTGAGGGCGATCACCAGGGCCACCGCGGCACCGATCACCCAGGCCAGGATCGCGGCCGGCCCGGCCAGCTTGGCAGCCCGCTCGGCGCCGAACAGCCAGCCGGAGCCGATGATCGAGCCGAGGCCGACGGCCGTCAGGGCGATCGTGCCGAGCGACCGGCGGTAGTTGTTTTGGGACGCCGTTGTCGGCTCGGGCGCGCTCAACGTCTGAGTCCTTCCGTTTCGTCTCGAGCCCGTAAACGCCGACACGAGGTGGGCGCCGTCCAGGCCGGGCAACCCGGGGAGACTAAGCCACAAAAGCGGACGTAAACCTCAGGTGAACCTCAGATTGTTCGATCGTTGTCATTCCGTATCCGGTAATAGCCACACTGGCGCTACCCTGCCGCCGCCGAGCGTGGTGTTGCTCACCAGGGCGCGCCGGCGTGCGGCAGCGTGAGACGGGCGCGCGAGTAGGGCCTTTGCGCTGTTGGTGGGAATGGGGGTGGCGCCGGCTCGCGGTCTGGGGCGGGGCCCGCGGGTCAGGGCGGGGCGCTCACGCGGGACTGTTCGGGGCCTTCGTACTCTTCGCGTTCCCCAATCCGGCGTTCTCCGATGTCATGTGCGTGGAACATCGAAAGGGGACCCGGTACATGCCTGGCGCGCTCGTGGCCGCCGTGCGGGCTGGCGAGTTGCCTGTCGTCTACTGCAACCACCGCACAGCGCGAGGCAAGTTGTTCCATGCCACACCTCAGACGGTGACGGCATCGACTCCACAGCCGGGCAGCGTGGCGGCGTACGCTTCGATGTCCTCCCGGTCGGTGGTCAGCACAGTGCCGCCTCCGTGAGTGATGGCAATGAAGACCGCCAAGGCATCCACTGGGTCCGGCCGCTTCTTCGCGGGTAGCACCGCCGCGCCGATCATGTCCCCGATGGTTTTCCAGTCTCCGGTGTCCAGGCCCGCCGCGCACGGGAGACAGCGGGGCGGAAGCGCACCGGGGTACACCGTACGGGCCCCAGGGTGGACGAACACCTCGTCCAGGAGTCTCTTCCAGGAATAGGCGATTTTCGTGCTGGTGCGCCACGCCTGGGAGAGGGCCGGACCCGGGACGATCGGCGCATGTCCGCCGGAGGTGACGAAGCCCTTGTGCAGGGTCCTTGCCCGACGGTCCTGGTTGACCAGAGCGATCAGCACCCCGGTGTCGTAGACGATGACGGTCACGCTGCGCCCTCAGTCCGGGATGGACGGCCCAGGATCGCATTGATCTCGGCCTGTTCCTCTGCGGTCAGCGTGATGTCGTCGGTCCAGGTGTCGCTTCCGGCCTGCTCCTCGGCTTCGGCCCGAGCCCGTTCGAACGGTTCGAAGAGCATCTCGACCCGGTCCTGCTGATCCATCTGCGCCTGCGCGGCGATGGTGAGGAGAGTGGAGACGTCGAGCCCGACGGCTGCGGCATGGTCCCTGATCTGGTCCCGAACCTCTGCCGGCATCAGGGCCATGGACTTCGCTCGCACCCGGCGATGCCCGGCGGGCGTACCGCCGCCCTGGAGTGAGTCCAGCGCGACTGCGCGTACGGCTCGGCCAGTGGCTCGCGCTCGCGGGAAGGCACTGCCTGCTCGTCCATGATGTGGACCACATAATTCCGATTAAGTGCATTAGATGGTAGCCGTTGAAATCGAGCCATATCGGCCGCGTCCTTGACTCCGCTTCTGCTCCTACGGTAGCTTTATGGCCGAATTTTTCATCATATCCAGGGGGAAGTATGGCCGCTCAGTGGGAGCCCGACCCATCCGCGTCCTTCGCACGACGCCTGGGCAAGTCCTCGCACGAGCTCGGACAGACGTCCGGAAACACCAGCTGCCCGGATATCTGGGAGCTGGACAATGGCGACGTCGCCGTCATCGGACGCGAACTCACCTCATCGTACGAGGGCAGGCTGCCGGCGGGCGTGAGCGTCGACCCAGGTGAGCGGCTGGTCGTCATCCCGCGTGCGACCATCATCGCTGCGAAGGCGGACATCCCGAATGAGTGAGCTGCTTGCCGGCTCGACCAGCGAGCGCATGGAATTGGCCGCGTACTACGCTGATTTCGAGAGCATTTTCTGGAATATCACCGACCTCGGTTTCTGGAAACTCGAGCGCCAGCAGACCTTCCGGGAGCCCGGATACGACAGCTGGGCGGCCTTCGCCAAGGGCGAATGGGATCGGTCTCTCGGCATTCTGGAGGCCGGTCGAAAGGATATGGAGGACTACCACCGGAGAATCCACGAGCACGGTTTCTCCGCCCGCCGCGTCCGGGTCGTGGAAGAGCCCATCAGCGCCTATCTCCAGTGGGAACTCCACGCGCTGCGGGTGCGCGACCAGAGCGGCGGCCCCATCCGGATCGTCGGCCCTGCCCAGGTGGCGGCGTTCGAGGCCAGCGGTCCGCTCCCCGAGATCTACACGCTCGACTCGACGGTCATGTACCAGGCCGTCTACGACGACGATGGCGTCCTCGAATCCGTCCGGCGGTTCACCGACCGCGAACTTATCCGCAGCTGCCGACAGTTCATCGCCGACCTGTACGCGGTGGGCGAGCCCCTGGAGAGCTACTTCCAGCGCTGCGTGGCGGTGTTGCCACCGCCGGCCGGTCAGCCGTGAGCCAGGACGAGACCGGGTCGGCGGCACCCGCCGGCGGCTCCTGGCAGGCCAATCGAATCGACGGGGCGGCGACGGCCGGCGATGTTGTACAGGCACGTGATGTGCATGGTGGCGTGCATTTCCATCAGCCGGTCGCATCCTTCTCGGTGACGCCACGTCAGCTCCCGGGGGCGGGTCGGCACTTCGTCAACCGTCGTGGTGAGATGGGCCGCCTGGACACCATCGCCACCGAAGCTCCTGGAAGCGACGATCAGTCGGCGACCCTCGTTGTGGCGGTCATCACCGGTACAGCGGGAGTCGGCAAGACCTCGTTGGCCGTGCACTGGGCCCACCGGATCCGCCGGCGATTCCCGGACGGCGCCCTGTACGTCAACCTCCGTGGGCATGACGCCGCCGCTCCGGTCGCACCAGAGCAGGTACTGGATCGCTTTCTGCGGGATCTGGGTGTTCCGACGGTGGCGATTCCGGTCCATCCCGAGGACCGGGCGTCGTTGTACCGGTCGATCATGGCCGACCGCCGGATGCTGGTGATGCTGGACAACGCCGCGGCGGCCGCGCAGGTGCGCCCGTTGTTACCGGCCACACCCGGCTGCCTGGTCCTGGTGACCAGCCGGAACAGCCTCGCCGGCCTGGTCGCCCGGGAGGGTGCGTACCGGGTGGACCTGGGTCGCTTCCCCGAGGCGGACGCCGTCACGCTGCTGCGCGCGGTGACGGCCTCCTACCGGACGCAGGACGACCCCGGCGAGCTGACGGAACTGGCCCGCCTGTGTGCGAGGTTGCCGCTGGCGCTGCGGATCGCGGCCGAACGGGCGGCCGGCCGACCACGGATGCTGCTGGCGGAGTTGATCGCCGACCTACGGGACGAGTCGGCGCGTTGGGACGTGCTCACGGCGGAGGGCGAGGCGGAGGCGGACGCGATGAGCAGTGTGTTCACCTGGTCGTACCAGGCACTGCCCGAGGGTGCGGCCCGGCAGTTCAGGCTGCTCGCCCTGCACCCGGGCGACCAGTTCGGTCTGCCGGCGGCCGCCGTGCTGGCGGGTACCACTGCGGCCGAGGCGCGCCGCAATCTGGATGCGCTGGTCGGGGCCCACCTGGTCGAGGAGATCGCCTCGGCCCGGTACCAGTTGCACGACCTGCTACGGGCCTACGCCGCCGATCGGGTCCGGGACGTCGAATCCGAGCAGGTTCGGGCCGAGAGCAGACGACGGATTCTCGCCTGGTACCTGTACACGGCAGGCAACGCCCAGTCGGCCATCGCACCGTTCGACCGGTACGAGCTCGACCAACAGGTGCCTCAGGATGCCGCGCCGCTGGTCTTCGACGGCTACCAGCCGGCGTTCCAGTGGTACTCGGCAGAGGCCGACAACCTCGTCGCCACCACCCGGGCTGCCGCGGAGTTCGGCTTCCATCGGATCGCCTGGCGTCTGGCGGTGGTGTTGCGTGCCGTCTACATGCATCAGAACGCTTTCGAGGACTGGGAGTCGACCGCCAGGATCGGCATCAGCTCCGCCGCCCAGGCCGGGGAACGCGCGGGTGAGGCCGAGGCCCTGGAGAGTCTGGGGAAGGCGTACTTCCAGTCGCGGCGGCTGGCGGAGTCCGAGGAGTGTCACCGCGCGGCGCTCGCCGTTCGACGTGACATCGGCGACCGGTTCGGCGAGGCCGTGTCGATCAACGCCCTGGGCCTGCTCGGCCTGCGCCGGCGAGAACTCGACGCGGCACGTTCCCACTTCGAGGCCAGCGCGGCGATCTTCCGCCAACTCGGTGACCTCCGGTGGACCGCGCTCCTCCAGGGGAACCTCGCCGAATCGCTGTGCGAACTCGGCCGCTTCCAGGAGGCGGCGGAGACGCTGTGCGAGGCGCTGGCCGTCTTCCGCGAACTCGGTGACCGAAGCGGTGAGGGCAACGCGCTGTTCTTCCTCAGCCGAGCCCAGCGCGAGTTGGGCCGGACCGGCGAGGCCCGCGCGTCGGTCGACGCCGCGCTGGCGATCGCCGCCGAGGCGGGCAACAGCGTGTGGCAGGCGCACTGGCTGGTCGAGTTGGCGAACGTCGAGCGCGCGGCGGGGCGGCCCGAGGATGCCCTGCGGTCGAGTCGGCTGGCTGCGGACATCCAGCGGCGACTCGGCGATCGAAGCCGTGCGGCCACGGCGCTGGACCGCGCCGGGGAGGCGTGCCGCGATCTCGGCAGGTTCGGTGAGGCGGCGGACCTGCATCGGCAGGCCGTCGAAACGCATCGGGAGTTCGGCGACCGATGGCAGTTGGCCGGTGCCCTGGACAACCTCGCCCGGTGCCTCCGGCACGATGGTGCTGTCGATGAGGCGCGGGGGCACTGGGCCGAGGCGCTGGCCCTGCTGTCGGACTTCGCCGATCCGCAGGCGCTCGCGCTGAGCCGCCGGATCGCGCTGCGGCTCGCGGATCTCTAGCGAGAATCCGCGGGTGCGGACTCGGTGATCCAGATCGGACCGTCGGCGCATTCCAGGCGGATCCCGTCCGCCGGAGTCAAGCGGGTGCGCAGGACCTTGAGGAAACGCCCTCCGATGTCGGCGACGGGTCCGAGACCGGGGCCGATGAAACGGAAGGTCCGCACCTGGTTGTGTACTTCGCGTGCGGTCTTCGACGTGTCGAGGATCGAGAACTCCGGTTCCAGCAGGCCCGCATAGCTGGCGCGACTCCCGTCCTGGGGCTCGCCGGGAAATCCGCTCGGCAGCAGGCGCAGAGTGTCGGCGAGCAGGTCGCTGATGACCGGCCCGAGTCCGGACCAGAGTCGCTCAGGGGTGACGTCGTCCTCGATCGGGATGCCGCCTTGCCGGGCGAGGATCGGACCGGTGTCGAAGTTCTCGTCCATGCGGTGGACCGTGACGCCGAGGTGGGTGTCGCCATTGCGGATCGCCCACAGGACCGGGGCCGGGCCGCGGTACTGGGGCAGCAGCGAGCAGTGGACGTTGACCACGCCGAACCGGGGAATCCGCAGGACGGACGGGGGAAGTCGCCAGGAGAACCCGTAGACCACGAGGAGGTCCAGGTCGTATCCGGCCAGCGACTTCGCCAGGCCCTCGGAACTCCCGGGAACCAGCAGGTCGATTCCGGCGGGGATTTCCTGGAGGAGCTGGCCGACCGTCGCCGTGGCGTAGGTGTCCGTGGGTGTGTTCGGTTTCATCGAACGGCAGTAGACGTGGACGACCGGTTCGTGTCCCTCCCGCTGGCAGACGGAATGCAGGGCCAGAAACTCACGCGTCCCAAAAGACGCAATGCCGATGCGCATCGGGTTCGCCACGGGTGAGACCCTAGCAGCGGCGTGGGGCTGACTGTCGGTCAAATCGATTCAGTCGGCCCGGCCGACCGGTTACCCCGACATCGGCTGTGCCGTTTCGGCCGGCGCCTGCGACTCCTGCTCGGAGCCGGCTGCGGCGAACGAGCGCAGGCCGGGCGTGGCCGCGCCGATCGCCGCAACCGCCGCGAGGCACAGCAGACCGCCGCCGACCACCGCGGCGGCGCCCGAGGTCGCGCCCGCCACCAGGCCGGCGCGCAGGTTGCCGAGGTCGGGGCCGGCCTGGCCGACGACCTGCTCGGCGGCGCTGACCCGGCCGAGCATGGCGTTCGGGGTGTGCAGTTGCACGATGGTGCTCCGGGACACGACGGAGACCGTGTCGGCCGCGCCCGCCAGCACCAGGAAGCCCAGCCCGACCCACGGGTTGTCCGACAGGCCGAAGAGCGCCAGCGCCGCTCCCCACGCGGCCGAGCCGCCGAGCATCAGCAGGCCGGGGCGGGACAGCCGGGTGATCGCCCCGGAGAGAACGGACGCGGCGACCCCGCCGGCCGCGATGGCGGTCAGGAAGAGCCCGAGGGTGCGCGGGTCGTCGTGGAACCGCTCGGCGTTGATCAGCGGGAAGAGGCTGATCGGCATCGACAGGACGGTGGCGGCCAGATCGGTGAGCAGCGCGCCGCGCACCGCGGGGTTGCGTGCCATGAAGGCGAGGCCGTCCAGCACGCCGGCCAGGCCCGGTCGGGCCGGCTTCCCTTCGGGTCGCATCGGGGGCAGCCCGAACGCGCCGAAGAACGACGCCCCGAAGGTCACCGCGTCGATCAGGTGGCAACCGCCGACGCCGAACCGGCCGAGGACCAGCCCGCCGAGCGCCGGTCCGAGCAGCATCGCCCCCTGGAACGAGATCCGCTGGAGTGCCAGCCCGGCCGCGAGTTGGTTCCTCGGCAGCAACTGCGGGATGAACGTGCGGGACGCGGGCCCGCCGCAGGCGGTGAAGCAGGACTGCGCCGCGACCAGCAGCAGCACCCCGGCCACCGGCAGGTGGCCGAGCAGGCCCTGTAACGCCAGCAGGACCGCGCAGGCGGCCTGGCCGGTGGTGGTGACCAGGTAGAGCCTGCGCCGGTCCGCCCGGTCGACGAGCGACCCGGCGAAGAGTCCGAACCCGATCAGTGGCAGGGCCTGGGCCAGGCCGACCGCGCCGGTCCAGACGGTGCTACCGGTGGTCTGCCAGACCTGGAACATCACGGCGACGACGGTCAGCTGGCTGCCGAGGCCCGAGCAGGTCCGGCCGATCCACAGCCGCCGGAACGCCGGCGACGTCCGCAGGGGCGAGGTGTCCATCAGCACATGTCTCAGGTCCACTCCGGGTCCTCCGCGAGCTTCTCGGCGATCCGGTCGTGAAAGCTCTTGCGCTGCAGGGCCTGCTCGATGTCGCCGACCACTTGGCTGAGGGGGTAGGGGATCTCCGCCTCGATCTCGGCGATCGCGGCCTCGGTGGCCCGCCACTCCGCGGTCAGCCGGATCACGATGCGGCGGGCCTTGGGCGTCAGGGCGACCTTCTTGCTGCGGGCGTCAGCGCCGGGCACTGTCCGCACCAGGCCGGCCGCGCGCATCGCGGCGACCTTCTGGCTGAGCGCCGAGTGCGTGCGCTGCACGGACTCGGCCAGTTCGGTGATGGTCATCGGCCCTCGGGCGTGCAGCCGGATCAGCTCCATGACGAAGCTCGGCCGAACTCCGTCGATCTCCGCTTCTGCGTAGATCCGCGCGATGTCGGCGTCCATGGCCGCCTGGAGCAGTCGTAGTGGACGCCAGCGGCTCTGTTCGGTCGGATCGGGTGCACTGTTCTCGGCCATGGGCACATCGTAACAGCACTTATATAAGGGCTGTTGGAAATATCCTGACCTCGCGTCAACCCTCGGTCGGGCGCGGCCCCGTGGCTCGGTTCAGCTCGTCCCAGCCGGAGAGCTTCACCCGGGTGGCGCGGCCCAGTTCGGCGGCGAGTTCGCGCTCGCGGCGGTCGATGCCGAGCCAGGCGGCGTAGCTCACCGGGCGCACGCCGCGGGCGGCCAGCAGGTCGGTCAGCCGGGGGCGGTGGGTCGGGGCGGTGGCGGCCGCGTGGTCGGCGAGCAGGGCTCGGACGGTCTGGGCCGCGTCGGACTTGTTGGTGCCGATCACGCCGGTGGGGCCGCGCTTCAGCCAGCCGGCGACGTACTCGCCCGGGCGCGGGGTGCCGTCGGCCGCCAGGACCCGGCCCTCGGCGTTGGGGACGACGGCGTGCTGCTCGTCGAACGGCACGCCGGGCAGCGGGACCGAGCGGTAGCCGACCGAACGGAGCACCAGTTGCACCGGGAGGGTCGCGTACCGGCCGGTGCCGGTGAGCCGGCCCGACCCGTCGAGTGCGGTCCGCTCCACCCGCAGGGCGGTGACCCGGCCGGGGCCGGTGAGTTCCACCGGTCGCAGCCAGAACCTGAGCGAGACCCGCCTGGGACGGTCCTGCGGCGGACGGTGCGCCCACTCCGTCAGGACCGCCAGGTTGTCGCGGATCCGACGATCGGACCGGGGTGGCTCGCTGTCGAGTACGTCGGGGGCGACGGCGGCGCCGAGCTCGAGCTCGGCCGGGTCCACCGCGATGTCGCTGCCCGGCAGCTCGCCGAGGGCGCGCAGCTCCCGGGTGGTGAACTTCGCCTGCGCGGGGCCGCGGCGGCTGATCAGGTGGATCTGCCTGACCCGGCTGGCGGCCAGGGCGGCGAGTACCGGTTCCGGCACGTCGGTGGCGGGGAAGTCGGTGGCCGGTCTGGCGAGGATGCGGGTCACGTCGACCGCGACGTTGCCGGCGCCGATCACCGCCACCGAGTCGGCCTGGAGGTCGAAGCGAGCGGGGTCCACGTCCGGGTGCCCGCAGTACCAGCGGACGAACTCGGCGGCGGCCGCGCTGCCCGGCAACTCCTCGCCGGGCACCCGCAGCAGCCGGTCCCGGGTCGCGCCGGTCGCGTAGACCACGGCGTCGTAGCACTGGAGCAGCAGTTCGCGGCTCACGTCGGTGCCGAAGCAGAGGCCGCCGAGGAAGCGGACCCGCGGGTGTTCCAGCACCCGGCGCAGGTAGTCGGCGATCGACCTGATCGACGGGTGGTCGGGTGCCACGCCGTAACGCACCAGGCCGTACGGGGTGGGCAGCCGCTCCAGGATGTCCACCTCGACGTCCGTGTCCGCGCCCGCCGCCGCCGTCTGCTTCAGCACCGCCTCGGCCGTGTAGAGGCCCGCCGGTCCCGCGCCGACCACGGCGACCCGAAGCGGGTTCATCGCGGCTGCGGGGTCCACCGGTCGGGCTCCGCCGGGACCGTGCGCCGCAGGTCGGCACGGATCCGGGCGGCGAGGCGGCGGGTGTCGTGCCGGTTGAGCCGGGCGCCGGCCACCGCGCCGAGCAGGAAGGGGGTCAGCGTCGGCAGCTTGCGCAGCGAGCTGCGGGCGAGCCGTTTGGTGACCTGGCGGCGGACCCGGGGGCCGGCGCTGAGCGCGAGCAGGCCGCCCGGCGTGGTCAGGCTGACCCGGTCGATGCCGCGCCGGTTGGCCCAGGAGGCCAGGTAGGCGGTGGCGCGCTGCGCGCCGCTGCCCGGCGGGCGCTGCCCGTAGACCTCGTGGAGTTCGGCGATCAGCTTGATCTCCACGGCGGCGACGGCGAGCGTCTCGGCGGCGAGTTCCACGGTCATGGCTGGCGGTGTGGGTGCCATGGCCGCCGCGCCCACGCCCGCGCCGACCGCGCTGGAGGCCCGGGCGGCGCCGGTCACCAGCCGGTCGGCCAGCTCCTCGCGGCCGGTGGCGTGCGGATGCTGGGCGCGCAGCGTCGCGAGGTCGCGGACCGGGATGCGCGGCGCGAGGGCCAGCAGTCGATCGGTGAGCCCTCGGACGCCGACTCCGGCGCGGCGGGCCGTGCGGCGCCCCGCCGCGCCGAGTTCGGTGGATCGGTGGCCGGTGCCGCGCGCCAGGTCGGTGACCAGCGCCGTCATCCGGCGGCGGCCGCGGACCTCGCGGGCGGCTTCCTCAGCGGGCGGGCCCAGGTCCCAGTGCTCCATGCCGGCGGCGAGTGAGCTGAGATCGTCGGCGGTCTCCACGGCGTCCCGGTCGGCGGCTCGGCGGCCGGTGCCACCGCGACGTCCACGAATGAGTGCCATGGAGTGCCCCTACCCGCTGCCGCCTGCCGGACACGCGGGTGTCCGGCAGGCGGCAGCGGGTGAGGTCAGGAGGCGCAGTCGACGCAGATCGGCTGGCCGTTCTTGTCCTCACCGGCGAGCTGGGTGCGGTGGTGCACCAGGAAGCAGGTCATGCAGGTGAACTCGTCCTGCTGGATCGGCACCACCCGGACGGTGAGTTCCTCGCCCGACAGGTCGGCGCCGGGGAGTTCGATGCCTTCGACGGCCTCGGTGTCGACGTCGATCGTCGACCCGGCCTTGTCGTCGCGGCGGCCCTTCAGTTCCTCGATACTGTCGTCGCTCGATTCGTCGTTGGTGTTGCGCGGTGCGTCGTAGTCGGTTGCCAAGGCAGTTACCTTCTCGTCGGATGGCGGATCGCAGTCAGCTTGCCCGGTCGCCGCCATGTCTGCCCCCGGAACACGGGTTCCCGGCGTCGTGGATCAGCCACCAGGATGGCGTTCAGGTGCAAGTGTGGCTGATTCGACGTCCCTGGTGTCGCCACTGCGGCAGCGCGGGAAGAAGGAGGGGATGCCAGATGTGCGGGTGACCGAGCCAGTGATGGACGTCGTGCGGCGCGGGCTGCGCGATCCGGCCGTCGTGCAGACGGTGCGCGCGACCGTCGCGGCGACCCTCGCCTACGTCGTGGCGCTGCAGGTGAGCAACCAGCCGGCGCCGCTGACCGCACCGCTCACCGCGCTGCTCGTCGTCCAGGTCACCCTGTACTCCACGCTCACCACCGGCATCCGCCGGGTGAACTCGGTCGTCGTCGGGGTGGTGATCGCGATCGGCTTCAGCTCGGTGATGGGGCTGAGCTGGTGGAGCCTGGGACTGATCATCCTGGCCGCGCTGACGATCGGGCGCTTCGTGCGGGTCGACGAGTTCGTCAACGAGGTCGCGATCAGCGCGATGCTGGTGCTCGGGGTGACCCGGCTGGCCTCGCAGGCCTGGGACCGGGTGCTGGAGACGCTGGTCGGGGCGGTGGTCGGGCTGCTCTTCAACCTGGTGTTCGCCCCGCCGGTCTGGCTGGACACGGCCGGCGAGTCGATCGAGGACCTGGCCCGGCGGGCTCGCCACCTGCTGCTGCGGATCGGGGAGGAGCTGGGCGTGCCGACCCGGGTGGAACGCGCCGCCGAGCGGCTGCACGAGGCCCGCCGCCTCGACCAGGCGATCGCGGACGTGGACGCCGCGCTCCGCCAGGCCGAGGACAGCCTGCGGCTGAACCCGCGGATCAGCGAGGGGCTGCTCTCCCGGCTGGTGCTGCGGACCGGGCTGGACACCCTGGAGATCTGCGTGGTCGTGGTGCGGGTGCTGGCCCGTTCGCTGACCGACCTGGCCAAGCGGCGGGAGACGGACGAACCGCTCTTCCCGCCGGACGTGGCGCTGGAGCTGGAGGAGCTGCTGGGGCACGTCGGGGGCGCGCTGGTGAGCTTCGCCGTCCTGGTGAGCACCCAGGTCAGCAGCAACGCCGCGGAGGCCGAGAGCCGGCTGGCCTCGGAGCTCGGCGCGGCCTGGGCCAGCCGGGACAAGGTCGCCCACCTGTTGCTGCGCCGCGTCCAGGAGCACCCCAAGGCGTGGCAGCTGCACGGCTCCCTGCTGGCCGAGATCGACCGGATCCTGGACGAGCTGGACCTGGACCACCGCTCCCGCCGCCTGATGGAGGAGCTGGACCGCGCCTCCGCCGCCGACCGCGACCGCTTCTCCCGCTTCGGCCGGTTCCGCCGCTTCGTCCGCGGCGAGAGCGCGGGCCGCCGCCGGCGCCGCCGGGGAGCATCGGCCTGATGAGCTGTCAGCTGGTGCGGCCTGCCGGCACCTCCTCGGGCGTGCCGGCCAACTCGGGCACCGGCATGGCAACGGTGGTAAACCGGAGAGGAGGAGAGGAGTGGCCGTGAGCGAGGAATACGACGAGTTGGGCCCCATCGACTACCTCATCGTCGAGTTTCCCGGCAACCGGATGACCGGTGAGGGCATGCCGCTGCTCATCGACCTGGTGGACCGGGGGGTGATCCGCATCCTGGACCTCACGTTCGTGAGGAAGGACCTGGACGGCACCGTCATCGGTCTGGAGATCGCTGATTTCGACGGGGACGGCGCGCTCGATCTCGCAGTCTTCGAGGGCTCCTCCTCGGGCCTGCTCGACGAGGGCGACATCAACGAGGCGAGCAAGGCGCTGGAACCGGGGAACTCCGCGGGCATCGTGGTCTACGAGAACCTCTGGGCCGCACCCCTCGCCGCGGCGCTGCGCCGGGGCGGCGCCCGGCTGGTGGCCAGCGGGCGGATCCCGTACACCGATGTCGTCGCGGCGCTGGACGCGGCCGAGTTGCGCGGGTGACGTAGGGGGCCCGACGTCGGGGGTCGGGGGTCGAAGGGAGCAGCAGTCGGGGGCTGGGGGGCTGAAAGGAGAAGCAGATGCCAGGCCTTCTTCGCGGGGTCGCCCGCACCGCTGTCATCGCCGGGACGGCGACCACCGTCTCCAACCGCGTGTCACGGCGACAGGCGGGCCGCTGGGCGGAGCAGGACGCCACGGCGCAGCCCGCGGCAGCGCCGCCGGCCGCGACCGCTCCGCTCGCGGACACGATGGACGACAAGATCGCCCAGATCAAGCAGCTCGGTGACCTGAAGGCACAGGGCCTGCTCACCGATGCCGAGTTCGAGGCACAGAAGAGCCAGATCCTCAACTCGTGAACGGGTGCCCAGCTGCGCCTGACCGAGCGTCAGGCGCAGTTGGGCGATCCGCTGTCCAGGCCATCGTCGAGGCCGCCGTCGAGGAGGGCGGCGTCGATGGTGAGGGTGAGTTCGTGCAGGCGCCGGCGCAGGTCGATGACCTCCTCGGTCGCCAGGCCGGTGGCGGCGGCGATCCGTCGGGGGACCAGTCGGGCCTGGACGCGCAGCGCCTCCCCGGCCGCGGTGGGGCGGACGGTGACCGAGCGCTCGTCCTCGGCGCTGCGCTCGCGCTGCACCAGGCCCTGGGCTTCGAGCCGCTTCAGCAGGGGGGAGAGGGTGCCGGAGTCGAGCCGCAGCCGCTCGCCGATCCGCTTGACCGGCAGCTCGCCGAACTCCCAGAGCACGAGCATGACCAGGTACTGCGGGTAGGTCAGCCCCAGGTCCTTGAGGACCTCCCGGTAGAGGCCGTTGAAAGCGCGCGAAGTCGCGTTCAGCGCGAAGCAGATCTGGTTGTCCAGGCGAAGGAACTCGTCCTCGGGAAGGCGGGCGCTCATGTAGCCAGCGTAACATCTAGTTGTGCGCAATCTAATTGTGTGATTCCATTGTCCTGTCGGAGCGGCTCGGTACGGTGCCGCTCGGTCGCCTGACCCGCATCGGATCGACACAGAGGGGCTACTCCCATGGACGCGCTGTACACCGCCGTCGCCACTGCCACCCACGGCCGCGAGGGCCGGGCCATCAGCACCGACGGCCAGCTCGACCTCCAGCTGGCCATGCCGCAGGTCATGGGCGGCAACGGCCAGGGCACCAACCCCGAGCAGCTCTTCGCGGCCGGCTACGCGGCCTGCTTCGCCAGCGCGCTGGGCCTGGTTGGCCGCGCCGCCAAGGTCGACACCAGCGAGGTGGCCGTCACCGGCGAGGTGAGCATCGGCAAGGACGAGACCAGCTTCGGCCTCTCCGTGGTGCTGCGGATCGAGCTGCCGGACGGCCTGGACGCCGAGACCGGCCGCAAGCTGGTCGAGCAGGCCCACCAGGTCTGCCCGTACTCCAAGGCCACCCGCGGCAACATCCCGGTCGAGCTCGTCATCGAGTAACACCGCTCATGGCAACGGGCGACGCCCCGTTCCGCCGTCCCCCTCGGGCGGCGGAGCGGGGCGTTCGACGTGCCCGACGTCAGGTGCCGTGCAGCCAGACCGCTGTGTCCGGCGGCAGCAGGTCCTCGTCGAGGGGCGCGCTGGTGAGCAGCACGGCGCTGTCGGCGGGCAGTGGTGCGGGCGTGTCCGAGAGGTTCACGAGGCAGCTGAACTCGGTGCCGCGGGTGAAGGCCAGTACGTGGGGGTCGCTCTTCAGCCAGTTCATCGGCCCGTCGCCGAGGGCCGGTTGGGTGCGGCGCAGGTGCAGGGCGGTGCGGTAGAGGGTGAGCATCGAGTCGGGGGCCTGGTCCTGGGCGGCGACGGAGTACTGTGCCCAGTCGGCGGGTTGGGGTAGCCAGGGTTCGATCTCGGTGGGGCTGAAGCCGTACGGGGCGGTGCTGCCGGACCAGGGCAGCGGCACCCGGCACCCGTCGCGCCCGATGTCGGCGCCGTGGGTCCGGAAGAAGTAGGGGTCCTGGCGGAACGCGTCGGGGATGTCCCGGACCTCCGGCAGGCCGAGCTCCTCGCCCTGGTAGAGGTAGGTCGAGCCGGGCAGCGCCAGGCTGAGCAGGATCGCGGCCCGGGCCCGGCGGGTGCCGAGCGCCAGGTCGACCGGTGCGCCGTGCTGGGCGGGACTGCGGCCCATGGCGGTGTCGGCCCGGCCGTAGCGGGTGGCGTGCCGGGTGACGTCGTGGTTGGACAGCACCCAGGTGGCGGCCGCGCCGACCGGGCGGTGGCTGTCGAGGGTCCCGTCGATGACGGCGCGCAGCCGCGCCGCGTCCCACGGGCAGTTCAGGTAGTCGAAGTTGAACGCGGTGTGCATCTCGTCGGGCCGCAGGTAGGCGGCCAGCCGGTCGGGCCGGTCCAGCCAGACCTCGCCGATCAGGGCGCGCGGCTCGGGGTAGCCGTCGGCCACCGCCCGCCAGCCGCGGTAGATGGCGTGGACGGCGTCGCGGTCCACGTACGGGTGCGGCGTCGGCGGGTGGCGGCGGTCGAAGTCGGGCAGCCGGGGGTCCTTGGCCGGCATGGTGGCGGAGTCGATCCGCACGCCGTCCACGCCCCGGTCGAACCAGAAGCGGAGCACCGACTCGTGCTCCTCGGCGACCTTGGGGTTGTCCCAGTTCAGGTCGGGCTGCTCGGCGGCGAAGAGGTGCAGGTACCACTCGCCGGGCTTGCCGTCGGGGTCGGGAACCCGGGTCCAGGCGGGGCCGCCGAACTCGGATGTCCAGTCGTTGGGCGGCAGTTCGCCGCCACTGCCGCGCCCGGGGCGGAACCAGAAGAGGTTGCGGGCCTCCGAACCGGGCGCGGCGGCGAGCGCCTCCTGGAACCAGACGTGCTGGTCGGAGACGTGGTTGGGGACGATGTCGACGATGATCCGCAGGCCCGTCCGATGTGCCTCGGCGATCAGCGCCTCGGCCTCCGCGAGGGTGCCGAAGGCGGGGTCGATCCGGCGGTAGTCCGCCACGTCGTACCCGCCGTCGGCCAGCGGGGAGGCGTACCAGGGGGTGAACCACAGCGCGTCGACGCCGAGTTCGGCCAGGTACGGCAGCTTGGCGCGGACGCCGGCCAGGTCGCCGATCCCGTCCCCGTTCGCGTCGGCGAACGACCGTACGTACACCTGGTAGATGACGGCGTCGCGCCACCACGGAGCGGCCATGCGGAGGACTCCTTTCTGCTGGGCTGGGGCGGGCTGGGGGTGTCTCATGATTCGCGTCGGATCAGCGCGCGGCGTTGGGCGCCCGGCTGGGCGTGCCGGCGAAGCGTCCTCGTACTGGGTCGTACTTGGACGTTTCGCCGGTGCGTCCAGGCGGGATGCCCGGCGTCGCGCGCCCGGCGGGAATCATGAGACACCCCCTACCCGAAGATCTCGAACTCGGAGAGCTGCGCGGCCGGCCAGCCGGTGTTGCCGGTGACGACCAGCCGCAGCGCTCGCTCGCTGGTCCCGGCCGGGAGCGGGATCGTCACGGTGTTCTGGGTCGCCGGGTCGAAGGTGTAGGCGGCCGGCGGGACCAGGGTGGTGAAGGCCGTCCCGTCCGGGGAGCCGAGCACCGAGAGGGTCTGCACCCGGGAGCCCCAGTTCGACGGCAGGGTCAGCACGACGCTGCTCTCCGGCTGCGCCGTGCCGAGGTCGGCGGTGAGGGTCTGCGGGAAGCCCTGGCCGTCCTGACTCTCCCAGTAGGAGCCGCTGTTGTCGTCGTTGGCGTTGGCGGCCGGGAAGCCGGGCAGCGCGCTGCTTGCCGTCATGGTCGCGCCCAGCGCCAGGTTGGTGGGCGCGACCCCGCCGCTGCCGCCGATGCCGTCGGTGTCCCCGACCAGCCGCACGGTGGTGGGGGCGTGGCCCTGACCGCCGGGGATGGTCAGGGTGCCCTGGGCGATGCCGGTGGCCGCCGCGGTGTAGGAGACGTCGACCAGGCACCAGTTGGCGTTGTCGGTCGGCGAGGTGGCGGTCAGGCTGCCGGGGCAGGGGTGGGTCGGGTCGGGGGAGACGGTGAAGCCGCCGCCGGCGGTGATCGGGCCGAGGGTGGTCGGGGCGGTGCCGGTGTTCATGATCGCGACCCGCTGCACCGGGGTGGCCTGGCCGACGGCGGCGGCCTCGAAGGTGGTGGTGGACGGGTAGGCCCAGAGCGGGCTGCCGGCCGGCATGCCACAGCCGGTGCTGTCCCAACCGAAGTCGCCGGGGCCGCGGTTGATGGTGAAGCCGGGGCCGCAGCTGAACACACCGACCCCGCCGACGCCGGTGGCGATGGTCCCGGCGACGCTGACGGCGCCCGGTGCCTGGTCCTGGAAGACGTAACTGCCCACGCGGGCCACCAGGTTGTCCCGGATCGCCACGTTCGTCACCCGGTAGCCGGCAGTGGGCGGGGTGGTCACGGCCGAGCCGACGTAGGCGTTCGAGTTCTGGAACATGAACGCCTCGTAGGGGCTGTCCAGGATCGCGTTGCCGGTGATCCGCACCGGTGCGGTCATGTCGCCCTGCTGCGGGTCGAACCAGATCGCGCCGACGCCGTAGTCCCAGCCCGGGTCCCACTGGCCGGTGCGCACCAGCAGGTTGCCGGTGATGTCGAGCGGGCCGGACATCGGGACCGAGCCGAACCGCTGCCCGATGCCGATGCCGCCGCCCCGGGTGACGGTGTCCTGCAGCAGGTTGCCGCTGATCACGTCGCCCGCCCCGGCGCCGTAGACGCCGATGTTGTTGGCGAGCCCGGGCGAGTCGACGGTGTTGTGGGTCAGGGTGTCGCCGGTGTCGCCGTAGTTCTGCGACCAGAGGGCCAGGCCGTCGTCCTGGGTGTTGCGCAGGAAGTTGCCGGTGATCCGGGCGCCGGTGACCGGACCGTCGGCGGCGTCCAGGTTGATGCCGTCGGCGGTGGTGTCCTGGATCCGTAGCTGACGGATCGTCAGATTGCTGCTGGGGCCGACGATCCAGGCGCCGACCTTCTCGTTCTGGATCCACACGTCGGCGATGGTGGAGTCGCTGAACCCGCCGTTGAAGCCGGTGTCCTCGCTGTTGCTGTCGTCGCGGACGTCGACGTTGCCGTACAGCGCGAGATCGGAGATCTCGACATGACTGCTGGCCGGGTTCTGCTTGCCGTTGAACTCGACGTTCTTGCCGGTCAGCACGGTGTACCACTGGCCGGCGCCGGCGATGGCGATGTGGTCGACGTTCAGCGGGCTGCTGACGGTGTAGGTGCCGGGTGGCAGGTAGAGCCCCTGTCCGGCCGCCGAGGCGGTGTCGACGGCGCTCTGCAGGGCGGCGGTGACGTCGCTCGCCCCGGTGTTGTCGACGTGGTACGGCGCCTGGGTGACGTCGGCGTAGCCGGCCGGCGCGGCCTTCGGGGCGGCCACCTGCTCGAAGTCGGCGGTGTTGATGACGTACCAGGGCGCGTCGTCGCCCGCGTCGACCTGGAGTTTGACCACGGTGCCGGCCGGCAGCGTGCTCGCGAACCGGTATCTGACGTCGTTGTAGAAGTCGTGCGGCACCTCGCCGTTGGGCTGGCCGACCATCGGGGTGTTGCGGAACGGGTACTGGCCGTAGAGCCAGCTGAACTGCGAGGTCAGCGAGAGGGCGGCGGTGGGCCGGTCGTCGACGTAGAGGCTGAGCGGGGCGGCGATGCCGCCGCCGTGCAGCGAGTCGGGCAGCGCGTAGTGGAAGTCGACGGCGTTGGCGGCCCGGGTCAGCCGGAAGGAGACGTACTGTCCCTGGCCGGCGAGTTGGACGGCCTGCCGCCCGGTGGCCTCGGCGGCGAGGCTGCCGTAGTGGTAGTCGGGGCCGAGCACCGTGCCGTTGGTGTGCGCGGACGGGCTGGTCGCCGCATTCTGCTCGGTGAACGGCACGGGCGCGCCGGCCAGGCCCTCGGCGGCGAGGGCGGCCGAGGGCGCGGGCGAGGCCGAGGCGGCGGACGCGCCGGACGGGAGGGCCAGGGCGAGCGCGGCGGGCAGCAGGAACGCCGCCACGGCGGCGACCGCGCGAACCCGTCTGCGGCGCCCGCGTGGAGAGGCGGGGAGAGGCACGAGGCGGCTCCTTGGGGAGGTTCGAGGGGTCAGACGGTCCGGAGCCAGACCGCTGTGTCCGGCGGCAGCAGGTCCTCGTCGAGGGGTGCGCTGGTGAGCAGCACGACGCTGTCGGCGGGCAGTGGTGCGGGCGTGTCCGAGAGGTTCACGAGGCAGCTGAATTCGGTGCCGCGGGTGAAGGCCAGCACCTGAGGGTCGCTCTTCAGCCAGTTCATCGGGCCGTCGCCGAGGGCTGGTTCGGTGCGGCGCAGGTGCAGGGCGGTGCGGTAGAGGGTGAGCATCGAGTCGGAGGCCTGGTCCTGGGCGGCGACGGAGTACCGTGCCCAGTCGGTGGGTTGGGGCAGCCAGGGTTCGATCTCGGTGGGGCTGAAGCCGTACGGGGCGGTGCTGCCGGACCAGGGCAGCGGCACCCGGCACCCGTCGCGCCCGGGGTCGCGGCCGCCGGTGCGGTGGTGCATCGGATCCTCGATCCGGTCGGCCGGGATGTCCTCGACCTCGGGAAGCCCCAACTCCTCGCCCTGGTAGAGGTAGACGGATCCGGGCAGGGCGAGGGTCAGCAGCGCGGCGGCGCGGGCGCGGCGGGTGCCGAGCGCCAGGTCGGTGGCGATCCCGAAGCGCTTGGTCGCGAAGTCGAAGGCGGTGTCGGCGCGGCCGTAGCGGGTGACGGTGCGGGTGATGTCGTGGTTGGCCAGCACCCAGGTGGCCGGCGCGCCGACCGGGGCGTGCGCCGCCAGCGTGGTGCCGATCGCCTCCCGCAGCCGCTCGGCGTCCCACGGGCAGGCCAGGAAGCCGAAGTTGAACGCGGTGTGCAGTTCGTCCGGGCGCAGGTAGCGGGCGAAGCGGGCCGGGTCGGGCAGCCAGACCTCGCCGATCAGCGCGCGCGGCTGCGGGTAGGAGTCGGCGAGCCGGCGCCAGGAGCGGTAGATGTCGTGCACCCCGTCCCGGTCCAGGTAGGGGTGCGGGTCGCGGTCCGGGGTGAAGTCGGGCAGCGCCGGGTCCTTGACCACTTCGGCCGCCGAGTCGATCCGCACGCCGGCCGCGCCGCGGTCGAACCAGAACCGCAGCACCTCCTCGTGCTCCTGCCGCACCTGGGGGTTCTCCCAGTTCAGGTCGGGCTGCTCGGGGGCGAAGCGGTGCAGGTACCACTGGCCGGGCGTGCCGTCCGGCTCGGTCACCCGGGTCCAGGCGGCGCCGCCGAACTGGGACGGCCAGGCGTTGGGCGGCAGTTCACCGTGCTCGCCGCGGCCGTCGCGGAACCAGAACCGGGCTCGCGCCGCCGAGCCCGGGCCGGCGGCCAGCGCCTGGACGAACCAGGCGTGGGCCTGCGAGACGTGGTTGGGCACGATGTCGACGATGGTGCGGATGCCCAGGTCCAGCGCCTCGGCGATGAGCTTCTCGGCCTCCGCCAGGGTGCCGAAGGCGGGGTCGATCCGCCGGTAGTCGGCCACGTCGTAGCCTCCGTCGGCCATCGGCGAGGCGTACCAGGGGTTGAACCACAGCGCGTCCACGCCCAGTTCGGCGAGATAGGGCAGGTGGGCGCGGACCCCCGCCAGGTCGCCGATGCCGTCGCCGTTGCCGTCGGCGAAGCTGCGGACGTACACCTGGTAGATCGCGGCACCGCGCCACCATGCGGGCGCTGCGGGCGCGGCCGCCGGCAGGCCGGCCGAGTCGGTGCGGTGCATCGTGGGTCTCCTCGAATCTGCTCAGCCCTTGGTGGCGCCGGCGGTCAGTCCGGACATGATGTTGCGCTGGAAGATCAGGAAGAAGACGATCGTCGGGACCGAGGCGATCGCCAGGGCGGCGATCAGCACGTTCTGCGGAAGCCCCGAACTGAGCTGGCGCAGGCCGATGTTGACCGTCTGCGCGGAGGTGTCGGTGAGCACCAGCAGCGGCCACAGGAAGTCCTTCCAGACCCCGACCACGGCGAAGATCGAGACCACCCCGAGGATCGGCCGGGAGATCGGCAGCACCACCGACCAGAGCGTGCGCAGCGGCCCCGCGCCGTCGATGGCGGCGGCGGCCAGCAGGTCGGTGGGGATCGAGTCGAAGAACCGCTTCAACAGGAAGATGTTGAAGGCGTTGGTGACCGACGGCAGCCAGATCGCCCACGGGGTGTTGAGCAGACTGATGTGCAGGAAGGGGAGGTTGTTCGCGGTCAGGTACTCGGGCAGCGCGATCACGGTGGTGGGGATCATCAGCGTCGCCAGCATCGCGAAGAGCACCAGGTTGCCGAAGACCGGGCGCAGCTTGGAGAAGGCGTACGCCGCGGCGACGTCGAACACCAGCTGGAACCCGAGGGCGCCGAGCGCGTAGAGGGCCGTGTTGCCGATCAGCCGGCCCAGGTCGCCGTCCTGCCAGGCGGTCAGGTAGTTGTGCGCGGCGGGCGCCGCCGGCACCAGTGTCGGTGGGGTGCGGATGATCTCCTGCGGGGACTTCAGCCCGCCGCTGATCATCCAGTAGAGCGGGAAGAGGAAGACCAGCGCGAAGAGCACGGCCAGGATCCAGAAGACGCTCCAGTACGCGGTGCGCCCGAGCGGGCGGGCCAGTTGTGCGGGCGAGACCAGGGTGCGGGTCACGGTGTCCGGCGTTCGTGCCACGGCTCTCACTCCTCACCCGTGCGGCGGCTGAGCCAGAGGTAGCCGCCGGCGAATCCGGACAGGACCAGCAGGAGCAGCACGCCCAGCGCGCTGGCGCTGCCGTAGTTGTTGTAGGCGAAGGCGTACTGGTAGATCAGGTAGACCACCGAGGTGGTGTTGTTCGCGGCGCCGGTGATCACGTAGGGCTCCATGAAGACCTGCGCGGTGCCGATGATCTGCAGCAGCAGCATCAGCGACAGGACCAGGCGGGTCTGCGGCACCGTCACGTGCCAGATCCGGCGCAGCAGGCCGGCGCCGTCGATCTCGGCCGCCTCGTACAGCTCGCCGGGGATGCCCTGCAGTGCGGCGAGGTAGATCAGCACCGTGCCGCCCATGTTGATCCAGGTGGAGAACATCACCAGGCAGAGCACCGCCAGGGCGTGCGAGGACTGCAGCCACTGCACACCGGGCAGGTGCAGCACGTGCAGCAGCGCGTTGAACAGGCCGCTGCTGTCCGGGGTGTAGAACCAGCGCCAGAGGAAGGCCGCCGCGACCGGCGGCATCATCACCGGCAGGTAGACCAGCAGCCGGAAGTAGGAGCGCGCGTGCCGCAGTTCGTTGATGACGATCGCGGTGAAGAAGGGCACCGCATAGCCGAGGACGAGGGCGAAGAGCGTGAACAGCCCGGTGGTCCGCCAGGCGCTCCAGAAGTCGGGGTCGGCCAGGATGTGCCGGTAGTTGCGCAGCCCCACCCAGGAGGTCTCGCCCGCGAAGTTGCTCTTCTGGAAGCTCATGATCACTTCGCGGATCATCGGGTACCAGGAGAAGAGCGCGAAGCAGATGATCGCTCCGGCCAGGAACAGGTAGGCCGTGGTGTTGCGGCGCAGTTCGCGACCCAGGGAGCCGCGCGGCCGCCCCGTTCGGGCGGCCCGCGCGGCGTCCGCGGCCAGGGCGCGGGTCAGGTTGAGCGTCGCCATGGTGGAGTCCGGTCCCTACTGCTGGGCGTTGCTCAGGATCGAGTTGGTCTGTGCCTTGAAGGTGTCCAGCAGCTGCTGGAGGTTGGCGTTCGGGTCGGTCAGCGCGGTGTTCATCGCCTTGTCGCCCTGCGCGTAGATGGCCTGCGCCTGCGGCGGCTCGACCAGCAGCTTCATCGAGGGCAGCGCGGCCACGTAGGTGGCGAAGTTCTGGGTGGGCAGGTTGGCGTACTTGGCCACGTTGGCCGCGTCGGCGGTGGCCGTGGCGCCGCTCCACAGGTCCGGCTCGGGCAGGCCGACCGGCTCCTTCTCGCCGGCCTTGCGCGCGTAGTCGAACTGGCCGGTTCCCGAGGTCAGGAACTCGTAGTTGAGGAACTTGATGCCGGCCTGGATCTGGGCGGGCGTGTCCTTCTTGTTGAACATGTAGCCGTCGCCGCCGACCAGGGTCGCCGTCCTGCCGGGCATCGGGCCCACCCCCAGGCCGTCGTAGGCGGTGCCGTACTGGTCGTGCATGGTGGTCAGGGTGACCGGGTCGCCGACGTACATGCCCAGCTTGCCGCCGGCCATCATCTGCAGCAGGTCGTTGTACTGCAGGCCCTGCTTGGTGCCCATCGCGTTGTCGGTGAAGCGCAGCTTGTGCAGGAACTGCAGCACGGCCAGGCCGTTCGCGTCGTCGAAGGCGGCGGACTTGCCGTCGGGGGTGACCATGGTGCCGCCGCGCGAGTAGAGCTCGGCGGCGAAGTGCCAGCCGCCGGTGTTGGCGGCGCTGTAGTCGGCGTAGCCGACGGTGCCGCCGCCCAGCTTGGCGATCGCGACGGCGTCGGCCTCGACCTGGTCCCAGCTGGTGGGTGGTGAGTTGGGGTCGAGCCCGGCCTGCTGGAAGAGCGTCTTGTTGTAGACCAGACCGAGGCTGTAGTTGCCCTTGGGGATGCCGTAGAGGTCGCCGGAGCCGTCCTTGCGGTAGATGTTCAGGAGCGAGGACTGGATGTCGGACAGTCCGGCGATCTGGCCGGCGTACTTCTGGATGTCGGCGGCCTGCCCCGAACTCACCACGTTGGCACCGTCGGTGAAGTAGGTGTAGAAGACGTTGTCGGTCTTGCCGCTGGCCAGCTTGGCGTTGAAGGTCGCCGGGTCGTCGCACGGGTTGGTGTCGTCGCCGTTGACCGTGATGTTCGGGTTGAGCTTCTCGAAGGCGGTGACGTCGGCCAGCCAGTTGGCCCGCGGCTGGGCCTGCGAGGTGGGCGGCTCGCAGCCGACGCTGATGGTGACCTTGCCGCTGTCGTTGCCGGCGGCGGAGCTGCTGCCCGAGCTGCTGCACGCGCCGGTGGTCAGCGCAAGGCCCGCTGCGAAGGCGATGGCGAGGGTGATCCGGGCTCTGCCGCCCGTCGACTTACCGGTCATCTGAGGTCCCCTGGTGCTGAGGTTCGCTGCGGTGGCCGCCAACTGCCGTGCGGTGCCCGTCAGCTGACGACAGGACGGATCGCACGGCGACGCCTCGGGGCCGGCGGCTTCGACCCCCGGGCTCCCTCGCAGCCGTGGTACGGGCGGCGGGTCGGTCCGGCGTGCTGCCAAGGTACGGCCTCGGAAACATGGCTGCAATAGGCCGACGCATTGACGCAAGAACGAGACAGTTCAGCGATCTTGCTGCACGCACCTACGCAAACCAGTGCAGATTCGTGACATAGTCATGTCTGTGACTCGTAGACTCGCGGAAGTCGCCAGCAGGGTCGGAGTGAGCGAGGCCACGGTGAGCCGTGTGCTGAACGGCAGGCCGGGTGTCTCGGACGCGACCCGGCAGGCCGTGCTGACCGCGCTGGACGTGCTCGGGTACGAGCGGCCCAGCCAACTGCGCGGCGTGCGGGCGCGGTTGGTCGGCCTGGTGCTGCCCGAGCTGCAGAACCCGATCTTCCCGGCGCTGGCTGAGGTGGTCGGCGGGGCCCTGGTCCAGCTCGGCTACACCCCGGTGCTCTGCACCCGCTCGGCCGGCGGGCTGACCGAGGCCGAGTACGTGACCATGCTGCTGGACCAGCAGGTCTCCGGCGTGGTGTTCTGCGGTGGGCTGAGCGTCGACGAGCACCGGCAACTGCTGGACCGGGGCGTGCCGGTGGTGCTGCTCAACGCGGCCGTCGACCACCTGGGGTTCCCGCAGGTCTCCACCGACGACGGCTCGGCCGTCGAGCAGGCCTTCGGGCATCTGCGCGCGCTCGGCCACCGCAGGATCGCCCTGATGGTCGGCTCCGAGGAGCACATCCCCTCACAGCGCAAGATCGCCGCGTTCACCGCGCTGGCCGCCCGTGCGGGACTGGACATCACCGGACGCATCGGTCACGCGCTCTTCTCCTTCGAGGGCGGCCAGGCCACCGCGGGGGAGTTGATCCGGGCCGGCGCCGGCGCGCTGATCTGCGGCAGCGACATCCTGGCGCTCGGCGCGATCCGCGCGGCCCGGCGGGCCGGACTCGACGTCCCCGGTGACATCTCGGTGGTCGGCTACGACGACTCGGCCTTCATGAACTACACCGACCCGCCGCTGACCACCCTGCGCCAGCCGATCGACGCGATGGCCAGGGCCGCCGTCGCGCTGCTCGTCAACCAGGTCCAGGGCGGTGCTCCGACCCCCAAGGAACTGCTGCACGCGCCAGAGCTCGTGGTCCGGGGGTCCACCGCCCCGGCGCGTGTTCAGATCGCGCAAGAACCGAACCGCGAATAGCGGCTCTTTTCGCTCGGGAAACCGACGGGCGGGCAGCCGGGGCCGCGCGCTGGGCGCCTGCGGACCGCAGGTGCCCAGGCCGGCGGCGTGTCGGCGGGACGAAAGTCGCGACCGCAGCGCATGCGATCGCGGTCGGCGAAAGCTGATGGACCGTCAGGCGCTAGGCCAGTTCTTTCTTTTCTTCTTTTACGCGGAATATTGCGGACATTAATCGGCAGGTCTACTGTTCCGGTGACTTCGCTGCGCTTCTCCCACCCCCAGGAGCGTCATGTCCGCCTCCCCCTCCTCCCCCGCCACCCCCACGCCCGCCGCGAGGGCCGGCCGATCGCGCCTCACGCCGGTCCCCGCAGTCCTGCTCACCCTGCTCGCCCTGCTGCTCGCGCTCGCCACCTGGTCGGTCACCTCGGCCTCGGCCTCCAGTACCGTCTACGAGGCCGAGAACGCCGCGCTGTCCGGCGGCGCGGTGGTCGCGAGCGACCACACCGGCTACACCGGAAGCGGTTTCGTCGGCGGGTACACCGACGCGAACAAGGGCACCGCCGACACGGTCTTCACCGTCAGCGCCGCCGGCGCCGGGGCCTACACCGCCTCGCTGCGCTACGCCAACGGCACCACCGCCACCATGACGCTCTCGCTCTACGTCAACGGCAACAAGACCACCCAGCTCTCGCTGCCCGCCACGGCCGACTGGAACACCTGGACCACGCTGCCCGCCACCGTCCAGCTGAACGCCGGCGGCAACACCATCGGCTACAAGTTCGACACCACCGACAGCGGCAACGTCAACCTCGACAACCTCACCCTGGCCCCGGTCCCGCCGCCCCCGCCGGGCCAGTACGAGGCCGAGAACGCCGCGCTGTCCGGCGGCGCGGTGGTCGCGAGCGACCACACCGGCTACACCGGAAGCGGTTTCGTCGGCGGGTACACCGACGCGAACAAGGGTGCCGCCGACACCGTCTTCACCGTCACCGTCGCGAACGCCGGCCCGACCCCGGTGGCGCTGCGCTACGCGAACGGCACCACCGCGACCATGACGCTCTCCGTCTACGTCAACGGCGCGAAGATCCAGCAGGACCAACTCCCGGCCACCGCCGACTGGAACACCTGGACCACCGTCACCGACAACCTCACCCTGAACGCCGGCGGCAACACCATCGGCTACAAGTTCGACAGCACCGACAGCGGCAACGTCAACCTCGACAACATCACCGTCACCTCCTCGGGCAGCTCCTCCTCCGGGGGCGGCGGCTCCGGAGGCCAGCAGTACCAGGCGGCCACCGCCTTCTACACCGGCGGCCCGTCCGTGGCCACCTCGATCCCCGGCTACACCGGCAGCGGCTACCTGACCGGCTTCACCACCCAGGGCGCGCTGGTCGACCTCACCGTCGACGTGCCGTCAGCAGGCAGCTACCCCGTCACCCTGGCCTACGCCAACACCACCGGCACCACCCAGACCATCTCGCTCCACCTGAACGGCGTCCGGAACGGGCAGCTCAGCCTGCCGGCCGGCAGCGGCTGGCTGACCGCCGTGCAGAACCTCACGTTGCGCTCGGGGGTCAACCTGATCGGCTACCGGACCGACCCCGGGGACAGCGGCAACCTCGCCATCGACAACGTCGCCGTCAACGGCGGCAGCGCGCTCGCCGCGCAGGGCGCGACCGTGCCGTACACCGAGTACGCGGCCGCGTCCGCGCAGACCAACGGGACCGTGCTGCCCTACAGCATCAGCTACCCGAGCCTGCAGGCCGAGTCGACCGGCCGGCAGGCCGTCCAACTCACCGCCACCGGCCAGTACGTGCAGTTCACCCTCACCCAGCCGACCAACTCGATCGTGTTGCGCTACTCGATCCCGGACAACTCCGACGGGTCCACCGCCACCGCCCCGCTGGCGCTCTACGCGGGTGGCAGCAAGATCCAGGACCTGAGCCTGACCACCCAGTACTCCTGGCTCTACGGCGGCGGCTACTACGACACCCACACGCCCAGCAGCGGCCCGGCCCACCACTTCTTCGACGAGACCCGGGCGCTGATCGGCAACTGGCCGGCCGGCACCGTGCTGAAGCTGCAGAAGGACGCGGCCGACACCGCCGCCTCCTACACGATCGACGTGGTCGACACCGAGCAGGTCGACCCGGCGTTCGGCATGCCCAGCGGCTACGTCCCGGTCACCAACTACGGCGTCACCCCGAACAGCGGCGCCGACCAGACCTCGGCGATCAACAGCGCGCTCGCCGCCGTCTCCGGCACCGGCCAGGGCCTCTGGTTCCCGTCGGGCACCTACCTGATCTCCGGTCAGCTGAGCCTGAACAACGTCTCGATGCGCGGCGCGGGGGAGTGGTACACCACGATCCAGTCCACCGCGCCCAACGGCTCAGGCGGACTGATGGCCACCGGCGGCACCAACCAGGTCGCCGACCTGACCATGGCCGGCGACCAGACCTTCCGCAACAACGACGCGGGCGCGGCCGGCATCGAGGGCAACTTCGGCGCCGGATCACTGATCTACGACGTGTGGATCGAGCACACCAAGGTCGGCGTCTGGACCGACTCCGGAAACGGCCTGTACGTGGTCGGGGCCCGGATCCGCGACGTCTTCGCCGACGGCCTGCATTTCAACGGCGGCACCTTCAACTCCCGCGCCGACCAGTCGGTGGTGCGCAACACCGGGGACGACGAGCTGGCGCTGACCACCCAGAACGGCAACGTCACCGGCTGCGTGCTCGCCAACAACACGGTGAGCAGCCCGATCCAGGCCAACGGCATCGGCGTCTACGGCGGCGCGAACACCACGGTCGAGAACAACCGGGTCTCCGACACGGTCGCCTTCGGCTCCGGCATCACCATCAGCACCGCCTTCGGCGCCGGCTTCTCCGGGCCCACCACCGTCAGCGGCAACGCCATGATCCGCGCGGGCTCCTACAACACCAACTGGGGCTCCTCGCTCGGCGCGCTGTGGATCTACGCCAACCAGGACGACATCACGCAGCCGGTCACCGTGCTGAACAACACCATCAGCAAGGCCAGTTACCAGGGTGTGCTGCTCAGCTACGCCAAGCAGATCAGCAATCTGACGCTCGATCAGCTGGCGATCAACGGAGCCGGCACCTACGGCATCGACATCTCCGACGTGACCGGCAGCATGACCGCCACCGACGTCACGGTCTCCGGCACCGGCTCGGGTGGCCTCAACAATGCGGGCAACTACACCATCAACCGCGGACCGGGGGACAGCGGGTTCTAGGCACGGGATGTTGACGATCCGTCAGTCATGAGTCAGGGCCCGTAGCTGCCGTGCGCGCTGCTACGGGCCCCGTCGCTTCCCTTGGATTGACGCTGCTTGAGCGCGACCTGGACCGAGGTGAGCCGGATCGTGTCCACCCGCCCACGGAGGCGGGGTACCTTCCGAGTACGGCCACGCGCCCGGAAAGGGACCAGCATGACGCAGTGGAGTGACTACACAACAGGCGAGCGGATCAAACTTCTTTCCGTGCCGACGATCCGCAAGGCCGAACGCGACCTCGGCGGAAGCCTTCAGACCCTGCTCAAGGTCTCGGCCGCGCTGAACACCGACGTGTCGGTGATCCTCGGGCAGCAGGCGCCGCGCCGGGCGATGCGCGGAGCGGACCGGGCGATGATGCGTGAGCTTTCCCGGGCCGTCCACGACACCGCCGCCGGGGTCGGCGTCGACACCGTGCCACCCACCCCGAGCGAACTCGCCGGCGTCCTCACGGCCGCTTGGGAGACGTACCGCGCCGGCGACTTCGTGGGCTCCGGTGTCCGTATCGCCCCGGCGCTGCGTGAAGCTGCCGCCGCACTGCGGTCCGCACCGCCCGACCAGCGGGGCGCGGCGGCCGGCATCCTGGCGGACGCCTACCGCCTCGCCGCCTACGTGGCCAACCAGTTCGGTGCCCGCGATCTCGCGTACGCGGGTATCGGGCATGCACAGCACCAGGCCGAAAGCGCCGGCGACACGATCCGCGCCGCCATGGTCGCCTCGGGGCGGTCGTGGATCTATCTGCGCGATGCCCGGCTCGACCAGGCCGAACAGACCGCGCGGGCATCGTACGAGAACATCGAACCCCGCTACGGGGATCGTGACCTGGGGTTGTTGGCCACCTACGGGTGGCACGTCACCTTCGCGGCCGTCGTCGCAGCCCGTCAGGGGAACGTGGACGGCGCCGACGACCTGTTGTCACAAGGGCATGCGGTCGCGGCCCGGATGGGCCGGGACGTGACCGTGAACGGCACGGCGTTCGGGCCGACCACGGTCACCGCGCAGGCCATCGGCATCACCGTTTCCACCGGGCGTCCCGCCAAGGCGCTCGGGCTGTTCGACTCGATGGGTGACCTGTCCGGCCTCACTCCGTCGGCCCGCAACCGGATGATGCTGGACGTCGCCCTCGCGCAGGCCGACACCCGGCAGGGCGACACCGCCTTGGACACACTCCTTGACGTGTGTTCGGGTGCGCCCGGTTGGGCCCGGCACCAGGCACTGCCCGGGGTGGTCGCGCAGAAGGCGAGCGCGGGCAGCGCGACCACGGCCAAGCTGCGGAAGCTGTCGAGCATCCTCGGGACTTCTGTGATCATCAGCTGACGGAGAGTGATATGGGGCGTATCACTCGGCTGCGGTACGACTTCCGGAAGTGATACGCCCCATCCGTTCACCGATCGTGGCGGGCGGGCAACAGTAGGCGCATGCTGATGACCAGTCATCAACGCGCCGCCGCGACCCGCGTCGCGTTCCTCGCACGCCTCATGAAGGACCAAAGGCACCCCACCGGGGGCCGCAGATGACCACCCCGACTGACGCCTCCCCGTGGCCGGTCCGCGAGGAATCCTGGACCGTTCAGCCCGGCGACATGGCGGCCGTCGCCGCATCCCGCCGGCGCGCAGTCGCTGCCGCCCGCGCCTGGTGCCCCGAGGAGCTGCCGGAGGAGACCGCCGCCGCGATCCGCTGTGTCATCGCCGAACTGGTCACGAACGCCCTGCGGCACGCAGGTGATGCCGGACCTCGCCGTCCTGGTCGCCGACGGCTCGCCGAAGCCTCCCAGGCCGCGCGACCCCTACGCGGACGGCACTGCCGGCCGAGGACTCGCGGTGGTCGACGCCGAGACGATCGCGTGGAGCTGGCGCCCGGACGGCGCCGGCAAGGTCGTCAGCGCGACGATCGCCCTTCCCGGCTACACCGGGCGGCCCGCTGGCGCCGGCACGGCGCTCACGGCCCGTGTGAGTGCCGCAGCACCACGCCCAACGTCCACACCATCGCGTGCCCCGGCAGCGGCCGGCGCCACCTCACCATCCGATCGGCGCGCCGAACCGATGCCGCAACTACCGCAACGGAGGAGAGCAGCACGTGACGTACACGGAGCAGGGCGCCGCCGCTGGGGTCCTTGGAGTCACGGACCGGGACCGCGCCGGGAAAGTTGGGTGCCGCCTCAACGCACTTTCCACTGCTGGCAGCTGCAAGGTTACGCCCTCGCGGCGTAGACGGAGATCGTCCAACCGCAGAGCGGAACGTCAGACTTCCCGTTGCGCGACCCGTAGGACGACTTCGCTGCTGCGGTAGTTGTCCTCGCCGCACACGATGACGGTCACCTCCGCCAGGCGAGCCCGGACGGCGAAGCACCCGCTCAGCCTGATCTCGATGGCCTCCGCCTCGTGCCCGTCCACCGACAGCACCGCCGGACTCTCCTCGACGGCCCGGCACTCCCGCACCAGGTCGGGCAGCCGCTGGTGGCGGGCGAGTGGCGCCTCGCCGTCCTGGACTGCCCGCTCGTTGAGGAACACCGCGAGGGGGGAGGCGAGGTCATCCAGGGGCCGTACCCGCACCGTCTCGGGCAGTTCCCGGATCGTGCGCACGATGACCTGTGGAACGCGGCGTGCCTGGTACTTCACGTCCAGCGACCACGGGTACCCGTCGGCGCCGCCCTGCCCCAGGGTGCGCGTCCAGGCGGCCGGCGGGTCGGGCAGGAACGCCACGGGCTTTCCGAAGCGCCGCAGTTGACCCTCGTCGCCTCCCTCGTCGGGTGAGGGCAGCGGTCGGCCGGTGCTTCGGTACATAGGTGCCTCCGGTAGAGCTGGGACAGGGCCGGGAGTCACGAACTCCCGGCCCTGCCAGTCTGTCTGTCCTGCTAGCTGATTGTGTAGTGCACGGTGGCGGGACCCGCCGTGCAGGTGCCGCCGTCTACCAGTAGAGCCCAGGAGTAGGTGGGGTTGATCTCCGAGTAGGCAGCTCCCGCGGACAGGTGCCGCAATGCGCGGTGGTCACTCCAGCCGTTGGTGGTCCCGATCCTCTCCGGGGGCCACTCCTGGTTGCTCACGCCGCCTGGGTCCACGAGGGTGACGTCCCAGCTGAAGTAGTTGGTGGCGCTTTCGGTCATTGTGAAGCCGGTGTACAGGTCGCCGGCAACGGTGCCGCCGCCCCACGGGTCGAACTCCAGGAAGGCCCCGCCGCAGTCTCCCCACAACTCGGTGGAGACGTTCGGTACTACGGAACCCTCGGCAGCAGGTGTCGGCTTGACCGCCTCGGCCTTCTTCAGCGCGGCGTCGAGCTGCGTGGCGGTGGCGTCCTTCTTCACCGAGTACTGAACGCCGTTCGGCGCGGTCAGGATCCTGTAGCCGTTCCTGTCGGCCACGGCCGAGTCGAACTTGCTGTACTTCATCCCGGCGTCGATGCGGACCTTCTTACCGGACGCGAGTGCCTCCTTGATCGTGTCGCCCGACGGCACGCCGGTCCCGTGGACGGCCTGCGCGGTGGTGTTGGTCTGTTGCGGTGCGGCATTCGCGACGGTCGGCCCCGCAACTGTGAGCGTGAACATCGTGACGGCAATCGCTGTCTGCTTGAGCACCTGTGCCCCCCTGTGTGTGCCGCGACATCCCCCCAGCGCAGTGTGCGCCTGGTGTGACGGCAGGGGATTGACGCTACGTCTGCTCGACAGTCGCTCACCAGGCGTACGCTGCGGATGGCGTGAACACGCCCGAGGAGGGGCCGATTCCGGTAGCCCCCGACTGAGCAGGGGAACGACCTGGGAGCTAGCAACCTGATTACTGGCACGGATAGTTGGGTTGTCGCCAGCAGTTCCCAAGTTACTGCTCCAGTGGGACTGCTCCATGTGGCCTGATGGCGGGGAGTGAAACGAGGCCGGCGCATGGCTGGGACGGCTTTGAGGAGGACGTCCCACCCACGACTCACCGCAGCGCATGTAGAGACAGCGCCGTGGAGAGCCCACCGCTGTGCTCGACGATCTGCCGACGGATACGTGGGGCCACTTGTTCGTGCGACCTCCACGCGAACGTCACCCCGCCCCTGCAGCGTCCCCGCTACGCTCCCCACTCCCAGCCCGCCGACCAGGGCAGAAGGAGAACTCCCGCTGGAGTAGCCGAGGTTGTTGACGACCATTCAGAAGCCAGCCGGGCCCGTAGCAGTCGTGAGTGCTTGCTACGGGCCCGTCGTGCCGGCTGCGTCCTCAACTGCCGTGGCGTCAGGTCAGAACCGCCCGCCGTGCGGCGTGGGCAGGGCGTCGAGCTCGGCGAGGTCGGTCGCGCTCAGCTCCAGGTCGCCCGCGCCGGCGTTGTCGGTCAGGTACTTCGGGGTCTTGGTCCCGGGGATCGGGATCACCTGCGGGCCTTGTGCCATCAGCCAGGCGAGTGCGACCTGCGCCGGGGTGGCGCCCAGGCGCTCGGCGAGCGTCCGGACCTGGGCGACGATGGCCAGGTTGTCCCGCAGGACGTCCTGCTGGAACCGCGGCAGGCGGCGGCGGAAGTCGTCCTCGGGCAGCTCGTCGAAGGAGGCGAAGCGGCCGGTCAGGATGCCCTGGCCCAGTGGGGACCAGGGCAGTAGGGCGATGCCCTGGTCCTGGCAGTACGGCAGCACCTCGGCCTGCACGTCGCGGGTCCAGAGCGAGAACTCGGACTGCACCGAGGCCACCGGGTGCACCGACTGGGCCCGCCGGATCTCATCCACCGTCGCCTCGGACAGGCCGAGATGCCGGGCCTTGCCGGCTGCCACGGCCTCGGCCATTGCGCCGAAGGTCTCCTCGACCGGAACCTGCGGGTCCACCCGGTGCAACTGGTAGAGGTCCACGTGGTCGGTGCCCAGCCGGCGCAGGCTCGCGTCGATCGAGGTGCGGATGTGCTCGGGGCGCCCGTTGTTGCCGAAGAGCGGGGAGTTGTCGGGGCCGCCGGTCGGGTCGGTGACGACCAGGCCGACCTTGGTGGCCAGCACCGCGCGCTCCCGGTGGCCGCCGGCCAGCGCGCGGCCGACCAACTCCTCGTTGGCGAAGGGCCCGTAGACGTCGGCGGTGTCGATCAGCGTCATGCCGAGGTCCAGGGCCTGGCGGAGCACCGCGATGGCCGTGTCGTCGTCGCGCGGGGCCGCCATGTCGTAGGCGAAGCTCATGCCCATGCAGCCCAGGCCGAGGACGCCGACCTGCGGGCCCTTGGTACCCAGTGTGGTGGTGCGCATGTGCTCTTCCCTCCGGAGGTTGGTGCTTCGGGCGGCCGCCGACCGAACCTGAGTCGTCGTCACATCATGAGTATAAGCCGAAACTCACGGTGACGATGGTGCGAGCTCAGCGGCCAGCCAGCAGCTCGACGACCGGAGCGAACGCCGTCATGTCCCGTTCCTGGATGCACACGTAGGAGATGCCGTAGCGCTCCCGGCGGGTCAGCAGGGTGTCGGCGATCTCGGCGGGTGTGCCGACCAGCAGGGTGGGGACCTCCAGGAGCTGCTCCGCCGTGAGATAGGGGAGGCGGCGCCGCATGGCCTGGGCGGCGGCGCGGCGGTCCTCGGTGATCAGCACCGTCTGGACCATGATGTTGCGCTCCACCGCCGCCGCGCGCGGGCCGGCCTCGGCGGTGAAGAACGACACCCGCTCGTCCATCGCCTCGGCGTCGATGAGTTGCAGGGTGCCGCGGGCCGAGCCGGGCGCGAGGACGGCGCCGGCGAAGGAGACGATGTCCGCCTGCCGGGCGGCCAGCCGCAGGACCCGGTCGCCGTTGCCGCCGATCAGCAGCGGTGGTGCCTGGGTCGGCCGGGCGAAGCCGAGGGCGCGCGGGTCGGTCAGCAGGCCGCGCAGGGCGGCGGCGGCATCGGAGAGCCGGCCGACCCGACTGCCGGCGGTGCCCCAGTCCAGGCCGGCGGTCTCGAACTCGGCTCGGACGTAGCCGGTGCCGAGCCCGGCCTCCACCCGGCCGTCGGTCAGCTCGTGCGCGGTCAGCAGGTCGCGGGCCAGCAGGACCGGGTTCCAGAAGCCGCTGTTGAGGACGAAGGTGGTCAGCCGGATCCGCTCGGTGGCGGCGGCCGCGGCGACCACGGCGAGGAACGGGGACTGCACGCCGAGGTGGTCGGGGACCGCGATCACCTGGTAGCCGAGGCGTTCGGCGCTGCGGCAGCTCTCCGACCACTGCCGGCGCCCCCCGGTGGGGACCAGGTTGACGCCGAAGCGGAAGTTTCGCATGGGAGTTCAGCTCGTTTCGGTGGTCTGGGTCGGGTCGAGGGCGAGGACTGGTAGGTCGCTCAGCTCCTGGAAGCGGTTCAGCAGGTCGGCCAGGTCACCGGCCAACTTCCCTGCCGCGCCGGCGTCGAGGAAGCCGCCCCGGTAGGCGAGGGTGCCGTGCAGCGCGTCCTCGCGCGCCGTGAAGGTCACGGTGAGCCCGAACTTGTTGGTCGCCTCGTCCGGCAGGTCGTGATCGAGTGAGGCCAGCCGGGCCGCCCCGAGGGTGCCGGCCCAGCGGGTGGTGCTGACGCTGTTGAGCATGCAGTCGACGTAGGGGGTACGGCCGGAGGTACGCGGGGGGCGCAGCGTGCGGACCACCTCGTCGAAGGGCGCGCTCTGGTGCTCGAAGGCCTCGATCACGCTCTCGCGAGTCGCGCGCAGCAGGTCGGCGAGAGTCGTCCCGGGGGTGCAACGCGAGCGCAGTACCACGGTGTTGAGGGACGGACCGAGGACCTCGTCGAAAGCGCCGCCCGCCCGGTTCGCCACCGGCACACCGAAGGTGAGGTCGGCTTCGCCCGACCAGCGGTGCAGGGCCGCGGCCAGGGCCGCCGCGGTGACCATGAACTGCGAGGCCTGCCAGCGCTGCTGGACCGGGCGCAGCCGCCGGGTCAGGTCGGCCGCGAGCGGCAGGGCGGTGCTGCCGGGGGCGAGGCCGGCGATGGTGGCCGGCCCGAGGGTGCTGGGGGCGCCGGCCAGCCGGGCGGACCAGTACCCGAGGTCCGCGGTGGCCCGCACCTGGCCCGCGCCGACCTGCTGGGCGTGCACCAACTCCCGGTACTGGCGCGGCTGCGGCAGCTGCGGGAGTTCGGCCGGGTCGCCGCCCGCCTGCTGGTGGCAGCGGGCCAGCTCGCTCAGCAGGAGCGGCACCGACTCGCCGTCGAGCACCAGGTGGTGGACGCACAGGGCGAGCAGTTGCTCGCCGGAGGGCAGCGTGAACAGGCCCGCCGCCAGCAGCCGTCCGTCGGCGGGCGCGAAGCCCTCGGCGGCGGTGTCGGACCAGCCGCGCAGCCACCGGTGCGGGTCGGCGGCGGCCGCGGCGGTCAGCGCCGCCTGCGCCAACTCGGGCTCCCAGGCCGGGCCGACCTCCTGGAAGAGCCGGCCGTCGTGGTCGACGAAGCGGGTGCGCAGGATCTCGTGCCGGGCGACCAGCAGGGCGAGCGCGGCGCGCAGCCGGGCCGGGTCCAACTCCCCGTGCACGCGCCAGGAGAGCGGGATGTGGTACCTCGCGTGGCTCGGGTCCAGGCGTTCGGCCAGCCAGATGCCCTCCTGGAAGCCGGCGGCCGGGAAGACCTCGCCCCACTCGGCGTCCTGGACCTGGGACGGGGTCGCCGGCACCGCCGCCGGGGCGGTGCGCTGCCGGTCCACGAGTTCGGCGATGTCGACGAGCCTGGGGTGGCCGAACAGCTCGCGGACCGTGAGCGCCACGCCCAGCCGCTCGTTGATCCGGGCCAGCAGCGTGGCGGCGATCAGCGAGTGGCCGCCCAGCTCGAAGAACGAGTCCTCGGGCAGCAGGTCCGGGACCCGCAGTACCTCGGTCCAGATCGCCCCGACCTCCGCGATCGTCTTCGCCGAGACGGATGCCTGGTCCACCGCGGGCTCGGGCGCCGCCGCCTCCGTCTCCGGGTTCGAGCGGTGGGTGACGGCGGGCAGCAAGGCGGTGGCCTCGGCCAGGGTGCGGTGCGGGTCGGCCGCGAAGTCGGCGAGCACGGCCAGGAAGTCGCGCGCCAGCGCGTTGGTGGTGGCGCGCCCGACCGAGCCGGTCGCGTCCTTCCAGAGCATCCGGCTGCCGTTGCTGCCCTCGTTCAGCTGCACCATGAACCGGTAGTCGGCGATGTCCGTCGAGTCGAGGTAGTGCAGCGAGCAGCGCGAGTGCTCGCCGACGAGTTCGAAGTGGTAGACGTCGAGGCCGACTTCGGCGCTGGTGTTCCAGTACTCCAGGACCACCTGGTGGGTCTGGCGGCGGCCGCCGGGGCCCAGCAGGTTCGCGGCGCGCAGGATGCTGGGGAGCGGCAGGCCGCCGTGGCGCAGGCCGGCGCGGACCGTCGAGTGCAGCTCGCGCAGCAGGTCCGCGAAGCTGTCCGACGGGCGGATGCGCTGGCGGAACGGCAGCACGTTGACGAAGAAGCCGACCCGTCCGTCCAGCGCCTTGTCCGAACGGCCGTGGTAGGGAGCGGAGATGATCAGGTCGGCGCTGCCAGTGTGGTGGTGCAGCGTGACGAAGAGCGCGCCGAGCATCACGGTGAAGTAGGAGTGCCCCAACTCCTTGGCCCGGTCGCGCACCCGTCGGGCCAACTCCGGGTCCACCGTGAAGGGCCGCGCGTCGTCGGCAGCTGAGTCGTCGGCACCCGCGTCGTCGGCGCCGGTCCTGTCGTCGGCGGTCCCGTCGGCGGCGGGCAGCGGCCGGGCCGGCGGCAGCTCGGCCAGCGCCTCGCGCCAGTACGCCCGCAGCGGCTCGCCGCTCTCCCCTTCGGCCGCCTCCCGCGAGCGCCGGGCGTACTCGATCAGCGGTGTGAGGTCATCCGGTGGCGCCAACTCCTCGCCCCCGTAGGCCCGGCGCAGGTCGTCCAGCAGGACGGGGATCGAGGCGCCGTCCAGCGTGATGTGGTGCACCGTGATCACCAGCACGGTCCAGTCGCGGCCGGTCAGCAGCTCGACCCGGCTCAGCGGGCCCGCGTCCAGGTCGAACGGGACCCGAGCCGCCGCCAGGGCCGCCGTGCGGGAGCCGTCCGCCTCGCGCACGGTGACCGGCACGGTCTCCTCGGTGGTGCCGGACCAGTCCAGGCACATCCCGTCGGCGCCGCGCGCCACCCGAGCCCGCAACGCGGGGTGGCGGCGCATCAGTTGGGCGACGGCGCCGCGCAGGCGCGGCAGCTCCAACGTGCCGTCGACCACCAGGGCGAGCGGGATGACGTGCTCCCACTTGGCGGGGTCGAGCTGCCAGGTCACCCACATCGCCTCCTGGGTGACCGACAGGGGGAGCTGGGTCGGGGGCAACTGGGTCGGGGGAAGTTGCGGGGTCGACACGGACTGGTCCATCAGGTCCTCCTCTGGCGGTGGGCTAGCGCAGCTGCTCGGCGAGCGCGCGCTTGTCGGTCTTCCCGGAGGGACTCAGCGGCAGCGAGGGCACGTTGACGAACCGTCCGGGCACCATGAAGGCGGGCAGCGCGGCCCGGGCGTGGCTGGTCAGCCGCTCCGCCAGGCCGTCGGCTGCCAGCCCGCCGTCCGGGGCGGTGTAGAAGGCCACCAGCATCCGCTCGCCGACGCGACTGGTGGCGGGCACCACCACCAGGTCGCCGACCCCGGGTGCCCCGCGCAGCGCCGACTCGACCTCGCCGATCTCGATCCGGTAGCCGTTGATCTTCACCTGGTCGTCCGCCCGTCCGGCGTACTCGAGGGCGCCGTCGGCCCGCAGCACCGCGAGGTCGCCGCTGCGGTAGTACCGGCGGGGCTGGCGGCCCGGCAGTGCCAGCACCGGGTAGCGCTCGGCGGTCAGCTTCGGGCGGTCCAGGTAGCCGATCGCCAACTGCTCACCGGCCAGGTGGATCTCGCCGATCTCGCCGGGTGCGACGGGGCGGCCCTCCGGGGTGAGCACGGCCAGCTCGAAGCCGTCCAGCGGCAGGCCGATGTTGAGCGCGGGGTCGGCGGCCCCGGCCGGCGCCGGCGAGCCGACCGGCACGTCGATCTCGGCGGGCAGCAGCGTGCGGCCGGTGGAGAAGACGGTGGTCTCGGTGATGCCGTACATGTTGACGAACTCGGTGGCCGTGCCGTGCACTTGGCGCCATTCGCGGACCGCGTCGACGTCCACCACCTCGCCGCCGAAGATCACGTAGCGCAGCGAGGGCACTCCTTGGACGCCCGGGGCGGTGCCGGCCCGGGAGAGATAGCGGAACACCGAGGGGACCTGGTTGAGCACCGTCACCCGCTCGGCGCGGAGCAGCTCCAGCATCGCCTCGGGGGACCGGGC
Organism: Kitasatospora sp. GAS1066B; assembly: GCF_041262605.1. Taxonomy (NCBI): domain Bacteria; kingdom Bacillati; phylum Actinomycetota; class Actinomycetes; order Kitasatosporales; family Streptomycetaceae; genus Kitasatospora; species Kitasatospora sp. GAS1066B. The sequence goes on from NZ_JBGCCO010000002.1 coordinate 352,405, forward strand.
GGCCTCGGCGGAGACCACCACGAGCTTCCCGCCGTGCGCGAGGGCACCCCACAACTCCCAGACGGAGAAGTCGAAGCAGTACGAGTGGAAGAGCGTCCACACATCGCTGTCGTCGACCGTCACCAGCTGGTCGCAGGCCGCCAGCAGCGCCGTGACGTTGCGGTGCGAGACCTCGACGCCCTTGGGGGTGCCGCTGGACCCGGAGGTGTAGATCACGTAGGCCGGCACCTGCGGGGTCACCGCCGCCTCGGCCGCGCGCGGCAGCTCGGCCGCCCAGCTGCTCGGGCCGATGCCGAGTACCCGCCGCGCCGCCGGGGCGGTGGCTTCGCTGCCGGAGTCCGTCAGGATCAGCTCGACTGACGCATCGTCGGCCATGTACTGCACGCGCTCGGCCGGGTAGGACGGGTCGAGCGGGACATAGGCGCAGCCCGCCTTCAGCGTGGCCAGGATCGCGACCACCACCGCGTTGCCGCGCCGCAGGTGCAGGCCGACCCGGGCGCCGGGCCCCGAGGTCTCGCGCAGGATCGCCGCCGCCAGCCGGGCGGCTCGTTCGTCGAGTTGACGGTACGTCAGTTCATCGTCGGCGTCGCAGACGGCCGGGGCGTCGGGCCGGAGCTCGACCTGCTGCGCGAATATCTGGTGAAGGCAGAGTTCTGACTGCACGGTGCTGTTCTCCACTCCTCGTCGGGGTCGGCTAGCGAAGGCTGAGCGGGCGCTGGTCGGTCCAGGTCTCCCTGATGTGGGCCAGGCAGGCCGCCTTGTCGCCCGTCACGCCGACGCCCGTCCAGCCGGCCGGCAGCTCCCGGCCCTCGGGCCAGATGGAGTACTGCTCCTCGTGGTTGCGCACCACGAGGTACTGGCGGTCGTCGCCATCCTCGAACATGTCGTGATCCTTCTCGTGCTGAGTTTTTTGGAGGTCCGGTCTGGAGGTCCGGTCAGGCGTGCTGGAGCAGGTCCGAGGCCAGCTCGCCGAGTTGGGCGAGCAGGTCGACGCCGCTGGCGCCGGTGGGGAAGAAGTGGTCGCCGGGCAGCATCCGCAGGCTGAACCCGGCACTGGTGTGCTCGCGCCAGGCGGCGAGTTCGGGTTCGGCGACGGTGGTGTCGCCCAGGCCGCCGAAGACGCTGATCGGGATCGGCAGCGCCGGGCGCTCCCGGTAGCGGTAGGTGTAGTCGAGTTCGAAGTCGGCACGGATCGAGGGCAGCGCCAGCCGCAGCAACTCGGGCCGCGCCAGCACCTCTTCGGGTGTCCCGCCGAGGCCGACCATCACCTTCGCCAGGTCCGCGTCCGCCAGCCGGTGGTACGGCAGGCCCGCGCTGCCCAGCCGCGGGGCCCGGTGCGCGGCCACCACCAGCGCGCTGGGCGCGTGGGTCGCCGAGTCCGTGAGCCGGCTCGCCAGCTCGAACCCGACCAGCGAGCCGAGGCTGTGGCCGAAGACCACGGTGGGCAGCGCGGGTTCGGCCAGCACGGCCTCGGTCAGCGCGTCGACCAGCGGGTCCATCGCGGTGTACAGCGCCTCGCGCAGCCGAGCCCCGCGACCGGGCAACTGGACCGCGCAGACCTCCAGGTCGGCCGGCAGCAGCTCGCTCCAGGAGCGGTACATCGCGGCGGCCGCGCCGGCGCCCGGCAGGCAGAGCAGGCGCACCCGCGCTTCGGGGCGCGGCGGGAAGCGCAGCAGCCAGCGGCTCTTCACCGGGCGCTCTCCTGCCGCAGCCGCTGGGCCAGCTCCTCGATGGTGGGGTGCTGGAAGATCGCGCTGACACCGAGGGTCAGCCCGGCCTCGCGGGCGCGGTGGACCACCTGGATGCTCTTCAGCGAGTCGCCGCCGATCTCGAAGAAGTCCTCGTCCACGCCGATCAGCGGCCGGCCCAGCACCTGGCTCCAGATCCCGGCCAGTGTGCGCTCCAGCGCGTCGCGCGGCTCGACCAGTCGCTCGTGGTCGTGGCCGTTCTCCTGCTGGGGCAGCGGCAGCGCGGCCCGGTCGACCTTGCCGCTGGAGTTGAGCGGGAACCGGGGCAGCAGGACCAGGTGGCCGGGGACCAGGTGCCTGGGCAGCTGGTCGCGCAGCCGCTCGCGCAGGACGGTGGTCAACTCCCGCTGCTCGACTGCGGCCGTCCCGACTGCGGCCGTCCCGACTGCGGCCGTCCCGACCGCGGCCGTCTCGACCGTGGCCGTCTCGACCGTGGCCGTCCCGACCGTGGCCGCCCCGACCGCGGCCGCCCCGGGCGGGGTGAGCACCAGGTAGGCGGTCAGCACCGGTTCGGCGCCGGGGGTGCCGGCCGGCGTGGTGGTGACCAGCGCCTCCTGCACCTCGGGCTGGGCGCGCAGCACGTTCTCGATCTCGCCGGGCTCGATCCGGAACCCGCGGACCTTGAGCTGGTGGTCGTTGCGGCCCAGGTACTCGATGGTGGTGTCGGCCCGCCAGCGCACCAGGTCGCCGGTGCGGTAGAGCCGGGCCCCCGGGGTGCGGCTGTGGGGGTGCGGGACGAAGCGGTCGGCGGTCAGTTCGGGCCGGCCCAGGTAGCCGCGGGCCAGCGCGACCCCGCCCAGGTACAGCTCGCCGGGCACCCCGACCGGGACCGGGCGCAACTGGTCGTCCAGCACGTAGACGTCCACACCGGCGATCGGGCGTCCGATCGGTACCCGGGCCTGACGAGCGGCGCCGGGTCCGGTCGCGTCCAGCGGCGGGCACTGCCACTCGGTGACCTCGATCGAGGCCTCGGTGGGTCCGTAGAAGTTGAACAGCCGCACCGAAAGCCGGCTCAGGCAGCGGTCCACCAGCTGGGCGGGCAGCGCCTGGCCGCTGCAGAACACGCGCCGCACCGAGGCGCACCGGTGCAGGTCGGGCTCGTCCAGGAAGGCCTCCAGCATCGGCGGCACGAAGTGCACGGTGGTGACCGCCTCCCGCTCGATCAGGTCGACCAGGTAGCCGGGGTCGCGGTGGCCGCCCGGCGCGGCCATCACCAGCGTGGCGCCGGCGGTGAGCGGCCAGAGCAACTCCTGGACGGACACGTCGAAGGTGTACGGGGTCTTCTGCAGGACGCGGTCGGCGGGGGTGAGGCGCTGCGAGTCCTGCATGGCGTGCACCCGGTTGGCCAGCCCGCCGTGCGGCACGCCCACCGCCTTGGGCTCTCCGGTGGAGCCGGAGGTGTAGATGACGTAGGCGAGGTCGTCCGGGCCGACCGGCGCCGGCTCGGCTGCCTCGGCGGGCGCGGTGAGGGTGTCGACGGCCAGTACCGGCACCACGGATCCGGCGAAGGCCTCGGCGAGTTCGGTGGTGGTCAGCACGTGGGTGGCGCCCGACAGGCGGGCCAGCTTGGCCAGCCGGCCCGGCGGATCCTCGGGTGACAGCGGCAGGTAGGCGCCGCCGCCGCGCAGCACGGCCAGGATCGCGGGCACCAGGTCCAGGCCGCGCGGCAGGCAGAGCGCCACCACCGCTCCTGCCCGGGCGCCCTGTTGGGCCAGGTGGGCGCCGATCAGCTCGGTCCGGCCGGCCAGTTGCGCATAGCTCAGCTCGGTGCCCTCGAAGAGCACGGCGCTGCGCTCGGGCGTGCGGTCGATCTGACGATCGATCAGCTCGTGCACCGGCCCGTCCCACGGGTGCGGTTCGGCGCTGCGGCTCCACTCGTGCAGGATCTGCTCGGCCTGCCGCTCGCTCAACAGCGAGAGGTCGGCCACCTTGGTCTCGGGCGCGGCGAGCGCGGCGTCCAGCAGGTTCCGGTACTGCTCGGCCATCCGCGCCACGCTCGCCGCGTCGAACAGCTCGGTCCGGTACCGGAAGGTGGCCAGCGCACCGCCGTCCTGCGCATCGCCGTCGAGCTGTGCCGGCCCGCCGAGCGGACGGATCTCCAGCCAGAGATCGGTGAACGTGGTCGGCGGCCGGACCGGCAGCACCTCGACCGCCAGCTCCGCCAACTCCGGTACGGTCAGCGGCTGCTGGAGCGCGAACATGGTCTGGAAGAGCGGGTCGTGGCTGGCCGTGCGGTCCAGCCGCAGGGCGGTCACCAGTTGATCCAACGGCACGCCCTGGTCGGTGAAGGCGGCCAGCGCGGTGCGACGGGTGCGGGTCAGCAACTCGGCGAAGGTGGGCTCGCCGGACAGGTCGACGCGCAGCGGCAGGGTGTTGACGAACATGCCGATCAGCGGTTCCACGGCGGAGCTGGTGCGGCCGGCCGAGGGGCTGCCGATCACCAGGTCCCGCGTGCCGGAGAGCCGGGAGAGCAGCAGGGCGTAGGCGGCGAGCAGGGTCATGAACGGGGTGACCCGGTGTTGGCGGGCGGTGGCCCGCACCCGCTGCCACAACTCGGCGTCCAGCGGCAGGTCGTGGGTCGCGCCGGCGTAACCCTGGACGGCGGGGCGGGTGTAGCTGGTCGGCAGTTCCAGCGCGGTCGGGGCGCCGGCCAGCCGCTCGCGCAGCCGCGCCAGCGCGCGCCCGGCCTCCTCACCGAGCAGCGCGGCTCGCTCACGCTCGGCGTACTCACCGAACTGCATGGGCAATGGCGGCAGTTGTGGTTCGGCGCCGCTGCGGTGGGCGGCGTAGAGGGCGGACAGCTCCAGGTGGAACCGTCCCATCGACCAGCCGTCGCTGATGGTGTGGTGGCAGATCACCGCCAGCACGTGGTCCTCATCGTCCAGCCGCAGCAGGGCGGTTCGGATCAGCGGGCCCCGCGCGAGGTCGAACTCGCGCAGCGTGTCCGCCTCGACCAGCGCGGTGGCCCGGGTGACCCGCTCGTCGGCGGGGGCGCCGCGCAGGTCGGTGAGCGGCAGGGCGAGTTCGAGTTCGGTGGCGATCCGCTGTCGGGGCTCGCCGTCCGCCAGCTCGAAGGTGGTGCGTAGGCTCTCGTGCCGGTCCACCAGGTGCTGAAGCGAGCGGTGCAGCGCGCCGGTGTCGAGCGGGCCGCGCAGGCGCAGCGCGGAGACCAGGTTGTAGGCGCTGTTGCCGCCGGTGAAGTGGTCCAGGAACCACAGTCGCCGCTGGGCGAACGAGGTCGGCGCGACCCTGGCCGCGGTCTCGGTCCCGGTGTACGTCACGCGGTCTCCCGGGTGGAGCTGCCGGCCTCGGTGGCCTGCAGGGTGGCGAGCAACTCGACGATCACGGTGGCGAATTCGGGGACGGTCGGGTGATCGAAGATCGCCTCCAGTGGCGGGGCCACCCCGAACTCGTCCTCGACCAGCGAGAACAGCTGCACGGCGGTGAGCGAGTCGCCGCCCAGCTCGAAGAAGTCACGCCCGGCGGGCTCCTCGCTCTCGCCCAGGACCTTGGCGAAGAGCACCGCGAGCCGGTCCGTGACGGAGTCGGCGGCCTGCGGTGCCTGCGGCAGGCTTTCAGGCGACTCCTCGGGCAGCCCGGTGCTCGGCAGCCCGGCGAAGGGCTCAGGCTGGACCAGGTGGTGCCGCCGCTCGAACGGGTAGCTGGGCAGTGGCACCCGGCGCCGGCGCGCGGCGTCGTGCAGGCGGGTCCAGTCGATCGCCGCCCCGTCCTGCCAGCGCCGCCCCAACGCGTCGAGCAGCACGGCGCGTTCCGCCTCCCCGGCAGCCAGGTCGAGCTGGTCGAGCAGCTGGCCGATCTCGCCCGCACCCTCGCCGGATTCGGCCCGCGCCGCCGCCGCAGTGAGTGCCGCGATGGCCTGCGCGTGGTCACCGCAGACCACGTACCGCCGGTGCGCGAACGCGTGCCGCCCGGTCTGCAGCGTCCAGGCGACGTCGGCCAGCGGCAAGTCGGGCCGCTGGCGCAGGTGTTCGGCCAGTCGGCCGGCCATCGCGGCCAGCGCGGTCGGGGTCCGGGCGGAGAGCACCAGCAGCTGGCCGCGCCCGTCCGGCGCACCGGCCGCCGGGTCCTGCGGCGCCTCCTCCAGTACCAGGTGGGCGTTGGTGCCGCCGATGCCGAAGGAGCTGACGCCGGCCCGGCGCGGCAGCGCGCCGGTGTCCCAGGCACGGCGTTCGGTGTTCACGGCGAACGGGCCGGCGGCGAAGTCGATCACCGGGTTCGGGCCCGTGAAGTGCAGGGTCGCCGGGATGGTCCGGTGTTGCAGCGCCAGTGCGGTCTTGATCAGGCTGGCCACCCCGGCGGCGGTGTCGGTATGCCCGATGTTGGTCTTGACCGAGCCCAGCAGCACGGAGCCGGCGGGCAGTTGATCGCCGCCGTCGTCGCCGAACGCCTCGGTCAGGGCGGCGACCTCGATCGGGTCGCCGACCGGGGTGCCGGTGCCGTGCGCCTCGACGTACGAGATGTCGGCGGGGCTCACCTCGGCCGCCGCGTGCGCCAGGCGGATCACCTCGCGCTGGCCGTGCACTCCGGGCGCGGTGAAGCCGGCCCGCTGGTGGCCGTCGTTGTTCACAGCGGTGCCCCGGATCACGGCGTGCACGTGATCGCCGTCGTCCAGCGCGTCCTGCAGCCGGCGCAGCACCACGACGCCCGCCCCGTCACCGCCGACGATGCCCTTGGCGTCCGCCGAGAAGGTGCGGCAGTGGCCGTCGGGGGACATCGTGCCACCCTCCAGGTAGCGGTAGCCGGAGCGCGGCAGGCGCAGCGTCACCCCGCCCGCGAGCGCCAGGTCGCAGTCGCCGGCCAGCAGCGCCCGGCCGGCCTCGTGGACGGCGACCAGCGAGCTCGAACAGGCCGTCAGCACCGCCATGCTGGGCCCGGTCAGTCCGAGCTTGTAGGAGACCCGGGTGGCCAGGTGCTCGGGCTCGTTGGCGATGGTCAGCGCGAGGTCGTCCACCCCGGGGAAGCGGTCGGCCTGGTCCCGCACCAGCGCGGCGTAGCCGTTGCGCCCGGCGCCGGCGTAGACGCCGACCGTGCCGGGAGTGTTGCGCGGGTCGTAGCCCGCCCGCTCCAGCGCCTCCCAGGCGCACTCCAGGAAGAGCTGGTGCTGCGGGTTGAGCAGGGTGGCGTCGCGGGTGGAGAACTGGAAGAAGTCGGCGTCGAACTCCCCTACGCCGTCGACGCTTCCGTGCATCGGCACGTAGCGCGGGTCGTCCAGCGCGGCCGGGTCGTGGCCCCAGACCCGCAACTCCTCGGCGGTGAAGGGGCGCACCGAGTCCACGCCGGCCACCAGGTTGTCCCAGTACTCCTCGGGCGTCGAGGCGCCGGGGAACCGGCAGGCCAGGCCGATGATGGCCAGGTGTGTGTCGTTGCCGCTCTCGTTGCCACTGTCGTGGTCCGTGTCGGTCATGAGTCCGTCCTTTCAACAGTGGGTGCGGGGCGCCGGCTCTGGGCCCGCAGCGCCTTCAGCCGGGCGGTGCCGCGTCGCGCGCGCTGGGCGGCGTCACCCGTCGGGCTCGCGGCCACCGCGGCGCCTGCCGCGACCGGCGCGGCAGCGTCCAGCCGGCGGGCCAGCGCGGCGATGGTGGGGTGCTCGAAGAGCGTGAGGATGCTCAGCTCGCGGTCCAACTCCCGGGCCAGCGCCTCGCGGACGGTGGCCAGCAGCAGGGAGTGGCCGCCGATGTCGAAGAAGTTGTCCTGGGTGCCGAACTCCCGGTGGCCCAGTGCCTGCGCCCAGACCTCGCCGATCCGCTGCTCCAGCGGCGTGCGGATGCCGGGCTCGGGCGCGGCGCCGGCGGGCAGCGGCAGGCCCTGCCCGGCCAGCGCGGCACGGTCGACCTTGCCGTTGCCGGTCAACGGCAGCGCGGGCAGCACCCGGTAGTCGTGCGGCCGCATGTAGCTCGGCAGCTGACGGCCCACTCGCTCGTGCAGCTCCGCCCGGTCGGGCGGGGCGGCGGGGTCGGCGAGCACCAGGTAGGCGGTCAGCGCCGGTTCGGCGCCGTCCGGCCCGGCGGGCACCAGGGCCACGATGGCGTCGCGCACGCCGGGGTGGGCGCGCAGGACGTTCTCGATCTCGCCGGCCTCGATCCGGAAACCGCGCAGCTTCAACTGCTGGTCGTTGCGGCCCAGGAAGTCGAGGGTGCCGTCGGTGCGGCGGCGCACCAGGTCGCCGGTGCGGTAGAGCCTGGCCCCAGGGGTGTGGCCGTAGGGGTGCGGGACGAAGCGGTCGGCGGTCAGGTCGGACCGGCCCAGGTAGCCGCGGGCGAGCGCGACCCCGCCCAGGTACAGCTCGCCGGGCAGGCCGATCGGCACCGGGTGCAACCGGTCGTCCAGCACGTAGGCTTCGACGCCCGCGATCGGGTGGCCGATGTCCGGCAGTGCGCCGCGTTGCAGGGGATCGGTGGTGACCGTCCCCGAGGTGGCGACCACCGTGCTCTCGGTCGGGCCGTAGTTGTTCACCAGTCGGAACGGCAACTCCTGTTGCCCGAGGCCGTGCAGGCGGTCGCCGCCGGTCAGCACCACGCGAGGGGCGCGCTCGGCGGGCCAGGGGACTGCGGTGATCAGTTCGACCAGCGGGGTGGGCAGGAAGCAACTGCTCACCTCGCGCTCCACCAGCCAGTCGGTCAGCTCGCGCGGTGACAACACGGTTGCGGTGTCCGGCACTTCGAGTGTCGCGCCGGCGGCCAGGGTGGGCCAGATCTCCCAGGCCGAGGCGTCGAAGCCCGGGGCGGCGATCAGCGTGCCGCGGTCGCCGGGCGCCGGTGCGAACTCCCGGTGGTGCCAGGCGACCAGGTTGGCCAGCGCCCGGTGCTCGATCATCACACCCTTGGGCCGGCCGGTCGAGCCCGAGGTGTAGATGACGTACGCGAGGTCGCCGGCGCCGGCCTGCGGCGCGGGCCGGGCGTCGGCGGACCCGAGGCCGGTGTCGGTGTCGGCGTCGTCGAGCAGCTCGTCGAGCGTGAGGATCCGTACGGTGTCCGGCAGTTCCGGATGCTGACGATCCGTCAGAACGGCCAGCGGGCACGCCTCGTCCAGCACGGCGGCCAACCGGCCCGGCGGGTTGGCCGGATCGAGTGGCAGATAGGCGGCGCCGCTCTTCAGGACGCCGAGTTCGGCGATCACCAGCTCCGGGCCGCGCGGCAGGCAGGTTGCCACCAGGGCACCGGGCCGGGCCCCGGCGGCCCGCAGGCGCGCCGCCACCAGGTCGGCCTGACGGTCGAGTTCGGCGTAGCTCAGGGCGCGCTCGGCGGTGCGCACCGCGACGGCCGTCGGCTGCTCGCTCGCCCGGCGCGCCACCAGCCGGTGCACGCACTCGGCGGCGGGCGGCGGCGGTTGGAGCGCGCCGGCCAGCACGGTCCGCTCCTCCTGCGGGCCCAGCAGCGGCAGCCGGTCGAGCGGCGCGTCCGGTGCGGCCAGCGCCGCCGTCAGCAGCCGCAGGTACCGCTCGCCCAGCAACTCGGCGGTGCGCGGCTCGAACAGGTCGCTCTGGTAGCCCATCCAGCCTTCGGCCCGCTCGGCGTCGAAGGCCACGTGCAGGGTCAGCTCGAACTTCGCGGTCTCGATCCGGATCGGCACCGGGCTCGCGGTCAGCCCCGGCATTCCGGACTCGGCGCCGCTCTGGTCCTCGTAGGTGAAGACGCTCTGGAAGATCGGGTGGCGCGAGGTCTGCCGCTCGGGCGCCAGTTCCTCGACCACCTGCTGGAAGGGCAGGTCCTGGTACTCGTGACCGGCCAGGAAGGTGTCGCGCACCTGGGGCAGCAGCTCGGCGAAGGTCAGGCCGGGGCGCACCCGCACCCGCAGCGGCAGCATGTTGACGAAGAGCCCGACCACCCCTTCGACCTCCAGCGAGGTGCGGCCGCTGACCGGCACGCCGATCACCACCTCCTTGGCGGCGGTCAGCCGGGCGAGCAGCGCGGCGTAGGCGCTGAGCAGCACGACGAACTTGGTGACCCGCTTCTTGCGGCCCAAGGCCTGTGCCTGCTGGGCGAGTTGGGGCGGCAGCAGGAAGGAGCGGACATCGCCGGCATTGCTCGGCACCCGTGGCTGGGGCCAGTCGGTCGGCAGCTGGAGCTGGGCGGGCGCGTCGGCCAGCTGCCGCCGCCAGTAGGCCATCGCCTCGGCCCGGCGCGGGCCGGCCAGCATCCGCCGCTCGTCGGCCGCGTAGTCCCGGTAGTCGTACGTGGGTGTGGGCGTCGTGGGCAGTCGAGGGTTGCCGTCGAGCGCGGCGGTGTACTCGCCCGCCAGATCGCGCTCGATGATGCCCAGCGACCACCCGTCCACCACGATGTGGTGGAAGGCGAGCACCAGCACGTGCTCCTCGGCCGCCAGCCGGATCAGCCCGGCCCGGAACACCGGGCCGTGCAGCAGGTCGAACGGCCCCAGCGCCAGCCGGTCCACCGCCTCGCCCAGCGCGCGTTCGCGGGCCGGGGCGGGCAGGTCGGTCAGGTCGGTGACGGGCAGCGGCACGGTGACGGCCGGCGCGATCCGCAGCATCGGCGTGCCGTCCACGGTGGGGAAGGTGGCGCGCAGCAGGCTGTGCCGCTCGGTCAGCCGGGTGAGGGCCGCTGCCAGCGCGGGCAGGTCGAGCGGGCCGCGCAGCCGGGTGGCCTTGGGCACGTTGTACTCGCTGCTCCGCGGGCGCAGCTGCCAGAAGAACCAGAGCCGCTGCTGCGCGGCGGAGAGCGGCGAGAGCTGGGACGTGAGGTCGGACTGGGACGTGAGGTCGGCCTGGGGCGAGACGTGGGACCGGGACGAGCGCTCGGGCTGCGGGCTACTGGACACCGGGGTCCGCCTCGGCCCGTCGAGCCGCCGTGAAGGCCGCCAGTTCGGCGACGGTCGGGTGGTCGAAGAAGGCCGCCAGCGGCACCTCCACCCGCAGCGTCTGCCGCATTCGGGAGATCACCTGCGAAGCGGTCAGCGAATGGCCGCCCAGCTCGAAGAAGTCGTCGTCGGGGGTGAGGCCGTCCAGGCGCAGCACATCCTGCCAGATGCCGGTGATGACGATCCGCAGTTCGTCCAGCGAATCGCAGGCGATCGGTGTTTGTGGCGGCTGCTGCGCCGCGTTGTCCGTCGATATCCCGTGGAGGGTCATGGCCGCAGGCTTCCTCTCTGTCCGAAGCATTGGTGGAAGGGGTTCAATTCGGGCCTGCTGCAGGGACCTTCGCGCTCTCGGCGCGGTTTCGGGGCCGATCCCAAGATGAACGGCACCGGAGACGGAACGCAAGGCGTGCCGCCCCTTGGGGCGGGGAGCGTCGCACTTTGGGGCTGCGACGGCGTGAAACGCGCTGGGCCCGGGGGATGATCACGATGCGGTCTCGGCCGTCCTGCCTGCTCGGCCGGGCGGCGCCGGATTCTGCCTCTTCGGGCAGTTCGGGCACGGCTGATGGTGCTGCCCCTTGGTGCAGCCACCCGGCGGGGCCCGACGGCCGCAGGCCCGGGGGCGCCGCCCGCAGCGGCCCTTTCCGGCCTTTCTCGGCCCTTCTCGGCCCTTTCCGGCCATCGGTGCAACGCACTACGCACCTGAGTCCGTGTCATCAGTTGCCGGACTATCGTCTCCTGACGAAGTGTCCGGAGATCGTCGCGGCAGGAGTCCTTGGCGAATCACGATCCGTAACGGGGCGTCAGAGATGAGACCGAAGTGGCGCATAATGGCAGTGTGCGGGGGAGCGGAGTCGGAGTGATGCCGACAAACTGCACGGGGTTCTCGGGGAATTCCCGTGCAGGGAATTGGAGCCAGCGCGTGGCCGGGGGGCAGCTGATGACTGACAAGGCCGTGAAATCCGTCACGGTGGCGGTTCTCGCGAATGATCCGGTGACCGGCGAGGGGGCCGTCTGGTGGCTCTCCTCGTGCAAGGACATCACCGCCAGCTACTGGACCTGGCGCCATCCCGCCGATGTGCTGCTGGTACTGGCGACCGAGGTCACCAGTGACACGCTGTCGCGGGTGGAACGCGTCCAGGTCGAGGCGACGGACCGGCCCCTGCCGCTGGTGCTGGTCGCGCACGAGTTTCCGGAGCACCAGATGCTGCGGGCCATCGACCTGGGCCTGGTGAGTTACCTGAACCGGCAGGAGAGCGGCTTCGACGACATCAAGCGCGCCGTCCTGGAGGCCGGCGCCGGGGGCGGGGAGTCCTCGGCGGGCGTGCAGCAGGCGCTGATCACCCACATCAGGGCGATCCGGGACCGGACGCTGGTGCCGGCCGGCCTGAACATCGCCGGTCTGGCCGACCGGGAGGTCGAGGTGCTGCGCCTGCTGGCGGAGGGCTTGAGCACCAAGCAGATCTCCGCGAAGCTCAGTTACTCCGAGCGCACGGTGAAGAGCATCGTGCACGGCGTGGTCACCCGGCTCGGCCTGCGCAACCGCACCCACGCCGTGGTCTACGCCCTGCGCGCCGGGGTGATCTGAGCGCGGTGCGCGGGCAGCCTGAGACCGACCGGCACAGGATGGGCGACGGCCCTGGTCACCGAACTGCGCAAGGAGCCGAGATGAACCCGAGCCCCGACCCGACCGCGCTGCCCACTGCGCGCGCCGCCGCCGAGCGCGCCGCCCGTGCGGCCGGGGTGACCATCCGCGAGCTGCACGACCTCGACACGCTGGCCGAGGCCGGCGCGCTGCTGGACCAGGTCTGGCCGCCCACCACGCCCGGGGGCACCATGATCACGCCCGAACTGCTGCTGGTCCTGGCCCACTCGGGCAGCTACGTGGCCGGCGTCCACCAGGACGACCGGCTGATCGGCACCTGCCTGGGCCTGCTCGCCACGGTCGGCCTGCACTCGCACGTCGCCGCCGTCGAGGGCGGCACCCGCGGCCGCAGCATCGGCTACGCCGTCAAACTGCACCAGCGCGCCTGGGCGTTGGAGCGCTCGATCGCCACCATCACCTGGACCTACGACCCGCTGGTCAGCCGCAACGCCTACTTCAACCTGGCCAAGCTCGGCGCGCTCCCGGCCGAGTACCTCGCCGATTTCTACGGCCCGATGCAGGACGAGGTGAACGCCGGCGACGCCTCGGACCGGCTGCTGGTCCGCTGGGAGCTGGCCGCCGAGCGGGTCGAACTGGCCTGCGCGGGACGGCCGCACACCATCGAGCCGGACGGGCTGCGGTCCCGTGCGGTGGTCGCCCTGGACATGGACGAGCGCGGCCGCCCGACCGCCGGGCGACCGGACGGCGACACCCTGCTGGTCCGCGTCCCGCCGGACATCGAGGCGCTGCGCCGGCGCGACCCCCGCGCAGCGCGTGACTGGCGCCACGCGCTGCGCGAGGTGCTCGCGGGTCTGCTGGCCGAGCGGTGCGCCGTCACCGGGTTCGCCCGGGACGGCTGGTACCTCGTCGAGCGACCGGAGAGCTGAGCGCAAGCGGTCGTTTCGTTGGCTGGCTGCGCTACCGTCAGCCGGCCGCGAAGGTGGACCAGTTGACGTTGACGTAGTCGGCGGGCTGGCCGCTGCTGAAGGTGAGGTAGACGGTGTGCACGCCGGTGGTCGCGGCGAGGTTGGCGGGGACGGTGGTCCAGCTCTGCCAGCCGCCGGTGTTGCCGATGGCGAAGCTGGCGACCGGCGGGGCGGTGACGCTGTCGAGCCGGACTTCGACCAGCCCGCTGACCCCGGCGGCCGCGCCCGAGGCCACCCGCGCCTGGAACTGGGTGGCGCCGGTCGCACCGAAGTCGATGCCGGAGTAGCCGAGCCAGGCACCATTGGAGATCCAGCCGACGTCCTGCCCGCCGCCGACGTCGGTGCAGGGCTCGGTCTGGGTACCCGAGTTGGAGCTGTGCGCGGCCGCCTTGATGGTGCTGAACGCGCTGGTGCCGCCCGGCGGCGGATTGCCGGAGGAGCCCTGGGCCGCGCCGACGGTGATGGTGAGCAGGGTCGGGGTGGCCGACTGGACCTTGCCCTCGAAGTCCACGCCTGCCGGGTGGACGTCGTCGTAGGGGAACGCGTAGCCGAGGTGGTCGGTGGTGGTCGCGTGCAGGATGCGCGCGTAGTGGTTGGTCCGGGCCTGGGTGTAGAAGGCGGCCGGGTTCTCGCCGTCCGGCTGGTTCGGATCGGCCAGCAGCGTGGTGCGGTTGAACGCCGCGGCCAGGCGCGCGCTCAGGTTGCCCATCTCGTCGTTGCCCGTGGTGAACGGGGCGCTGCTGCAGTTGAAGACGGCGGCGGTGGACGGTTTCGTGAAGCTGCCCACGCCGGGGAAGGTCAGCACCCCGTTGCCCACCCGTCCGGTGACGGTGCCCCAGGTGTACTGGGTGTCGACCACCAGGTCGGTGCCCTGGTACTGCTGCCACACCTGGTCGATGTACGCGTCGAGGTACCCGGCGAAGAGCGAGGAGTTCGACCCGATGGCCAGGTTGGGGCTGAGCGCGCGCAGGTTGTTCCCCGCGGCGTCCTGGACGATCAGCTTCGCCCAGTCGCCGCCGTCCGCGGTGGCCTGGGCGCGCAGCGCGGAGCAGACGGTATCGAGCCCGCCGGCCGGCAGTCCCTGGACCGTCTGGGGGCCCTGCGGCGTCTGCAGGTTGAAGGAGATCGGCACCGAGACGAAGTCCACGAAGCTGATGTTGGCGTACAGCTGGCTCTGGTCGTAGGTGAACTCGCAGAAGCTGTAAGCGGTGTTGATGTTCGGGTCGGTGGGGTTGCTCACCGACGGCATCGCGATGCCCGGGCCCGGGTTGACCAGGAACACCAGCTTGCTGCCGATCGAGAAGTAGATCCGCCCGCTGGCGAGTCGGGGCAGTGCGATGGTCCGGGGCGCCGCTCCGGGAGGCGGCAGGGCGATCGCGCAGTCGGCGCCGAGCGGGGCCCCGGGGGCGGCCGGGGAAGGCGGGTGGTAGAGCGTCTGGCCGTCGGCCTGGAGGAAGGCCCAGCTGTTGCCCTGCGCGATGTCCAGTCCCAGCACGTAGGCGTAGACGGTGTTCGAGGAGGTGTTGTTGGCCAGGTCCACGGTGAGCGTGGCCGGCGTGGCGGCCGCGGCGCGCCGCTGCGTGCCGGTGAGCACCAAGGGAGCCGCGAGAGCGGCCATCGAGGCGCCGAGCAGTGTCCTGCGAGCGATCACGGAGTCCTCCTGGAGGAGGCGGCGGTGGGGGGCGGCGCTGCGGCGCTGGCGTGTGGGGGAGTGCCGCGAGTCCGGTTGGTCTGACACTCTGGCCAGTTGACGTCCTCAAGTCAAGGCACGCCGCCGGACCACGAGCCGCCGCCGCGGCTCGGACGACTGTGCGAAGAGTCGAACGCCAAGTGAGGGTGGTGTACGTCCGGGGCGGTCCGGCGCGCCGTCGTCGCGATGGTTCGTAGGCTGTGCCCTGGACATGACGACACGTCAGCAGGATTCAACAGGGGGTCAATCGTCATGACGGCGAGTCGATCACGGCGTCGGTTCCTCTCCGAGGTCGGCGGCATCGGCGGTGCGGTCGCCCTGGGCGCGGCCGCACCGGCAACGGCTGCTGCTGATGCTGCCGGCGGTGGTGGCGGCCGAACCAGCGTCGCGGTGCTGGGCGGTGGCGTGTCAGGGCTGAGCGCGGCCCATGAACTCGCCCTGCGCGGCTACGCGGTGACGGTCTACGAGTACTACCCGGTGCTCGGTGGCAAGGCCCGCAGCATGGACGTGCCGGGCACCGGCCAGGGCGGCCGCCGGCCGCTGCCGGGCGAGCACGGCTTCCGGTTCTTCCCCGGCTTCTACCGCAACCTGCCCGACACGATGCGCCGGATCCCGTTCGGCGGCAATGCCGACGGGGTCCACGGCAACCTGCGCAACGGCACCGAGGCGCTGCTCGCCCGCAACGCCGGCCGCCCCGGCCTTCGGCTGCCCCTGCGCACCCTCACCGCACCACCGGACCCGAGCGAACTCGCCCCGGAGGCCCTGCTGCGGACCGTCACCGGTCTGCTCGACACCGTCCTGCACCTGCCCGCCGACGAGGTCGCCTACTTCGCCGGCCGGGTCCTGGTCCACCTCACCAGCTGCGACCGGCGCCGGGAGGATCAGTGGGAGAAGGTGCCCTGGTGGGACTTCATCCGGGCCGCCGAGATGTCCCAGGACTACCAGCGGCTGCTCGGCATCGGCCTGACCCGCGACCTGGCCGCCACCAAGGCGGAGGAGGCCAGCACCCGGACCGTCGCGCGCACCATCCTCGAGGCCTTCGTCATCGACGGCATCCTCGGCCGGGGCGTGGACGGCGAGCCCGACCGGGTGCTCAACGCGCCGACCAGCGAGGCCTGGATCGACCCGTGGGCGGCCGAGCTGCGCTCGCTCGGCGTGGTCTTCGAACTCGGCACCGAGGTACAGGAAGTGCTGTACGGCGACGGCCGGGTCACCGGCGTACGCGTCGCGGCCCCGGACGGCGGCGCGGCCCGGACCGTCACCGCCGATCATTACGTCTCGGCTCTTCCGGTGGAGCACGCCCGGGTCACCTGGGGGTCGGAACTCCGCGCCGCCGACCCGCAGTTGGCGCGCTGCGACGAGCTGCGCACCGACTGGATGGTCGGTGTGCAGTTCTACCTGAAGAGGCCGGTGCGGATCGTCCACGGGCACACCATCTACATCGACTCCCCATGGGCGATCACCAGCGTCAACCAGGCCCAGTTCTGGGACGTCCGGGACTTCCCCGCCGACTACGGGGACGGCACCGTGGTCGACTGCCTGTCGATCTGCGTCTCCGAGTGGAACCTGCCCGGCATCCTCTCCGGCAGGACCGCCATGGAGTGCACCCGCGAGCAGGTGGCGCAGGAGGCCTGGGCCCAGTGCAAGGACGCGCTCAACGGTGCGGGCCGGGTGCTCCTCGACGATGCGGATCTGCACTCGTGGTTCATGGATCCGGCCGTCACCGGCCTCGGTGGGCCCACCCCGCGCAACCGCGAGCAGCTCCTGATCCACCCGGCCGGCACCCTCTACCACCGGCCCTCCGCCGCCACGGCGATCCCCAACTTCTTCCTGGCCGGCGACTACGTGCGCACCGACGTGGACCTGGCCACCATGGAGGGGGCCAACGAGTCGGCCAGGCGAGCCGTCAACGCCCTGCTCGACGCGGACGGCTCGACCGCCGAACGCTGCCGCATCTGGCCCCTGTTCCGGCCGCCGGAGCTCGAACCGCTCAAGCGGGTCGACGAGTTGCGCTACCAGCTCGGCCTGCCCAACACCTTCGACCTGGGCTGAGGCCCGGCGTCGGCGAGCCGGTCTCAGGCCGGGGCCTCGTGCGGCTCGGCCGGCACCACCACGACCGGGAGGTGCGCGTGATGGACGACCTCGGTGCTGGTCGAGCCGAGCGTCAGGCGTCCCCAGGCGCTCGAACCCCGGGTGCCCACCACCAGCAGGCAGGCGTCCGTGCTGCCCTCCAGCAGGACCTGCGCCGGACGCCCCAGCTCGCACCGCACCTCGACCTCGACGGGCGGCCCGCCGACCTGCCGCGCGAGCTCCGCGACCGAGTCGGCCACCGCCTGCGTGACGAGATCGTACTGATGCGGCGGGTAGCCGCCGCTGGTCCCCGGCCAGGCCATCCGCTCCATGCCGGTGTGCCGGGCCGGCACGTAGTCGTAGGCGCACACGGCCCGCAGGGCGACGCCGCGTAGCTGGGCCTCACGGAGCGCGAAGAGCACCGCTTCGCGGGCGGGCGGTGAGCCGTCCGTTCCCACGGCGACCGGGCCTTCGGCGACCGGGCGCTTCGCATCGGGCGCGGGACTGTCGGTCATCAGAGCCTCCAGGGGGCTCGCCGGCAGCGGGTTGTCGCACGGCGACGACCCGGGGAGCCCGTCTCCGTCCAGGATCCTCCCCGCACGCTGCCCCGGCGCGCTGCCCTGGCGTGCTGCCCCGGCGCGCGCGGATCGCGGCTGCCGCGCGCAGCATGGGGAGAAGGGGAGGCCGATGCGTGCCGACGGCCCGGGCGAGGGCCGCCGGATGGACGGCTGTAACCGGACGGAGACTGTGATGACTCGGAATCCAACGATCACCACCCGCGACGTGTCCTGGCGCTCCCCGCGCGAACGCGCCGAGCTGGGCAGGGCGGCCCGCGCGCACGCGCCACGCTCCAGCCACGCCGAGTTCGAGCCGGGCCCGCACCGGCCCGACCCCGTGGACGTCATCGAGAAGCAGTCCGCCACCCGGGTCACCGAACTGGTGCCGATCCGCTACGGGCGGATGTCGGAATCGCCGTTCCGCTTCTACCGGGGCGCCGCCGCGATCATGGCCGGTGATCTGGCCACCACGCCACTCTCCGGCCTGCGCGTGCAACTCTGCGGTGACGCACACCTGTTGAACTTCCGGCTGCTCGCCTCCCCGGAGCGGAACCTGGTCTTCGACATCAACGACTTCGACGAGACGCTGCCGGGCCCGTGGGAGTGGGACGTCAAACGGCTGGCCGCCAGCATGGTCATCGCCGGCCGCGAGAACGGTTTCACCGACGCGGAACGCGCCGCGATCGTGCAGGCCACCGTCCGCTCCTACCGTGAACAGATGCGCCGCTTCGCCGGGATGAACAATCTCGACGTCTGGTACGCCCGGCAGGACGCCGAACAGCTGCAGGCCATCGCGGCCGGGCGGTTGCACAAGCGCGGCCGCGCCATGCTGTCCGAGACGCTGGCCAAGGCGCGCACCCGCGACAGCCTGCAAGCGTTCGAGAAGCTCACCGAGGTGGTCGACGGCGAGCGGCGGATCGCCTCGCAGCCGCCGGTGATCACCCGGGCCCGCGACCTGATGCCCGGCCTCGCGGGCGAGGCGCTGGAGGAGATGATCCGGGAGCTGATCGCCCGGTACCGCAGCAGCCTCCAGACGGACCGCCGGCACCTGCTCAGCCAGTTCACCCTGGTCGACATGGCACGCAAGGTGGTGGGCGTCGGCAGCGTCGGTACGCGCTGCTGGATCGTGCTGATGCTCGGCAAGGACGGTGAGGACCCCCTCTTCCTTCAGGCCAAGGAGGCCGACCCGTCGGTGCTGGCCGCACACGCCGGCGCGAGCCGGTACGCCACCCAGGGCGAGCGGGTGGTCGCCGGGCAGCGACTGATGCAGGCCACCAGCGACATCTTCCTCGGCTGGGAGCACGTGCACGCGCCGGACGGCGTCGAGCGCGACTTCTACGTACGCCAGCTGCGCGACTGGAAGGGCATCGCCGAGCCGTCGCAGATGGTGCCGCGCGGCATGCGCGCCTTCGGCGAGTTGTGCGGCGCCACCCTCGCCCGCGCCCACGCCAGATCCGGCGACCGGATCGCCATCGCCGCCTACCTGGGCCGCAGCGACGTGTTCGACCAGGCGCTGACGCGCTTCGCGGAGACCTACGCCGACCAGAACGAGCACGACCACCAGGCACTGCTCGACGCGGTCGCCTCGGGACGGGTGCCCGCCGAAGCGGCCTGAGGCCGGCGCTGAACTCACGCCTGGTGGGCCGTCGATGGCTCGAGCGCCGGGCCGTCCCTCCGTGCACCGATCTCAGCCCGGGAGCGGGCGCGTCACACTGACGTCAGGAGATCACGTACGTGGAGAGGACCGAGATGACATCCACCCCCGGCACCGCGCGCCTGCTGGCCGACCTCGCCGAACGCGTCGCCGGAGCCGGTTCGGAGCAGCGGGGCGCGCTGTGGCGGCTCGCGGAGCCCGGGCGGCAACTCGACGCCAACCTGATCCGCCTGCCGGCCGATGCCGTGGTGGACGAGCACCAGGAGAACGACCTGGACGTGCTGCTGCTCGTCGTCGCTGGCGGCGGCACGCTGTTGGACGGTGCGCGGGCGCTGCCGCTCGAGGTCGGCGGGCTGGTCTGGTTGCCGTGCGCCGCCCGGCGCGGACTGCGTGCCGGACCCGGGGGGCTGGTCTACCTCACCGTCCACCGGCGGCGTCCGGGCCTGGCCGTCCAGGGGGTCCGGACGGCCAGGCCCGTGGCCGAGGGTGGCGAGGCCGCCTGCCTGCTCCACCGGATCTGCCCGGCCTGCGGCGCGGTGCCCGATGGGGTCGCCCCGGCCTACTGCAGCCGCTGCGGTGAGCGGTTGGCGGCGGACTGACCGGCGGAGCAGGAGCGGGACGGCTGGTCAGACCCGGTCGGCGGCGATCAGCACGTACTGGAAGGAGCCGTCCTTGTAGGAGGAGAGAAACGCTTCTTCAATGCCGGTGACCAGCGAGGAGGTGGCCCGCAGCTCCCAGTAGGGCAGCGTCGCCGGCGTGAGGTCGATGACGGCCTGCGGCACGAGGCGGTTGTCGGCCATGGCGCGCAGGTACTCCCGGCGGGAGTGGATGTTGCACTCGAAGTGCGCGTTGATCTGCGACACCCACTTCGACGGCTGCCCGTAGACCGGGTTCCAGCAACCGGTGATGGTCACGTAGCGGCCGCCGACGGCGAGGATGCGGGAATGCTCGGCGAAGAGGTCGTCCAGGTCCACGTACATGCTGGACTCGTTGTTCCAGGAGCCCGCCACCTGCCCGGTCTCGAAGGGCATGTCCAGCATGTTGCAGACGCGGGAGCGGACGGAACGGTCGATGCCGAGCTGCTGGGCGCGCTGGTTGGCGAACTCGGCCTGCTTGGCCGAGAGGGTGACGCCTTCGACCCGGCAGCCGAACCGCTGGTGCGCCATGATCATGGAGCCGCCCCGGCCGCAGCCGGCGTCCACCAGCGTGGCGTCGCCCGGGACCTGGCCCAGGTGGTCCAGGAGGACGTCGGCCTGCGCGGACTCCAGCCGGTGCAGCTCGGCGATCACCTGCTTCTCGCGATCGCCCTCGTCGGACGCCGCGATCGCGGCGCGGTCGATCTCGCCGATGCCGTAGTGGTGGTGGTAGAGGCCGTCCACATCACCCAGGCGCAGGTTGACGGGTCGCGCCTCCTGGTCCCAGTAGCGGGCGATGTCGTCCTGGTAGGGCGTCGCCGGTCCGGGGATCTCGGCGGTCGTGTTCGGGTCGGCGATGAGGTCCGTTGTGGTCATTGGTGGTCAGCTCCTTGGTTACCAGAAATCGGGCAGGCTGTAGCGGTACGTGTTGGTGCAGTGCCAGTGGTGGTTGCCGTCGACCCAGGCGGCCACGCCGCGCAGGAACCGGACCACTGGTGGTGCGGGATGGGCGGCGGCGGCAGCGGCCGCGGCGGCCTCGAAGTCGTGCATGAGCTCGTTGTGGACCTCGACCGTCTTCAGGTACGCCTCGCGGTCGCTGCACCGTTCGCGCTCCGCGATCACCACCGGCAGGTTCAGGTGCTTGCCCGGGCTGGCGAGCTCCTTGGTGTACGAGTACAGGTCGTTGACGATGGTGGTGGCGTTGGAGCCGAGCGCGATGGCACGCTGAACGGCGGGCAGGGCGTGCAGCTCGGCGGGGAGCTCGTAGCCGTCGATGGTGTCGGTGATGGTCGGGCAGGGGCGGAAGTTGTTGAACTGGCGCATCGCCAGGTACTCCCACACCTCGGGCAGGTAGTCCGTCTCCGCCCAGGCGGCCTCGGCGAGGTATCCCAGGTGCAGACGGGCCATGTCGTGCCGGAACCGGTCCGCCTGGCTGGGCGTGGCCGCCTCGGTGAGGTACCGCATGGCGGAGTGGTAGGCGCGGCGCGGGGCGTCGGCGTGCAGCGACGCCTCCCAGTCCGGGTGGTACTCGTGCGTGGTGTGCAGGGGGTCGAGGGCGGTGTGCGCCAGCAGGAGCCGGCCACCGAGGCCGATGGGTGAGCCGCCGTGGTCCT
Organism: Kitasatospora sp. GAS1066B; assembly: GCF_041262605.1. Classification (NCBI taxonomy): domain Bacteria; kingdom Bacillati; phylum Actinomycetota; class Actinomycetes; order Kitasatosporales; family Streptomycetaceae; genus Kitasatospora; species Kitasatospora sp. GAS1066B. The sequence continues at coordinate 373,775 of NZ_JBGCCO010000002.1, forward strand.
CGCAGTAGACGTCGTCCAGCGCGTTCTCGGCCGCCATGAGCCGGGTGGCGATCATCAGGTGGTCGATGCTGGGGGCCTCGGGGTGGCAGGCGACCATGTAGCGGCCGAGGTCGAAGCCGTCGAACTGGCCTTCCCAGTCCGGCGGAAAGAGCTGGACCTCCTCCACCGCCCACTGTTTGACCCGCCGACCCACCTCGGCCACCCGCCCGGGGTCGGGTTCGGGCACCGGGTGGTAGTAGAGGCCCGGAATCGGCCTGCCTGCTTCCGCCGGTGTCGCGTCAGGTGCCCTGTGAGGTGCCTCGCTGGGTGCGTCGGCCCGGCCCGGGTGCAGGCTCGACGTGCCAAGACCGCTCGGGCCGCGCAGAATCCGTGCGATGGATGCGGTGTTCGCTGTGGCGTCTGCCGTGGCGTTCGCTGTGGTGTTCACGGCCGCACCGCCGCGGGCTTGGCTGGGGCATGCGCGGCAGACGGTTTCCCGGCCCGGCCGGAGACTTGCGACCGCACGTCGGGGGTGAAGACGGTGAACCCGGCCAGGGGCATTGACCACTCCTTGTGCGTACTGGTGCGGACCGGCCGGCCCGACACAGCCAGGGTCCGAACGCGCATCGGGGCTTTGATCCGGTTGGCAGACAACAGAGTTGTCGTCTCGCTCATCTAACTTAGCCAGCAGCGATATCCGCAATCCCCGCCCACCCCGCGCATACGCGCGCGCCAGCGGCGTGCGATCACCGGGGGCTTCACCCGGCGCTCCGTCGGAGACGGCTGCTGTCGCATGCTCAGGTGCGAGAATTCACCCACGTTTTCGGCGAGTATCGGACAACTAGCAGTGTCAGTGGAGGAGTTGTGCCACTCATTGACCAGCTGCCATCCAGAGGAAACGAGGTAGTTGATATGCTTAACGGTCAAGCATTTTCAAACCAATGCGCTGCAATTCGCCGAGGTGGCGCGGATAATCAGCGGCTACTCGACTTGCTGTTGCCCCTGGCACTTTCGCTTGCTCGGCGACGAGTCCGGGCCAGCGGTGGACACGGTCTCGGCAGACCTTCGCGCCGGCTCCGGGTGGGGTGACCGAGCGTCAGATCAACGGCGGGCGGGGCACCTGCCCGCCGTTGCGAGGTCACGCGATCCCCTGGACTGCATATGCCAGTATCCGATATATGTAGTCCCATGACGGATCGTTCGATGCAGGAGCCCACGCTGCTCCTCCTCACCGCACTGGCCGATGCGCCCCGGCACGGGTACGCGCTGATCCAGGAGGTCGCCGTGATCTCCGGAGGCCGGGTGAAACTGCGTACGGGGACGCTCTACGGAGCGCTGGACCGCCTGCTCGGGCAGGGGCTGGTGCGCGTCGAGAGCGAGGAGGTGGTGGACGGGCGAGCCCGCCGCACCTACGCGCTCACCGACACCGGGCGCGAGGTGCTGACCGCCGAGGCCGAACGGCTGCGCGCGGTCGCCGCCGAGGCCGAACGCCGGCTCGCCGCCGCCACCCGCGCCCCGAAGCTGCGCACCGGGTTCGCCTCATGAGCGGCCTCGGGTTGAAGCTGGCGCTGCTGCTCCACCCGGCCGCCTACCGGCGGGAGTGGGGCGAGGAGTTGGCAGCGGTGTTCGCGGACACCACCGCCGGCACGGGCCGCTGGACCACCGCACGGGAGGCGGTCGACCTGGCCGGGCACGGGCTGCGGCTGCGGATCGGGCTGGGCTCCGACGGGCTGCCCGCGCAACTGGCCGCGCTGGCCGCACCGTTCGCGGCAACGGCGGCGGTGGCCTGGGGGCTCGTGTCGCAGCCCGGGCCCGTGTCGGTGCTGATGCTCGTGGGGCCGAGGCACTGGCGGCAGTTCGGGATGCTGGACCTGTGGCCGTCCGCCACCGGCCTCCAGCTCGCCTCCTACTGGCTCGATCAGGCCGGCCTGCTGCTCTTGCTGCTGGCCGCCGTCGCGGCCGTGTGCGGTCGGTGGACGACGGCCCGGTCGTCCGGCGTGGTCGGCCTGCTGGCGACGCTGAGCGGTGACGTGATGGAGCTGACGGATTCCACGAGTTGGGCCGAAGGCCACTGGGCCCAGTTGATCGCCCGGGCGTTCGCCTGGTTCGGGCCGCAGGTACTGTGGGCGCTGATCCCGCTGGCCGCACCGCGCGACCTGCTCGGACCTGCCACCCGTCGGCGCAGCTGGAGCGCCCTGGCGGGAGCGCTGACCGGCGGTGTCCTGCTCGACACGGCGCTCGGAATGGGGCCGGTGAGGTGGCTCGGCTACGGCGCCGGCGGCGTGGTGGCGCTGGTGCTCGGTGCGACGGAACTCGCGCTGCTCGCGGCGGCCGTGCCCGCCCTGCTGCGCGGCCGGTACGGTCCGGCCGCCGCAGCGCTGGCCGGGTCTCCCGTCGTCGTCCTGATGCTCTTCATAGCCGGTTGCTTCCTGTGGAAGACCGCCGGCCCCGACGCGGCCGTGGCACTGCTCGGCGTGGCCACGTTGCTCACAGCGGCGCTGAGCCGCTGGCGGCCGACCATCCCCGACCGCCGGCCACCCACGGCCGGCTGACACCCCGACGGCTGGGCCCGGCACGGGGGACCGGGCCCAGCCGCTGCCCTTTCCGGGATCGGGCTACCGACCAACTCCTCGGCTGGTGCGGCCTATCGGGCCTGGAAGTCGTGCCCGGCGGCGGGCGGTCGACCCGCTGCGCGATGAAGGCCGCCGGTACGCCGAGCGTCTCAGCGCCGCTGGAGCCACTACCGAGCTCGTCCAGGCAGGCGATCCAGCCCTCCCTGGTGGCGCCGGACCAGCTGTCGACACACCTGAACCGTCCGCCGCCGATGACCAATCGCGTGTCATCCGCCGCGACCGCCTTGGCGGTCTCATCCATGAATACGAGCAAGTCGCATAAGGTGACCGGCTTTTTCGGCACGCACAGGCGTCGGTCGCGGCGACTACTGTGCCGTTCATGTCTGACGATCTGTGGAGCCACACCTCACTGCCCGAGGTTTCACCGGCGTGGCCGGGTCGGACGGATGGCCTCCTTCCCGGCCGCTGCGTACTCCCTGCGGTCCGTGAGGTGGCGCCGCTGCCGCATACGTTGGTCGCCTCGGCTTCTCGATCGGTTGGCAGGGAAGCCGAGGTCGAGCACGTGCGGGTGGCACTGGGTGAGCTGGTATCGGGTCGGGGACGGGCAATCGCGCTGGTCGGGGAGCCGGGTATCGGCAAGAGCACGCTGATGCTGGCAGCGACCGCGTACGCCCTGGCCGCCGGAGTCCGGGTACTCGCGGCACACGGTCAGCCCGCGCTCGCCCCCACGCCCCGCGACGTCCGTCCGCCGGCGGACGGCTGCTGCGATCTGCACGAGCTGGTGGAGCAGGGCATACCCGCGCTGGTTGCCATGGACGACCTGCATCAGCTGGCGAACGACCGGATCCCGGGTGTGGAGCGGTTGCTCCACACGGCCGCCACCGGTCCGGTGTTCTGCCTGCTGGCCTACCGGCAGCGCCAGCTCTCGCCCGCGCTGGCCGCCGTGCTCTCCCGCGCCGCGTCCACGGGCCGGCTCGAGGTGCGGCACCTCGGAGCACTCTCCCGCGAGCAGGCCCTCGCACTGCTCGGCGACCACCCCGAGGCCGAGGAGGTCCACCGCGCGTGCCTGGGCAATCCGCAGTACCTCAAGGTCTTCGGCGCCGAGGGCGAAGCCGGCGCCGACGCCGCCCTGGCAATCCTCGGCGAGTTGGCCGACCTGGATCACCCCGCGCTCGCCGTGGTCCAGGCCGCGGCGGTGCTCGGCGAGCCGTGCCGCCCGGAACTGCTCGCCGCGGTCGCCGGCCTGGAGATGGCCGCGGCCATGCGGGCCTTGGACGCCCTCTCCCGCCTCGACCTGGTCCGGGCGGCCGCCCCCGCGCCATACCTGATGCTGCGTCACCGCGCGGTCGGCGAGGTCGTCTACCGGCGGCTCGAGCCCAGCCGCAGGCTCGCCCTGCACCGCAGCGCCGAACTCGCGCTTGCGGAGCGGGCCGCGCCGATCGCGCGACGCGCTCACCACATCGTGCGGGCCGCCGACCCGAGCCAACCGGAGCACCTGACGACCTTGATCGCTGCCGCCCGCGACTCGCTCCACAGCTCGCCCGCCGCCGCGACCGAGTATCTGCAGGCCGCGTTGTCACTGCTCCACGAGGGCGAGCCGCACTGGCACGAGGCGCGCGTCCTGCTCGCCCAGACCCGGCTGCTGACCGGAGACGCGCCGGAAAGCCGCGCGCTCCTCGATGCCCTGCGAACCGCCGGACCGGGCCGGCCGCCGCACCAGAGCAGCGCCCCGACTGCGCTGGCCGACGCCAGCCGGGTCGAACGACGGCTCGGCCGCTTCACCGAAGCCGGAGCCATCGCCCGCGCCGGGCTCGCGGCACTGGCCGACCAGGACTCCGCGACGGCCGCCGCCCTGCACGCCGAACTCGCCGACTACAGCTACGACCTCCAGGACTTCGCGACCTCCCTCCAGCATGCCGAGACGGGCGCGGCGATCGCGCGCAGGCACGATGACCGAGTCGGTGAGGCCAACGCCCTGGCCCAGGCATCCCTCGCCCATCTGTTCACCGCCGACCTGGCCACCGCCCTGACGACGGTGCACAGGGCGGCCGAGCTCGTCGACGCCACCTCGGATGCCACGCTGCTGACCAACCTGGAGGCCGCGTACCAACTGGGCATGGCCGAGGGGATGTTGGGTCGGCTGGCCGACTCCGAACGTCACCTCGACCGCGGCGCGGCCCTGTCCCGGCGCACCGGGCAGACGTATGCCCGGCCCATGATGCTGATGAGCCTGGCCAACACCCAGCTGCGTGCGGGGAACCTGCGCGGCGCACTGGCGACCCTCGACGAGACCACCCCTCTCGTCGAGCGCGCCGGCAACCCCGCGACTCGGGCCGGCCTGGCGACGTTCCGGGCCGAGGCGCTGCTCTGGCGGGGCAGCGCGGACGACCTGGGGGAGGTCCTCGAGCTGGCCGACCGGGCCGCCGCGATCGCCGACGGAGAGACACCCGGGTGGGCCGTCGGCGTCCGCTGCCTCGTCGCCGGGCTCGTCCTGCTCACCGGCGACCCGACGCGCGCCGGCTGGCTGCTGCTGGATGCGGCGGGTGGCACCGACCTGCCTCGCCTCACCAGCTGGCGCCAACCCCGCTTCTGCGACACCTTGGCACAGGTAGCCCTGGCCGAGGGCGACTTGGCCTTGGTCGAGCACTGGGCGCGGCGTGCGGCGAGTTGTGTCGAACAGCTGCCCTCCGCGAGCCGACTCGGCTTCGCCATGCGCGTGCGCATGCGGGCCCACGCCATGCGCGGGAAGACCGAGCGGGCCCTGGTCAGCGCGCAGGAGGCGATCACGCACTTCGCCGCCGGCGGTGAGCGCATCGAGGTCGGCCGCACCCTGGTCACGGCAGCCGAGCTGGCCCTGGACGCGGGACTCACCGATCAGGTGACCGACCGGCTGGACCGGGCGGCGCTGCTGGCCCACCAGTGCGGCTCGGCGCGTCTGGCCGACGAAGTCGCCCACCAGCGCGGCCGGCTCGCCGCGCACATCCCCGGGACCAGGGCCCTGGCGCCCGGTGGTGCGCTGGCCGTGCTCACCGCGCGGGAACGGGAGATCGCCGGCCTGGCCAGCACCGGGATGACCAGCGGCGAGATCGCCGGCGCCCTGGTGCTCAGCGTGCGCACCATCGACAGTCACCTGGGCCGGATCTATCGCAAGCTCGGCGTGCCCAATCGGGCGAGCCTGACCCACGCCGTGCTCGGTGCGACCCAGGACCCACCGTGACGGCGCGCACCGGCACGGCCGGCGGCTACCAGGCGAGCCGGGCCCAGGGGCTGTCCTCACGGGTGAGCAGGCGTTCGGAGTTGAGCTGGAACATCGAGACATCCCGCGCGATCTTCTCCGCGTCCGCCCCTCCCATGCCCATCTGCCAGAACGCGCGCCCGAAGATGAAGCCACCGTTGAACTCGGTCCAGGACGTGTGCTCGGCGCGCGCGAACTGCACCGCCTGTGCGATCGCCGTCCATGCCTCGTCCGGCTGGATGAAACCGGCGTCCAGGAAGAGCCGGCTGATGTGGACCACGCGGGCCGCGTCCCAGCCGGCGATCGACTTCGGGTACTGCTCGGGAAGGTTGCGCTTCACCTCGTGGATGGTGTTGGCGTAGCCGCCGAAGTAGCGCAGCACGTCCTCGGGTGCGAGCTCGTGCCGGCGCGCCACCTCGGGCAGCTCCTGCGCCCCGCGCTTCTGGATGGCGACGTACTCGCTGCGCTTCTTCGCGCTCCCGAGCTCCTCGAAGTACGGACGCACCACCTGGTAGATGCCCCGGTGTCCGCTGCTGATCAGGTAGCGGTAGGTCTCCCGGGCCGACTCGGTGTCCACCACGCCCCACGGGCCCCGCAGCACCTTGGCGGCGGTCCTGGCGTCGGCCTCCATCGTCAGGGCGTTGATCGGCAGATCGCCCTCGAGCGCGTATACCGCACCGAGCGCGAGGCCGCGTTCCTGTTCGCCGGTCAGCGCCGGTGCATCGGCCAGGATGTTGTAGCTGAACGTGAAAAGGCCCTTGATCGAGCCGAAAATACCCATGCGTTGTGTTTCTCCGCGTTCAATCTGTCAGGGGTCGGCGATGGCCGGACACCGGTTGGTGGCACGTCAGTCACGGCGGGGCGCTTGAGTGGATCTCGCCTCGACGCCGCACGTCGATGCTCCCGGAGATCACGGACGGGGACATCGGTAGAACTACGTAACCTTCCCCGGACCCGGCCGCACCGGGTCAGCCGCGCGGGTTGGTCTGCTGCAGGAGCCCGGGCAGCTCGTCCCATGCGACGGCGTCGAGGTCGAGCACCACGCCTTCGCCGGACATGGTGCCGCTACCGCTCGGATCGCGGGTGGTCCTGCCGCCTCGGTAGTCGAACCTGTCGTAGAGTCCCGGGTTCCCCGGGACGGGCGCACGAGCGTACGCGCTGTCCGCGGAGAGCCAGAACTCCACGACCCGGCTGCCTCCCATCCGCGGGCTCATCGCCTGGACCACCGAGCGTGCGCCCTGCGGGGTGATCAGGCCCGGGTGCTCGGGGGAGGCGGTGACCGGTCCGTCGTTCGACGGGTTGTCCTGCCCGTAGCCGTAGTTCACCGTCCAGAGCCCGGCGGCGGCCAGCACCGCGGCGCCGGACCAGCTGGACCAGATCGCCCTGCGCCTGGAGCGGCTCCGCGCCGGGCGGGAGGTCGTGACCGGCTCAGGGCGGCTGTCCTCCAGGCGCGTTGGGGAGGACGTGCCCGGTCGCGTGGTCAACCGCAGGGGGGCTATCGAGGCGCGCACGGTCTCGGCCGTCGGCTGCGCTGTTCGGGCCCCTGCTTCGGCCGCAGCGTCGGCCTCTGCTTTGGCCCCTGCTTAGGCCGCAGCGAGCAGCCGGTCGAGTTGCTCGGCGTTCGGGCGGGCCGTGGTGTCCCGGACCAGGAGGGCGGAGAGTACGAGGCCCAGCGGTCCCGATCGCACGGGCGGCGGGATCGGCTCGTCGAGCACGGCGGCGAGCGTGGCGATGCTGGTGGCGCGCCGCAGCGGGTGGTGGCCCTCGACGGCGACGTAGAGCAACATCCCCAACGACCAGAGGTCGGAGGCCGGGTTGCCTTCCTCACCGCGGATCCGCTCGGGAGCGATGTACTCGGGTGAGCCGATCAGCCCCCCGGTCGTGGTCAGACTGGTCGAATCCCGAAGCGAGGCGATGCCGAAGTCGGTGAGCACCGGTGTGCCGTCAGCGCGCAGCAGAACGTTGCCGGGCTTCACGCCGCGATGCTGAATGCCGGCCGCGTGTGCGGTGCTCAGCGCGGACAGTACCCCTCGGCCGAGCCGGGCCGCTTGGGCCGGCGACAGCGGGCCCCGCGCCAGCCGGTCGTGCAGCGAGCCACCGGTCACCAGCTCCATGACCAGCCACGGATGGGGGAATTCGGGCACATCCACGATGTGATAGATCGTCACCACGTGCGGATTGTTGAGCCGAGCCAGCGAACGGGCCTCGCGCAGCACCCGCTCGCGCAGCACGCGCGGCCTTCGGGTCGTCGTCGAGCAGCGCCGGGCCGGGCGGACGCACCTCCTTCATGGCGACTTCGCGGTGCAACACGGTGTCGCGAGCCTGCCAGACCAGCCCCATGCCGCCGCCGAGCCGCTCACGGAGTTCGAAGCGACCATCGATGAGCCGGGTGTGCGGTCCCCCTGTGTTCATGGCGGTCATCGTATGGCTGTGGCACCGTCAGGTCCGGCGCGGCCCTAGGGCCTGTACGGCGGATCTTTCCGGGCCCGCGACGCCGGGCATCCCGGCTGGACGCACGCCCGAATCGCCCAAGTACGTCCAGTACGA